>DASTZF010000222.1:0-11411 GCA_035764445.1 Burkholderiaceae bacterium
GCCGGCACGAAGAAGATCGCCAGCACGGTGGCGCTGATCATGCCGGACATCACGCCGGTGCCGATCGCGCGCTGGCTGGCGGCGCTCGCGCTGGAGGCCACCACCAGCGGCGTGACGCCGAGGATGAAGGCGATCGAGGTCATCAGGATCGGGCGGAAGCGCAGGTGGCACGCCTCGAGCGTGGCCTCGATCAGGCCCTTGCCCTGCGCATGCAGGTCCTTGGCGAACTCGATGATCAGGATCGCATTCTTCGACGACAGGCCGATCACCGCGATCAGGCCGACCTTGAAGAACACGTCGTTGGGCATGCCGCGGATGGTCACGCCGAGGATCGCGCCCAGCACGCCGAGCGGCACCACCAGCATCACCGACGCCGGGATGCTCCAGCTCTCGTACAGCGCGGCCAGCGCGAGGAACACCGCCAGCAGCGAGAAGGCAATCAGCGCCGTGGTCTGCGCGCCGGCCAGCTTCTCTTCACGCGACAGGCCGGTCCACTCGAAAGCGAAGCCAGGGGGCAGCTGCGCGGCCAGGCGCTCCATCTCGTCCATCGCCTCACCGGTGCTGTGGCCGGGCGCCGCGTCGCCGGCCAGGCGCATCGCCGGGTAGCCGTTGTAGCGCACGGTCTGCATTGCGCCGACCACCCAGCGCGTGGTGGCGAACGCCGACAGCGGCACCAGCTTGCCCTGCGCGTTCATCGCGTTGATCTTCAGCAGGTCGTCGGGCTGCATGCGCGCCGGCGCGTCGGCCTGCACCACCACCCGCTGCAGGCGGCCGCGATTGGGAAAGTCGTTGACGTAGGTCGAGCCGAGCGCGGTCGACAGCGCGGCGTTGATGGCCTCGAACGACACGCCGAGCGCGGCCGCGCGGTCGCGGTCGATGTCGATCTGCAGCTGCGGCGCGTCTTCCAGGCCGTCGGGGCGCACGCCGGTGATGATCTTGCTCTGGCCGGCCATGCCGAGCATCTGGTTGCGCGCCGCCAGCAGCGCCGCGTGGCCGTTGCCGCCGCGGTCCTGCAGGCGGAAGTTGAAGCCGGTGGCGGTGCCGAGCTCGGGGATCGCCGGCGGTGCGAGCGCGAAGATGAAGGCATCTCGCACGCCCATCAACGCGCCGAACGCGCGCCCGGCGAGGCCCTGCGACGAATGCTCGTGGCCCTTGCGCTCGCTCCAATCCTTCAGCGGCACGAACGCGAGGCCCGCGTTCTGCCCCTGCCCCGAGAAGCTGAAGCCCATCACCGCGACCATGCTCTGCACCTCGGGCTGCTTGAGCATGAAGCCCTCGACCTGCTGCATCACCGACAACGTGCGACCCTGCGTCGCACCGGGCGGCAGCTGCACGTTGACGATCAGGTAGCCCTGATCCTCGTTGGGCAGGAACGACGCCGGCAGGCGCAGGAACATCCACACCACCAGCGCCACCACCAGCAAGAACACGGCCATCGTGCGGCCCACGCGCTTGAGCACCCACGCGACGCCACCCTCGTAGTTGTGCGTGGTGCGCTTGAAGCCGCGGTTGAACCAGCCCCAGAAGCCGCGCTTCTCGAGGTGATGCCCGGCCTCCACCGGCTTGAGCAAGGTCGCGCACAGCGCGGGGGTCAGCGACAGCGCCAGGAAAGCCGAGAACATCATCGAGCTGACCATCACCAGCGAAAACTGGCGGTAGATGTTGCCCACCGAGCCGGCGAAGAACGCCATCGGGATGAACACCGCCGCCAGCGTGACCGTGATGCCGACGATGGCCGCGGTGATCTGCCCCATCGCCTTGCGCGTGGCCTCGCGCGGCGGCAGCCCCTCCTCGCTCATGATGCGCTCGACGTTCTCGATCACCACGATCGCGTCATCGACCAGGATGCCGACCGCCAGCACCATCGCGAACATGGTCAGCACGTTGATCGTGTAGCCGAGCGCGAACATCAAGGTGAACGAACCCATCAGCGCCACCGGCACCACGATGGCCGGGATCAGCGTGTAGCGGAAGCTCTGCAGGAACAGGTACATCACCAGAAAGACGAGCGCCATCGCCTCGAGCAGCGTCTCGACCACCTGCGAGATCGAGATGCGGATGAAGCGCGAGCTGTCGTACGGGATCTCGTACTTCATGCCCTTGGGGAAGTACTTCGACAGCTCCTGCATGCGCTGGTGCACCGCGGTTGCGGTGGCCAGCGCGTTGCCGGTGGGCGACAGCTGCACGCCGACGCCCGTGGACGGGTTGCCGTTCAGCCGCGCCGAAGTGGCGTAGTTCTGGCCGCCGAGCTCGATGCGAGCAACGTCGCGCAGCCGCACCGTCGAGCCGTCGATGTTGGCGCGCAGCACGATGTCGCCGAACTCGTCGGTGTTGTCGAGCTGGCCGTTGACCACCACCGTGGCGCTGATCTGCTGGCCCTGCACGATCGGCAGGTCGCCCATCGTGCCGGAGGACACCTGTGCGTTCTGGCCGCGGATCGCCGCGTTGACGTCGTTGACGCTGAGCCCGTAGCCGACCAGCTTGGCGGGATCGATCCAGATGCGCATCGCGCGCTCGGTGCCGAACAGCAGCGCCTGGCCGACGCCGGGGATGCGCTGGATCTCGGGGACGATGTTGCGCGACGCGTAGTCGCCGAGCGCCACTGGATCGAACGAGCCGTCGGTGGTCGACAGGATCGTGAACAGCAGGAAGTTGCTGCGTGTCTTGTCGACGCGCACGCCCTGCTGAGTCACCGCCGCCGGCAGCCGCGGTGCGGCGCGGCTCAGGCGGTTCTGCACGTCGACCTGCGCCAGCGCGGGGTCGGTGCCGGTCTCGAAGGTGAGCGCGATCTGCCCCGAGCCGTTGGCCTGCGTCACCGACTCCATGTAGATCAGCCCGGGCGAGCCGTTCATCTCCTGCTCGATCACGCTGATCACGGTCTCGTCGAGCGTCTGCGCCGACGCGCCGGGGTAGAACGCCGACACGCTGATCGACGGCGGCGCCACCGTCGGGTATTGCGCCACCGGCAGCAGCTTGACCGACACGCTGCCCATCACCAGGATGAACAGCGCGATCACCCACGCGAAGATCGGCCGGTCGATGAAGAAGCGCGCCATGCGCTGAGCCGCTCAGGAGGTCTTGCCGCCGTCGGCCGCTGACGCGCCCGACGCCGCACCTTGCGCACGCTGCGCGGACCACGGCACCGGATTGACCGGTGCACCGGGCACCATCATCTTCTGGAAGCCTTCGACGATCACGCGCTCGCCGGCCTGCAGCCCGCCGAGCACGACCCAGTCGTTGCCCTGAGCTTCGCCGAGCTGCACCGCGCGCGTCTGCGGCTTGTTGTCGGGGCCGACCACCAGCACGCTGTCGCCCTGCGCGGTGCGCGTCACCGCCTGCTGCGGCAGCAGCACCGCCGCCGGCAGCTCGGCCTGCGCGATGCGCACGCGCACGTACTGGCCCGGCAGCAACAGCCCGTCGGGGTTGGGCACCTCGGCACGCAAGGTCACCTGGCCTGAGGTGGGATCGACCGACAAGTCGGTGAACAACAGCTTGCCCGGGCGCGGCAGCTCGCTGCCGTCGTCGAGGACGATGCGCACCTCGGCGCCCTCGCCGTTGCCGACCTTGCGCAGCTTGTTGGTCGCCATCAGCCGGCGCAGCCGCAGCACCTCGGTGTTGGGCTGCGTGAAATTGACGTACACCATGCCCACCTGCTGGATCGTGGCCAGCAGCGTCGCCTCGGCAGCGCTGACCAAGGCGCCTTCGGTCACGGTGGCGCGGCCGATGCGACCTGCGATCGGCGCGGTGACGTGGGCGTAGGCCAAGTTCAGCTTCGCGGTCTGCACCGCGGCCTCGCCGGCGGCGACGTCGGCCTCGGCCTGCTGGCGCGCCGACTCGGCATTGATGTAGTCCTGCGCGCTGATCGCCCTGGCCTCGGCGAGCGGCTTGTAGCGTGTGGCCAGCTCGGTGGTCATCGCGCGGTTCGCCTTGGCCTTGGCCAGCGTCGCGCTCGCCGAATCGAGCGCCGCTTGATACGGCGCGGGGTCGATCTGGAACAGCGGCTGGCCGACCTTGACGTCGCTGCCCTCGACGAACAGGCGCTTGAGCACGACGCCGTTGACGCGCGCGCGCACCTGAGCCACGCGCAGCGCCTCGACGCGACCCGGCAGTTCGGTGCGCAACGCAACGCTGCGCGGCTGCACGGTGACCACGCCCACCTGGGCGGGCGGCATCTGGGGGCGACCGCCGCCGGGCGCCGCGGCCGGTGCACCGTCCTTGGCGCCGCACGCTGCCAGCAGCGCCACCGCCGCCAGCAGCCCCACCCGCTCGACGACAACGCGACAATCGACAGTCGACGCAGGCAATCTCATGAAGGGGAGCGGCGTGCGCGCGCCGCAATCGAGCAACAGCGGCCGATGATAAGGGCAGGCGCGACGCGACGTCGGCGCTTGGGCGGCGTCAGCGTGCGACGAAGCCGGTGTAGCCGTCGCGCGCGACCGCAGCACAGCGGTCGGCATACGCCGGAAAGCCACCGGCCAGCGGCATGAAGACGCGCGGTTTGCCCGGGATGTTGGCACCCAGGTACCACGAGTTGCAACTGAGGAACACGGTCTGCGCGGCGACCTGGTTGACCCATTGCACCCAGTGCGCCTCGGCCTCGTCGTTGGCTTCGATCGTGCGATGGCCGCGCGCATCGAGCCACGCGATGCAGTCGGCGATCCAGTCGACGTGCTGCTCGATCGCGGTGATCACGCTGGTGAAGGCCGACGTGCTGCCCGGACCGACCAGGTTGAACAGGTTCGGGAAGCCCGCCACCATGAGGCCGAGGTAGTTCAGAGGACCGCCGCGCCACTTGTCGCCGATGTGCAGGCCATCGCGGCCGCGCAGGTCGATCCTTGTCAGCGGACCCGTGAAGGCATCGAACCCCGTGGCCAGCACCAGCATGTCGAAGCGATGCTCGCACCCGCCACTGACGAGGCCGTGCGGCGTGATGCGCTCGATCGGCGCGCCGCTGACGTCGACCAAGCTGACGTTGGCGCGGTTGTAGGTGTCGTAGTAGCCGCTGTCGACGCACAGGCGCTTGCAGGCGATCGGATGCGTCGGGCACAACCGTTGCGCCACCACCGGATCGCGCACGATGCTGCGGATCTTGCCGCGCACGAACTCGGCGCACGCGTCGTTGGCGCGCAGGTCGGTCAGCGTGTCGACGAAGGCGCCGATCAAGCTGAAGCCGCCGATGCGCCAGCGCTCCTCGAACTGCGCCTCGCGCTCCTGCGCGCTCACCTGCATCGTCGGTAGCGGATGCGGCGCCAGCTCGCTTCCGAAGCCTGCGCGCATGCGGCGGTTGCGCGCGCGAAAGCCCGCGTAGTCGGCCTTGATGCGCGCCTCGCGCTCGGGGTCGAGCGGGCCGTTGTGCGCCGGCACCGCATACGCGGCGGTGCGCTGGAACACGGTGAGCGTGCGCGCTCGCTCGGCGATGATCGGGATCATCTGCACCGCCGACGAGCCGGTGCCGATCACCGCGACATCACGGCCGCTGAAGTCCACCGGCTCGTGCGGCCACTGCGCCGAGTGCAGCACCGGGCCCTCGAAGCTTCGCAGTCCGTCGAACGCCGGCGTGTTGGGCGTCGACAGCGGCCCGATCGCCATCACCACGAATCGCGCGTTCCACTGCCGGCCGTCGGCGCTGCGCACGCGCCACCGCGCGGTGGCTTCGTCGAAGTGCGCCTGCTCGACGCGCGTGTTCAGGCGGATGTCGCGCCGCAGGTCGAAGCGGTCGGCCACGTGGTTGGCGTAGCGCAGCAGCTCGGGTTGCGATGCGTAGCGCTCGCTCCAGCGCCACTGCTGCTGCAGCGGCTCGTCGAACGAATACGAGTACTCCAGGCTCTGGATGTCGACCCGCGCGCCGGGGTAGCGGTTGGCCCACCAGGTGCCACCGACGCTCGGTGCGGCCTCGAGCGCCAGCGTTGTCAAACCGCTGGTGCGCAGCTTGTGCAGCGCATACAGGCCACCGAAGCCGGCCCCGACCACGATCACGTCGGCCGTCGCGGTGGATGCTTCGGGTGGGGTCGATCGGGTCATCGGTGGTCTTGGCCGTTCGAGCGCGGATTGTGCGGTGAGCGGGTGCCCACCTGCTGCAATGCACGCGACAGTGCAAGCTCGATCGCCAGCCGGGCGGCGTCGAAGCGCGCGGCGATCATCGTGCCGGCCGGCTCGACTGGCAGCAATTGCCGCGCGACCCGCGCCGCATCCACTTCGCCGGCCGGTCGCCCGGCCAGCGCTGCGGCGGCGCGTTCGAACACGAACGGGCCCGGCGCAATGCCGCTGGCGACGATGCGGGCCGCCACGATCGCGTCGCCTTCACACGTGAGCGCGACCGCAGCACCGGTCCACGCGAACTCGTTGGCCGCGCGCGGCGCCACCTTCTCGAAGGCTTGCGCGCGCGGCCGCCGCGGCACGATCAACGCCGCGAGCACCTCGTCACTGCGCAATTGCGTTTCGCCGTGCGGGTTGTCCGCGGCGCCGTCGTACAGCGCGGCCAGCGGCAGCGTGCGCGTGCCGGTGGCGCCGACGACGTGCGCCTGCGCGCCGAGCGCGATCAGCACCGGCGCCAGATCCGACGGATGACCGGCCTGGCAGCGACCGGCGAACAGCGCGCCGGGATGCGCGCGCTCGGGGCCGCCGACCGCCGCGCACACATGGCCGCCCTTCTTGAAGCAGACGACGTCGGGGTGGCGGAAGTACAGGCAGCGCGGTCGCTGCAGCAGGTTGCCGCCCAGCGTGGTGCGCGCGCGCAGCTGCGGCGACGCGATGCGAGCGACCGCCTCGGCGATCATCGGTGGCAGCGCAGACTCGCGCGCCAGCCGTGCGAGCGTGACCATCGCGCCGATGCGCAACCCATCGTCGTCGCGCGCAATATGGGCGAGGTCCGGCGCGGTCGCCAGGTTCACCAGCACCGATGGCGCCGGCAACGTCGGGCCGGAGACGTGTTCCTTCAGCAGCCCGAGCAAATCACCGCCGGCCGCGATCGGCCGCGCGTGCGGTGCGTGGGCGCGCAACAGGGCCGCGGCCTGCGCGGCCGACGCGGCGTCGAGCAGACGGAACGGCGTCATGCCGCGCGCTCCCGCAGCGCCGCCAGCACCTTGTCGGGCGTGATCGGATAGTCGCGCAGCCGCACGCCGATCGCGTGGTGGATCGCGTTGGCGATCGCCGCCCCGGCGGCGATCAGCGGCGGCTCGCCGATGCCCTTGACGCCGAGGCTGTTGCCGCCATCGGGCACGCCGGCATTGACGAAGGTGATCGCTGCCGGCGCATCGACGATCGCCGGCGTGCGGTAAGCCCACATCGCGGCGTTGAGCATCTCGCCGCTGCGCGGGTCGAGCACGCGCTCCTCGTGCAGCGCCATGCCCAGGCCTTGCACGAAGCCGCCGTGCACCTGGCTCGCGGCCAGCCGCGGGTTGAGCACGCGCCCGGCATCGTGCGCGCACACCGCACGCAGCACGCGCACGCGGCCGCTGCGCAGGTGGACTTCGACCTCGACGAAGTGGGCACCGAACATCGCGGCGAACACCCCGGTCGGTGGACGCTCGCGCGGTGCCAGGCAGGCGATCGGCCCGCTCGCGTCGACCAAGACGGCCAGGCTCACAGCGCGCTGCGGGTCGTCGCGCAGCGCGATGCCGCGCTCGGTCAGCACGAGCCGCGCGTCGTCGACGCGCAGCGCCCGTGCGCCGGCCGCCAGCAACGCGCGCTTCAGCGCATGCGCGGCCGCGCGCACCGACGGACCCACCACCGCCGACGTGCGGCTGTGGTTGCTGGCGTCGATCGAGCGCGGCGTGTCGCCGGTGTCGCCCCAGTGCGTGTCGACCATCGACAACGGCACGCCGAGTTCCTCGGCGGCGATCTGCGCGAACACGGTGTCGGCCCCGGTGCCGATGTCGGCCACCCCGATGCGGATCTCGATGCGGCCGCCGTGCAGGCACGCCGCTTCGGCGAGGCTCGGCTCGTACAGCGTGGCGTCGTAGACCACCGCACCGACGCCGATGCCGCGCGCGATGTCACCGCTGATCGACGAGCGCACCGGGGAGTGCCGCCAGCCGAACGCCTGTGCGCCGAGCCGATAGCAACGCTCGAGTTGCTTGCCCGCATACGGCAACCCCGACAGCGCGTCGACCTCGGCCAGGTTGCGCAGGCGCAGCTCGAGCGGATCGAGTTGCAGCGCGAACGCCAGCTCGTCGATCGCCTGCTCGAGGCAGAAGATGTCCTCGGCCGCGGTCGGGCCGCGGAACGGCACCGGTGACTGCGTGTTCGTCAGCACGCGCCGGATCTCGGCGCGCAGCGCATCGGCGCGGTGCAGGCGCAGGCCGTTGGCGGCGCCCGCGGCGTTGATCGCGAACAGCGGGCACGGCCCTGCCTGCCCGGTGATGCGCTCGTCGATGAAGGTCAAGTGCCCGGCGCGCGTGGCGCCGAGCCGGATGTGGCGACGCGTCGGCGCGCGGTGGTGGCTGGCGACGACTTCGTCGCGGCGCGGCATGAACAAGCGCACCGGCCGCCCCAGGTGGCGCGCGACGAGCGCTGCCACCACGTGGTACGGCTTGATGAAGATCTTGCTGCCGAAGCCGCCACCGGCGAAGCGACCGACCACGCGCGCGCGATCGAGGGGCAGCTCCAGCGTCGCGGCCAGTCGCTCGCGGATCAGGTGGCCACCCTGGTTCGAATCCCAGAGCGTCAGCGCGTCGCCGACCCACTCCGCCACGCAGCCGTGCGGCTCGAGGCAGTTGTGGTGCTGCGCCTCGGTGCTGTAGTGCCCTTCGATGACCACTTCGGCTGCCGCTGCAGCCGCTGCGAGATCGCCGTGCTCGATGCGCTGCACGCCGCCCGCCACGTTGTGGTGCTCCGATGCCGGTGCCACCAGCGGCGCGTCGGCGGCGAGCGCGTCGTCGACGGTGAGGCACGCAGGCGCGGCGTCGTAGCGCACGTCGATCACGCGCGCCGCCCGGCGTGCAGCCGACTCGGTCTCCGCGATCACGACACCGATCTCCTCGCCGACGAAGCGCACGTCGGCGTCGATCACCGGCCGCAGCCGGCGCGCGCGCACCGCGATCCCCGGCCATGCGAGGTCGCTCGGGCCGAGCACCGCAAGCACACCGTCGAGCGCATGCGCACGCGTGCCGTCGAACGACGCCACCGTACCGCGCGCGATCGTCGAGCGCACCAGTGCCGCGTGCACCATGCGCGGCCGCACGACATCGCTCGCGTAGGTGGCTCGGCCGGTCACCTTGGCGAGCGCCGACGCGCGCGCATGGGCGCGACCGACCACCTGCAGCGCGCCGGCCTCCGGCCAGCGCGGCAACGGCTCCGGTGCCACCGGGTCAAACTCGACCGACGACATCGAGCGCCGCGTCGAGGATGTGGGGATAGGCGCCGCAGCGGCAGACGTTGCCCGAGATCGCCTGCGCGAGCTCGGCGCGTCCCGGCTTGATGCCGGCCGCGGCGGCGCGCGCGACAGCGGCCTTCAGCGCCAGGATCATGCCCGGCGTGCAGAAGCCGCACTGCATGGCGTCGCGGTCGATGAACGCACCCTGCAGCGGGTCGAGTTGGTCGCCGCCGATCCCTTCGATCGTCAGCACCCGCGACCCTTGCACCTGCGCCGCCAGCGTGTGGCACGCGAACACCGGCTCACCGTCGAGCAGCACCGTGCACGCGCCGCACGCCGCCTGGTCGCAGGCGACCTTGGTGCCGGTCAGCTCGGCGTGTTCGCGCAATAGCGCGGCCAGCGTGGTGTGCGCGGGCGCAGTGTGCTCGTGCTCGACGCCGTTGATACTCAGCCGCAGCAGGCGGATCGTGGTGTGCGCCGTTGCGGGTGCTGACGTCGACTGCGTGTCCATGCCGCACAGTGTCCCGGTGCGCGCCGCCGGCGGGCAAATGACGATTGCCACCGCGCGCATGAATCGCCGTCATGCGCGCACAATGCCGTCGATGCGTCCCCTGCCGCCGTTTCCCGAGTTGGTCGCGTTCGAAGCGGTGGCCCGCCACCTGAGCTTCACGCGCGCGGCCGCCGAGTTGTGCCTCACGCAAAGCGCCATCAGCCACCGCGTGCGGCGGCTCGAGACGCACTTCGGCAAGAAGTTGATCCACCGCCTCAATCCGGGTTTGAAGCTCACCGAGGCAGGTGCCGCGCTGCTGCCCGAGATCGCCGCCGCGCTCGACGGCCTCGCGCGACTCGGTAAGGCGCCCGAGCGCAGACTGCGCGTGGCCGCCGGCAGCGCGTTGTGCACCTGGTGGCTGGCCAGCCGGCTGCCGCAGTTCATGGCACGCTGCCCTGGCTTGTCGGTCGAGCTGACGCCGCTGGACTCTTACGCCACTCCGGTGCCGCAAGTCGACGTACGCATCCTGTGGGTCAACGAGGCCGAGTACGCCACAGGGCCGACGCAGGCGCCGCTGTTCGCCGAACGCGTGTTCCCAGTCTGCAGCCCCAAGCTGCTGCCTGCCGGTCAACCGATGGCCGAACCGCGCGACCTCGGCAGCCTGACCCTGCTGCACAAGGCGACGCTATCCACCGGCGAATGGAGCTGGAGCACCTGGCTCGACCGTCTGGGCATCGACGCCAAGCGGCGGCGCGGCGGCGAACTGCGCTTTGCCGACATGGGGCCGATCCTGTCTGCCGCACTCGACGGCGCGGGGGTCGCGCTGGCGCGCTCGCTGCTCGTGGACGATGCGCTGCACGCCGGGCGGTTGACGATTCCGGTGCGCGGCTTCGAGCCGATGACCTCGGTGAAGAAGCACATCGCGCGCTGGCGCCGTGCGCAGGCCGACGACGCCGACGTCAAGGCGTTCGTCGGCTGGATGGTCGAGGAGGCCGCGCTGTCGATGGCGCGCACCGACGCCTGGCTGCATACGCAACTGCGCGGCGCGCCGACGCGCGCTCCTGCGCGCGAGGTTCAGCGCGCAGCGGGTTAGCGCAGCGCGCGCGGTTCAGCGGGCGGCGGGTTAGCGGCCGCGCCGGGCTAGAAGCCGGCGGCCAGGCCGTCGCGCCGTGGGTCGCTGGCCGCGACGTAGCCTTCAACCGCCGGATCGCCGAGGCGCCAGATGAACTGACCGGCCCCCAGATCCATGTAGCTGTCGAAGCGCGGCTCGATGTGGTGACCAAGCGCGATCAGACCCCGCACGGTGTCGCGGTTCATCTCGGGCTCGACCTCGACGCTGAGGCCGCCATCGAAGCGCCAGCGCGGCGCATCGCAGGCCGCCTGCGGGTTCTGCCGATGGTCGATCATGCGCACCAGCGTCTGCAGATGGCCCTGTGGTTGCATGTTGCCGCCCATCACGCCGAAGCTCATCTGCGGCTTGCCGTCCTTCGTCAAGAACGCCGGGATGATGGTGTGGAAGGGTCGCTTGCCCGGGGCCACCACGTTCGGACTTTGCGGGTCGAGCGAGAAGCCGTGGCCGCGGTTCTGCAGGCTGATGCCCCACTCGGG
>DASTZF010000223.1:0-30387 GCA_035764445.1 Burkholderiaceae bacterium
CGCCAGCGCGTGCGCGGCTGGCTCGCCGATCCGGTGGTCGTGCGTGCCCAGATGGACGTGCTGACCAACTACGCGCCCGAAATCACCAAGGCGGTGTCGGTCACCGGCAGCGCGGACCGCAAGGCGACCGTGAGCGCGTTCGACACGGCGCTGCAGCGGCTGCAGGCCGACTCCACGCTGTCGCGCGCCGATCGCCTGAGCGCGCTCGGCGCGCGCGTCGATCTGGCGCGCATCGATGCGGCGAAGAACGAGCGCCAACCGCGCATCGCCGCGCCGCTGCTGCAGCAGGTGCGCGACGCCAGCGCGCGCGTCGACCGCGAGATCACCGACGGCTACGAGCGGCAGGCGGTGATTCCGACGGCGGCTTACATCCTTGGCCAGGCCGGCCTATGGGCCGAGTCGGATGCGCTGCTGAAGCGCAATCTCGCCAAGAGCCACTCGCCGTATTACCTGATGAGCCAGCTGGGCGGCAACGCGCGCAAGCTCGGCCGCAAGGACGAGGCGCTGCGCTGGTACGAGGAGGCGTTTGCGCGCAGCGAGGGTCCGGCGACCCGGCTGCAGTGGGGGGCTCAGTACGTGAGCGCGTTGATCGAGCTGGCACCGCAAGACGAGGCGAAGGTCGAGCAGGCCGTCAGCCGAATGATCGACGAGGCCGCAGTCGACAAGGCGGCGTTCGACGGCCGCAGCGCCCGTTCGCTGCAGCGCGTGGGCAAGCAATTGGCGCAGTGGAATCGCGACGGCCGGCACGGCGCCGTGGTCGCGCGTCTGCGCGACCAGCTCTCATCGGTGTGCACCCGCCAGGGCGACGCGGCGGCGCGTGCCGCCTGCGAGAGCGCTTTCGCGCAGCCGGCCAAGCCGAGCGCCTGAAGGTTGGCGCCCGGCTGAGCGCGCGCCGGCGCTACTTCAGCAACCCTTCGGTCTTCATCGCTTCCTGCACGGCGGGTCTGGCGGCCATGCGCGTCATGAAGGCCTGCACGTTCGGCAGATCGGTGATGTCGACGCCGACGACCTTGGCCCAGTTGGTGACCGTGAACAGGTAGGCGTCGGGCACCGAGAACGAGTCGCCCATCAGGAACGACTTGCCCTCGAGCTGTTGATTCAGGTACTCGTAGCGGCCGCGCAGCCGCTTGCGGAACACGGCCTTGCCCTCCTCGGGCATCGCCGGATTGAACAGCGGCGAGTACGACTTGTGGAGCTCGCTGGAAATGAAATTCAACCACTCGACCTGGCGGTAGCGCGGCATGGAACCGGCAGCGGCGATCAAGCCCTTGGCGGGTGCGTTGTCGGCCAGGTACTGCACGATCGCCGGCCCTTCGCTCAAGCGCTGACCGTCGTCGAGCTCGAGCAGCGGCACGTAGCCCTTGGGATTGATCGTGTAGTAGTCTGTGCCATCGACCAGCTTGTGGGTCTTGGTGCTGGCCAACACCGGCTCGAACGGCAAGCCCAATTCACGCAACACGATGTGCGGGCTGAGCGAACACGCGCCGGGGCTGTAGTACAGCTTCATGATCGGGCCTCTTGTCAAAGTCGAGGGCCGCCAGCATAGCGTGCCGCAAAGCCCCGCCTTGGTGGTCGGAGTCGCAGCGCATCGGGTTCGCGAACGACTCGTGGACAATGCGCGCCGATGATCAGGCGGTGGAGCGTGCTCGGGGTGGCGACTGTGGGCTGGTTGTGTGCCGCCACCGCAGCCGCCATCGAACTAAAGCCCTGCCGGCTCAAGGGCGTGACGCACGAGGCGCTGTGCGGCAGCGTGCAGCGGCCGCTCGACCCGTCGCAGCCCGACGGCGCGAAGATCGACGTGCACTACGCGGTGCTGCCGGCGCTGTCACGCCACAAACTGCCCGATCCGGTGTTCTTCTTCGCCGGCGGACCCGGGCAGAGCGCGATCGAGCTGGCGGGACCGGTGGCCGCGCAGATGGGGCGCCTCAACAACCGACGCGACCTGGTGTTCGTCGACCAGCGCGGCACCGGGCGCAGTGCGCCGTTGCGCTGCGAGAGTGACGGTGTGGCGCTGCGGCCGCTGGCCGAGCAGCTCGACCCCGACGTGCAGATGGCCCAACTCGCAGCATGCCGCGACCGCCTGATGCGGCTGCCGTATGGCGACCTGCGGCGCTATACCACGCCGATCGCGATGGCCGACGCGGACGCCGTGCGCGCCGCGCTCGGCGCGCCGGTGATCAACTTGGTGGGCGCGTCGTACGGCACCCGGGCTGCGTTGGAGTACATGCGCCAGTTTCCCCGCGCCGTGCGCCGCGTCGTGCTCGACGGCGTCGCGCCAGCCGACATGGTGCTGCCGACGTCGTTCTCAACCGACAACCAGCGTGCGCTCGACGGCCTGTTCGAGTGGTGCGCAGCCGATGCGCAGTGCAACGCCCGCCATCCGCGGTTGCGCGCCAACTGGGTTGCCGTGCTGGCCAGCCTACCGCGCCGCGTAGAGCTCGCCAGCCCGGTGAGCGGCCAAGTCGAATCGCTGCTGCTCACGCGCGACGAGGTGCTTGGCATGGTGCGCTCGCCGCTATACGTGCCGGCGCTGACCGCTGCGTTGCCGGCAGCGATCGACGACGCCGCGCGCGGGCGTTTTGCTGCGTTGACCGGGCTGGCGTCGGCGCTGTCGGGACCAGGGGCCACGCTGTACAGCGGCATGCATTTCTCGGTCGTTTGCTCGGAGGACGTGCCTCGCATCAGCCAGGCGACCGATGCCGCCGGGGCGCAATTCGGCGATGCCTTTGCGCGCATCTACGAACGGGCATGCGCGTCGTGGCCGCGGGCAGCGATCGATCCGGCCTTCTATACCACACCCGCCGCGCCCGTCGCGAGCTGGCTGCTGTCGGGGGCCGCCGATCCGGCCACGCCGCCGCGCCACGGCGAGCGCAGCGCAAGTGCGCTCGGCGCCAAGGCGCGGCACACAGTAATCCCGCACGCGGGGCACGGCGTGATGGCGCTGCCGTGCGTGCGCGACGCGATGCTGCGCTTCATCGAAGCGGCCGATGACGCCACCGCGTTGAAGGTCGACGCGACCTGTGCCGCGGCGGCGCCACACCCGCCCGTGTTCGTACCGCTCGGCCAGGCGCAGGTGAGCGAGCGATGATCGTCGTCGACCAGCTGCACAAGCGGTTCGTGCAGGGGCGCGGGCGCAAGGCACGCGCGATCGAGGCGGTGCGTGGCGTCACGCTGCACGCTGCCGATGGCCACATCACCGCGCTGCTGGGCCCGAACGGTGCGGGCAAGACCACGACGCTGCGCATGGTGGCCGCGCTGCTGAAGCCCGATCGCGGCCGCATCGCCGTCGACGGCATCGACGTGGCGGCGAGGCCGCGCGACGCACTGGCGCGCCTGGGCGTGCTGTCGGACGCGCGCGGGTTGTACCCGCGCCTCACGGCGCGCGAGAACATCGTCTACCACGCCCGGCTGCACGGCATGCGGCCCGAGGCCGCCGATGCACGAGCGCAGGCGCTGGGCCAGCTGCTGGAGTTCTCCGAGTTGCTCGACCGGCGCACCGAAGGCTTCAGCCAGGGCGAGCGCATGAAGACGGCGCTGGCCCGGGCGCTGATACACGATCCGCCGAATCTGGTTCTCGACGAGCCCACCAGCGGGCTGGACGTGCAAGCGATCCGCGCGCTGCGCCAGGCGCTGCGTCAGCTGCGCGACGAGCACGGCAAGTGCATCGTCTTTTGCACGCACATCATGCAGGAGGTGCAACGTCTGTGCGACCACGTTGTGGTGGTCGCACACGGGCGCGCCGTGGCCGAAGGCAGCGTCGACGAGTTGTGCCGTCAGGCAGGACACGCCGACTTCGAAGAGGCCTTCGTGTCGCTCGCCTTCGCGACGGGCGGCGAGGGCGCCCTTCGATGACCGACGCCTGGACCGTTTTCATCAAGGAGGTGCGCGACGCTCTGCGCGACCGCCGCACGCTGCTGGCCGTGGTGTTGTCGTCGGTGGTGATGGGGCCTGTGCTGCTGTTCGGCCTGTCGGTGTTGGTGGCCAGCAGCGAGGAGAGGGCCGAGTCGCGCGAAGTGGTGGTGGCGGGGGTCGAGCACGCACCGACCCTGCGCAACTTCCTGCAGCGGCAGACACTGACGATCAAGGCCGCGCCGCCCGACTACGAGCGCCAGCTCGTCGAGCGCCATCTGGCCGATCCAGTGGTCGTGATCGCGCCCGGCTTCGAGGATGCGCTCGCACGCGGCGAGCGGCCGCTGCTGGAGGTGTTGACGTCCAGCGCGAACACGCGTGCAGCCACCGGCGTGCGACGCGTGCTGCGCGCGCTGCACGCGTTCAACCATGAACTCGCGATCCAGCGCCTCACGTATCGTGGCGTGGCGCCCGCCGTGCTCGAAGCCGCACAGATCGAGGAACGCGACCTGGCCGACCCACGTGCGCGCGCGGCGCAACTGACCGGCATCGTGCCGTTCTTCGTGTTGATGGCGGTGCTCTACGGTGCGCTCAACGCGGCGCTGGATACCACAGCCGGCGAGCGTGAGCGCGGCTCTCTGGAGCCGCTGTTGATGACGCCGGCGTCACGCCACGCGCTGGTGGCCGGCAAGTGGGGCGCAGTGGCCAGCGTGGGCATGATGATCGCGGTGCTCAGCTGCCTGAGCTTCCTGCCGGCGCAGAGCCTGATGCGCAGCGAGACGCTGGCGGCGTTGTTTCGCTTCGGGTGGCGCGAAGCCGCGCTGTTCCTCGCGCTGTTGCTGCCGCTGGCAGCGACGCTGTCGGCTCTGATGATGGCGATCGCCATCCGCTGCAAGACCTTCAAGGAGGCGCAAGCCAGCAATACCGTGGTGATGCTCGCCGTCTCGCTGTTGCCAATGGTCACACTCTTCAACGAAAGCGGCGAGCAGCCGTGGCACCTGTGGGTGCCGGCACTGGCGCAGATCACTCTGATGGGTCGCGTGCTGCGCGGTGACGCCTTCGCCGCCGCCGACCTGCTGGTGCCGCTGCTGGTGGCGGCACTGCTGGCCGGTGCCTGCCTGGGCTACATCGCTCACCAACTGCGCGTGGCGGCGCTGCGCTGAGGGGCAGGTGCGGCGGACCCCCGCGGGAGGGTCCGAGCAGCGTCAGGCCGCCTGCGCGCTGATCATCAGCACGCGCTCGACTTCGTCCTGCCACGGCAGCATGTGTACCACCTCGTTGAGACGGCGCTGCGATTCCAGCGACGACAGCGCGGTGCCCTCGGGACTCAGGAGCCTCAGGTTGGAGACCACGGAGAGCGGGTCGGCCATCGCCACCACGCCTCCAGCAAGCTGAATCCAGTCCCACGCCATGCCGGCCTGCGCCCCGGCGGCATGCGCTGCCCAGATGGTCTGCCCGGAGGTGCGCGAAGTCTGGTCGCCGGGGTTCGTGACGCGTGTGCCCAAATGCCGCATCGGTAGTGGCCGCAGGTTGTCAACCTGCCACAATAGTGGCGGCCAGGCACGGACGGTCCAGGGGGGACAGGCGTGAGACTTGGATTGCATGATGCGACTCGTCGTTGGAAGTGCCAATTAGTGTTCGGCAAGTCGCAAGCGATTGAAATCTGTAAGACCTTTCAGGTCCCGGCGCGTCCGAGTCGCCGCCGCTGAGACGTTCACATGCTGCAAGGTGGCTACTCATCGGTGTTGCAGGCCCGGGACCGTGAAGAGTTCCGGGACGAAGTGGTGCGCTTTGGGCGCGCACTGGGCTTCGACACCGTGTCGGCCATGGCGGTGATCGATCACGGCATCGGCCGCAGCGAATTCGTGGTGGTCGACAACACGCCGCAGGAGTTCCTGGGCGTCTTCAACGACCCCCGTGCGATGCAGCGCGACCCCGTGATGCAGCACTGCAAGCGGCAGAGCTTGCCGATCATCTGGGATCAGGCGACCTACACCTCACAGGGCCAGGGTGAGCTGTGGGAAGAGCAGGCGCGCTTTGGCTACCAGACCGGGATCGCGATGGCGCTGCATCTGCCCGAGGGCAGGCACTTCATGCTCGGCGTCGATCGTGATCGCGCGCTGCCGAGCGACCGGCACGAGCTGACGCGGGTGGTGGCTGACCTGCAGCTGTTTGCCGTGCATGCGCTCGAAGCAGCGATGCGCGTGCTGGTGCCGACGGAGCCGGCGGCCGTGTTGCCGTCGTTGACGCCGCGCGAGCTCGAGGCATTGCGCTGGACGATGGATGGCAAGACGGCGTGGGAGGTTGGTTCGATTCTGGGGATTACCGAACGAACCGCAGTGCTGCATCTGAACAATGCGATGCGCAAGCTGGGTTGCGTCAACAAGCACCAGGCGGTGCTCAAGGCCCTACGCCTGGGGCTGATTCGCTGACGCACACCCTGCTTATTGGGCCAGCAACGTTGGGCGCTGTCACCCTGTAAGAGTTGACAGTTTCGTGGTCGCGCGTCCGCTGCTGAAATCTCCGTCACGCGCCTCGGGCCTGGCGCCATATCCCGAACGGAGACCAACATGCAGCAAACCCGCAAGACCTCTTTCCTCAAGGCGCTGTTTGGAGGTAAGCGCCGCGCCGCGGTGCAACCGAAGAAGACGGTGCAACCGCTGGACGACCGCCAACTGCTCCAGGTTGTGGGCGGTGTCGGCGAAACCGGGTCTCCCAAAGGCGGCTGGCAATAACGCCAAGATTTCCCTCGACGGGCCGGCGCTTCCCCCCTCCGGCCGGCTAGTCGGCGGCCCGGTTCATCCGGGCCGTTCTGCATTTCTGGGCTCGGATTCGACATGACTGCGTTGTTCCGACGCGAAGCGATCGAGGCGAACCGCCAGCAATGGATGGGTGAGGTCCGTCTGGTGCGGCCGGTGTCGATGTCGGTCTTGGTCGCTTTGCTGGTGGCCGTGGCCGCGGCGGTCGGGGCCTGGCTGGTGATGGGCGAGTACACGCGCAAGGCCCACGTGCGCGGCGTGCTGGTGCCCGACCGCGGATGGATCCGGCTGGTCGCACCGCAACTGGCTACCGTGGCCGAGCGCCGCGCAACGCAGGGGCAGATCGTGCGCGCCGGCGACGTGCTGTTCGTATTGTCGCTCGACGCGCACGCCGGCGACGGCAGCGCGCAGCAGCGGGTTCAGCGCAGTCTCAAGGCGCGTCAGGAGAGCTTGAGCGAAACGCTGGAGGCGCGACAGCGCCTGAGCCGCGAGCAGGAGGCGGTCTTGACACAGCGCGTCGCCGGGCTGCGTCAAGAGAGCGCACAGATCGACAAGGAGATCGAGCTGCAGCGCCAGCGGCTGTCGCTGTCGCAGCAGACGCTGGTTCGACTGGAGGCACTGCGCGAAGAGCGCTTCGTCTCGACCGCACAGATCAACAACAAGAGCGAAGAGGTGCTGGCGCTGCGCGCACAGCTGGTGGCGCTGGAGCGTCAGCGCAGCACGCTCGGGCGCGAGATGGCGGCCCTGGAAGGACAACGGCGCGAGTTGCCGCTGCAGGAGCGCGCGCGTGCCGGTGAGCTGCAACGCGCTGCGCAGGTGCTGGCGCAGGAGGCGGCAGAGAACGACGCACGCCACGAGATGCTGATTCGCGCGCCGCAGGACGGCACGCTGACGACCGTGCTCGCCGAGCCTGGGCAGACCGTGTCGCCCGACGTCGCGTTGGCCAGCCTGGTGCCGGCCGATACGCGTTTGCAGGCGCACCTGTACGCCCCCTCGAGCGCGCTTGGCTTTATCCGCGCCGAGCAGCCCGTGCGTCTGCGCGTCGCGGCCTTCCCGTATCAGAAGTTCGGCCATCAGGCGGGCGTGGTGCACCAGGTGTCGAGCACACCGCTGCAGGCGGGCGAACTCGCGGCGCTGCCGTTGGCGGTCAAACCCGACGAGCCGTTGTACCGCGTGACGGTCAATCTGGAGCGCCAGTCGGTGCTCGCGTATGGGCGGGAGCAACCGCTGGCCGCAGGCATGCAGCTCGACGCCGACGTGATGCTCGAGCGTCGACGCCTGGTGGAATGGTTGTTCGCGCCCGTGTTGGGCGTCGCCGGCAGGCTGTGATCCGCTGGGTGTCATGACGGCGCGCTCGTTGCGAATCGGTTTCGGCGCTCCGGCCACGCCGGTGATCCTGCAGAACGAGGCCGCCGAATGTGCGCTGGCGTGCCTGGCGATGGTGGCGGCATCGCATGGCCTGCACACCGACTTGCCGGCACTGCGACAGCGCTTCAACCTGTCGCTCAAGGGTGCCACGATGGCCGATTTGGCCATGATGGCGCGGTCGCTGAAGCTGCAGACGCGCGCGGTGCGGGCCGAGCCCGAGCAGCTCGAGCAGCTGCCACTGCCGGCGATCCTGCACTGGGACTTCAACCACTTCGTGGTGCTGGTGAAGGTCGGCCGGGACGGCGTGCTGATCCATGACCCGGCGCGCGGCGCTCATTGGGTGAAGTGGGCACGGCTGTCGCGGCATTTCACCGGCGCTGCGATGGAGCTGACGCCGGAGGCGGGCTTCGAGCGGCGCGACGAGCACCGACGCATCACGGTGCGTCAACTGCTCGGCCGCGTGACCGGGCTCAAGCGCTCGCTCGCACAGATCGTCGCACTGGCGCTGGTGCTCGAGTTCTTCGTGCTGCTGAGCCCGTTCTTCATGCAGTGGGTGGTCGACGACGTGCTGGTGACCGCCGATCGCGACCTCCTGGTCACGCTCGGGATCGGCTTCGCGCTGTTGGTGGCGATCCAGGCGGCGGCCGCGGCGATCCGTTCGTGGGCCGTGCTGCATCTGTCGGCGACGCTGAACCTGCAGTGGCTCGGCAACGTGTTCGCCCACCTGCTGCGCTTGCCGTTGGCATGGTTCGAGCGCCGGTACATGGGTGACATCTGGTCGCGCTTCTTCGCTGTGCAGCAGATCCAGAAGACGCTGACCACCAGCTTCCTCGAGGTGCTGCTCGACGGCGCGCTGGTGGTCACCACGCTGGCGATGATGGCGCTGTACAGCCCGCGGCTCAGCGCGGTCGTGCTGGCCATCGTGTCGGCCTACGCGGCGCTGCGCTGGCTGCTGTTCGCACCGATGCGCCGGGCCACCGAGGAGGCGTTGGTGCACGACGCCAAGAAGACCAGCCATTTCCTCGAATCGCTGCGCGGCGTGATGGCGATCAAGTTGTTCGCCGCCGAGGCGGATCGGCAGGCTCGGTTCATGAATCTCGTCGTCGACGCGATGAACGCCGACATCGTGGTGCGACGACTGGAAGTCACGCTGACGGTGGCGCACCGCGCGCTGTTCGGGCTGGAACGGGTGCTGGTGATCTGGCTGGGCGCGATGCTGGTGCTCGACCACGCATTGACGGTGGGCATGCTGCTCGCGTTCGTGGCCTACAAGGAGCAGTTCTCGCAGCGCGTGGGGGCGCTGGTCGACAAGTGGGCCGAGCTCAAGATGCTCAAGGTCCAGGGTGAGCGCCTGGCCGATATCGTGCTGAGCGAGCCGGAGAAGCTGACCGCCGGTGCCCTGCCGGCCGCCCTCGCGGACGGTGTCGCGCCGCCGCGCATCGAGTTACGCGACGTCGCGTACCGCTATTCGGACGGTGAGGGCGACGTGTTGCGCGGCGTCAACCTCAGCGTCGAGCCCGGTGAAGCTATCGCCATCGTGGGTCCGTCGGGGTGCGGCAAGACCACCCTGATCAAGCTGATGCTGGGCATCCTGGCGCCGGTCAACGGCGAAGTCCTGGTTGGTGGCCGGCCGCTCGACGCGCTGGGCGCGTCGGCATGGCGCGCGATGGTTGGCACGGTGATGCAGGACGAGCCACTGTTCGCCGGCTCGATCGCCGACAACATCAGCTTCTTTGACTCGCGTCCGGACATGGAGCGCGTCGTCGAATGCGCTCGCCTGGCTGCGGTGCACGAAGAGATTGCGGCTCTGCCGATGGGCTACTACACGCTGATCGGCGAGATGGGCTCGACGCTGTCGGGTGGGCAAAAGCAGCGCATCCTGCTGGCCCGGGCGTTGTACAAGCGGCCTCGCGTGCTGTTCCTCGATGAGGCGACCAGCGCGCTCGACGTCGAACGCGAGCGACTGGTCAATCAGGCGGTGCGGCAATTGCGATTGACGCGCGTGATCGTCGCGCACCGACCCGAGACCATCGCCAGTGCGGATCGAGTGGTCGTGTTGGCGGCTGGTGGCGTCTCGCACGACCTGCGCTCGGTCAACGGCACTGGGGTTGCGCAGCGAGCACACTGAGCCAGGAGGTCGCCTGGTTCTTGCCCGTCAGGGCAACGTCGCGCTTCCTACAATGCGGGCTCGAGCGACGGGCGTGAGCGATGCAGTTTCCCAAGCGTTTTGACGTGATCGTGGTCGGCGGTGGTCACGCCGGCACCGAGGCCGCATTGGCGGCGTCGCGAATGGGCTGCGCCACGCTTCTGCTGACGCACAGCATCGAGACGCTCGGCCAGATGAGTTGCAATCCGTCGATCGGAGGCATTGGCAAAGGGCATCTCGTCAAGGAGATCGACGCGCTCGGTGGCGCGATGGCGGCGGCGACCGATGAGGCCGGCATCCAGTTCCGGATTCTCAACGGCTCGAAGGGACCGGCGGTCCGTGCGACGCGCGCGCAGGCCGATCGCGTCCTCTATCGCGCGGCGATTCGCAAGCGTCTGGAGAACCAGCCCAACCTATGGCTGTTCCAGCAGGCGGTCGATGACCTGTGTCTCCATCAGAGCGGAGCTGTGGTAGGCGTTATCACGCAAGTAGGCATTCGCTTTGATGCAAATAGAGTTGTTTTGACCGCGGGAACGTTCTTGAACGGCCGCATCCATGTCGGGCTGCAGAATCACCCTGGCGGGCGCGCCGGCGACAGCCCGGCGATCCTGCTGTCGGAGCGGCTGCGCGAGCTGGGGTTGCCGCAAGGCCGGCTGAAGACAGGAACGCCGCCTCGCATCGATGGACGATCGATCGACTACGACAGGTTGACGGAGCAGTGGGGCGACGTCGATCCGGTGCCTGTGTTCAGCTTCTTGGGTCGCGCCGCTCAGCATCCCCGCCAGATTTGCTGCTGGGTGACGCACACCAACCAGCGAACGCACGAAATCATCCGGGGCGGCTTCGATCGCAGTCCAATGTTCACGGGGATCATCGAGGGTGTGGGCCCTCGCTATTGCCCTAGCATCGAAGACAAGGTCAATCGCTTCGCTGACAAGGGTGGCCACCAGATCTTTCTGGAGCCCGAGGGCCTGGAGACCAACGAGGTCTATCCGAACGGGATCTCGACGTCACTGCCTTTCGATGTGCAGTTGGAGGCCGTTCACTCGATGACTGGCCTGGAGCGCGCGCACATCCTGCGTCCCGGCTATGCGATCGAATACGACTACTTCGATCCGCGCGCGCTGCAGGCGTCCTTCGAGACGAAGGCGATCCCTGGCCTGTACTTCGCGGGCCAAATCAACGGGACCACGGGCTACGAGGAGGCTGCAGCCCAAGGCTTGCATGCCGGGACCAACGCGGCGTTGGCAGCGCTGGGTCGCGACCCGTGGGTGCTTCGGCGCGACGAGGCCTACCTCGGTGTTCTGGTCGACGATCTGATCACGAAGGGCGTTTCAGAGCCTTACCGCATGTTCACGAGTCGCGCGGAGCATCGATTGCATCTGCGTGAGGACAACGCCGACCTGCGCCTGACCGACCAGGGGCGTCGGCTCGGGCTGATCGACGATGCTCGCTGGGCCGCCTTCGATCTCAAGCGCGACATGCTGGCCCGCGAGGAGCAGAGGCTGATGTCGACCTGGGTGTTCCCATCCGCGGTGCCGGCTGAGCTGGCGATCCGCGCCGTCGGAAAGGTACTTGAGCACGAGTACAGCCTGGCCGACCTGCTCAAGCGACCCGGTGTTGGCTTCGATGACATCGCGACCCTGGGCAGCACCGCGCGGCCAGACGCCGGCATCGTTTCACGTGAAACACTTCACGCCGAACTCGGCACCGAACTGGCTGACGCCGTGATAAGCCAGATCGAGATTGCCACCAAATACGCCGGGTACATCGAACGACAGGCTGCCGAAGTCAGTCGCGCCGCGAACTACGAGGACATGCCGCTACCCCAGGGCTTTGACTATTCGAAGGTGACCGCACTGAGCTTTGAGGTGCGGCAGAGACTGAGTCAGATCAGGCCAGCGACGCTGGGCCAAGCGTCGCGGATCTCAGGCGTGACACCAGCGGCCATCTCGCTGCTCTTGGTGCACCTGCGAAAGGGCCGTTTGCGCGGCCGGGGCGACGAGCAGGACGGCAAGCTACCGTCCGCCGCATGATCGCTGAATGGCGGCGTCAGCAAGCGCGTGGGATGGTCTCGCCTCCCGGCTGTCGAGTGCGGCAGGCCGGCTGGGACTGCCGATCGATGACGTGCAGGTGGACAAACTGCTGAAGTATCTGATGCTGCTTGAGCAGTGGAACCGAGTGCACAGCCTGAGCTCGTGGAAGAGTCCGTCGGACCTCCTGGTGCAGCACGTCTTCGACGGCCTGACCTTGGTAGGCCCTCTTCGCCTCTACGCAGCCGGCACATCGCTGCGCATTCTCGATGCCGGGTCAGGACCGGGATTCCCGGCTGCTGTACTCGCGCTGATGCAGCCGAGCTGGTTTGTCACGGCGGTTGATGCGGTCGCCAAGAAGATCGCATTCGTGACTCAGGCCGCCGCCGAGCTCAATGTCCGAAATCTGATCGGCAGGCACGGCAGGCTTGAGCGATTGACTTCACCCGAGCCCGTGGACGTCATCGTGTCGCGAGCATTCGGCTCGCTAGAGGCGCTAACCAAACAGACACGTCATCTGCTAGCACCGGCCGGCGTGTGGGTTGTTCAGAAGGGGCGGCGGCCGGACGACGAAGTCGCAAAGCTGCGGGAGGATCTGGAGGTGTTTCACGTGGAACCTGTCACGGTCCCCGACCTTCAGGCAGAGCGGTGTCTGGTGTGGATGCGCAGGGTGGTTAGATGACCGGCGACTCTGTCCATGATTCGGTCAAGCGCAGAGCCAGCGTCTTTTGCATCGCCAACCAGAAGGGTGGCGTCGGGAAGACCACGACGACCGTGAATCTCGCTGCAGGGCTTGCTAAGGTCGAGCAGCGAGTCCTGCTCGTCGACCTGGACCCGCAGGGTAACGCGACGATGGGGTCCGGTGTCGATAAGAGGGCGCTGAACCTCTCCGTCTACGACGTCCTGCTTGAGACGGCATCGGTCTCGGAAGCACGACAGCAATCTGAAGTGGGCGGTTACGACGTTCTGGGCGCCAATCGTGAGCTGGCTGGCGCGGAGGTCGAATTGGTCACCTTGGAGCGTCGTGACCAGCGATTGCGCGGAGCGCTCGACGCCGTCGCCGACCAGTACGACATGGTCATCATCGACTGTCCCCCGAGCCTGAGTTTGCTCACGCTCAACGGGCTGTGCAGCGCGCACGGGGTGATCGTGCCGATGCAGTGCGAGTACTTTGCTCTAGAGGGCCTGACTGACCTGGTCAACACGATCCGGCAGGTGCACGCCAACATGAACCCCGATCTGCAGATCATCGGCCTGCTTCGGGTCATGTTCGACCCACGAATCACTCTCCAACAGCAAGTGAGCGAACAGCTGAAGGGTCACTTCGGGGACAAAGTCTTCAACGCCGTCATCCCGCGCAACGTGCGCTTAGCCGAGGCGCCGAGCTATGGACAACCCGGCGTGGTGTTCGACCCATCATCGCGCGGCGCACAGGCCTACCTCGAGTTCGCGCGCGAGATGGTCGACCGTGTCAAGCAACTCGCTTAAATGCCAACGACCAGGTCCCAAACGCTGTTATCTCGCGTCGAAGACGCGGGATTGAACGCGAGCGCGCCGCCACAACAGCGCTGGCTCGACGGCTGGCTCGTGCGGTTCTGCCCCGGCAAGGCCCGACGCGCTCGCTGCGTCAACGCGGTGGCCCAAGGGCGCCTTTCGCTCCCGCAGAAGCTTGCGCTGTGCCAGCAGGTGTTCGAGGAAGCGCAGCTGCCGCTGATCTTTCGCATCACGCCGATGGCGCTGCCGCCGAATCTGGACGCGTGGCTCGATGCCAGCGGGATGCGACGGTCCGCCGATGCGTGTGTGATGGTCAACGACGACCTGAAGGCCCTCGCTGCGGAGCCGCTGCCACCGGGCGCGAGCCTTCAGCGCGTCGGGCACGCTGCCTTCGCGCAGATCGTCGGACAGCTGCGAGGCTCACCGCTGGCGCAACAGCAGGCGCATGCACAGCGGCTCGAACTATCGCCGGTTCCTTTCGAGGGTTGGGTGCTGCGCCGGAGTGGCGGCAGTGCCGTGCTGGCCTGCGGCCAGATCGCGAGCGAAGCCGACATGGTGGGTCTCTATGACGTCTTTACAGCGAGCGAGGCCCGCAACAATGGTTGGGCACGCAAGCTGTGTGGCCAGTTGCTCGAGCGCGCGAGGCAACACGGCGCGCGCATCGGCTACCTGCAAGTCGACGCCGACAACGCGCCCGCTCGGTCGGTGTATCGTCGGCTTGGTTTCGGAGACGCCTACACCTACCACTACCGGGCGTTCGCGGAGCAGGAAGGCTGACGCCGCTCAGGCGGCGAGCCCCAGGCCCTCATCAAGCCCCAGGTGGACGTTCATCGCCTGGACCGCAGCGCCGCTGGCGCCCTTGCCCAAGTTGTCCAATCGAGCCAGCAGGATGGCACGGTCATCGGCTGCAAAGACGAACAGTTCGCACCGGTTGGTGCCATTGCAGGCCTGGATATCAAAGTAGCCAGCGTCAAGCGCCCCGACATCCGATAGCGGCATCGTCTTCACGAACCGCTCGTTCACATAGTGTTCGCGCAGGGCCTCGTGTATGCGCGTTGCACTCGTACGGGTGGCCATATCCGCAAAATGCAAGGGCACACTTACGGCCAGTCCCTTATAGAAATTGGCCACGACCGGCATGAAGACAGGCCTCTCCTGAAGCCCGGACCAGCGCGTCATCTCGGGCACGTGCTTGTGCGCCAGTGACAATCCATAAGGCCGAGGCGACATCAGGCGCGCTGGGACTGCAGTGGCTTCATATTGCTCAATCAACTTGCGACCGCCGCCGGAGTAGCCGGTGATCGACGTGGCGCTCAAACGCGTGTCCGGCGCGATCAGGCCAGCGTCGACCAGCGGACGAATCAGCAGGATGAACGCCGTGGAGTGGCACCCGGGGTTGCTGATTCGTTTGCTGCGCCGCAGGTGCTCGCGGTGTCCGGGCGCGAGCTCGGGCAGGCCGAACACCCACGCCGGGTCGACCCGATGCGCGGTGCTTGCATCGATCACGCAGGTGCGCGAATTGGTGACCCAGCTTGCCGCCTCGCGTGCCGCCTGATCGGGCAGGCATAGGAACGCAACATCCGCCGCGTTGAGCAGGCGCTTGCGTTCGCTGTCGTCCTTGCGCCGTTCGGCTGCGATGCGCAGCACCTCGATGTCGCGACGTCGCGCCAGCAGGTCGTGGATCTGCAGACCGGTCGTGCCTTCCTGGCCATCAACATAGGCGACGTAGCTCATCGGGACGTCTCTCGCGAAGCTATCGGACCAAGCATATCGTCAATCGACGACGCACGCGCGGGCCGTCCGCGTGATGACTGACAATGCCACGCCATGGCGACCAAGAGACCGAAGGGGCTGGGGATGGGGCTCGAGGCGTTGCTTGGCCCCAGAGTCTCCGACCCGGCCCCAGCCACCGACCACTCACCGACCACGCTCAAGCTGAGCCAACTCAAGCCCGGCCGCTACCAGCCGCGCACGCGGATGGACGAGGCGTCGTTGGCCGAACTCGCCCAGAGCATCAAGAGTCAGGGGCTGATGCAGCCGGTGCTGGTGCGTCCGGTGGGTGCGGGCAGCTACGAAATCATCGCCGGCGAACGCCGGGTGCGCGCAGCCGGCCTTGCCGGCATGGACGACGTCCCGGTGCTGGTGCGCGACGTGGCCGACGAGGCCGCCGCGGTGATGTCGCTGGTGGAGAACATCCAGCGAGAGGACCTCAATCCACTGGAGGAAGCCCAGGGACTGCAGCGTCTGATCGACGAGTTCAGACTCACGCACGACCAAGCTGCGCAAGCCGTGGGCCGCTCCCGAAGCGCCGCCAGCAATCTGATGCGTCTGCTTAACCTGAGCGAGCCGGTCCAGCAGCATCTACTCGAGGGCCGGCTTGAGATGGGCCACGCAAGGGCGTTGCTGGCACTCGCGCCGGCCGAGCAGATCCTGTGCGCCAACGAGATCGTCGCGCGGCAGCTCTCGGTGCGTGAGACCGAGCGCCTGGTAGCCAAACGCAGCGAGGCCGGCGCAGCCCCGAGCCGACGCCCGCTGGCCGCGGAGAAGTCGCGCGACATCCTGCGCATCGAGGAACAGCTTGCCGACCGCCTGACGGCCCCGGTGCAGATCCGGCTCAAGCGCCGTGGCAACGGGGGCGGGCGCGGCGAGATCGCGATCGCATTCGGTTCGCTCGACGAGCTCAACGGTGTGCTCGACAAGCTTGGTATCAGCGAAGGTTGAGATGCCGCAGCCCCGCATGCGCGGGGGCAGCTCGTTGGCACGCCACCTGCAAGCGGGCAAAGGTCATCTTTGCCAGAGCTTTCAATGTGCCAGCAACGCTGGCCGCGTGCGCTTCGTCACGGCGTAGGCCGGGGAGGCGATTTGGCCGCAGTATTCACATCGGTGTGCGTCGCGCGTCGGCGCATAGTGGACCGATGCGAAAGTCAAGCAGGGTCAGCCACCGATCGCCGGGAAACGTTGTACCCACTACCATCTACAACAAGTCGGGCGCGTCGCGGGCTGGTGGTGACGCGCAGATCGAACAGAGCGCGTTTGCGGGCTTTACTCCAGGCCTCTAGTCGCGCAGGATCGAAACATGCTGGATCACCGTCCAACGAGTTGACCCGCGAGGTCGAGCAGACCGGAAAGCTCTGATGGAGCCCGGGCCCGTACAGCCGGGACTCCATCAGAACTTCCCAGATGTCGGCGGCACCAAGGTGTGTCGGCGCATCGGTCCGATCAAGGAGGTCCGCATGGACGTGATCAGCAACTTTGCAGCCCGCTTCGAGCGTACGCGAGAAGAAGAACTCTCGCTCGAAGAGTACCTGGCTGAGTGCAAGCGCAATCCGCTGGCGTACGCCACTGCGGCCGAGCGCATGCTCAAAGCGATCGGCGATCCGCAGATGGTGGACACGCGCAACGATCCACGCCTGTCGCGCATCTTCGCCAACAAGGTCATCAAGATCTATCCGGCGTTCGCCGAGTTCTACGGCATGGAGGACTCGATCGAGCAGGTCGTGTCGTACTTCCGGCATGCCGCCCAGGGTCTGGAGGAAAAGAAGCAGGTGCTGTATCTGCTGGGCCCGGTAGGCGGCGGCAAGAGCTCGATCGCCGAGCGCCTGAAGCAGCTGATGGAGCACGTACCGTTCTACGCGCTCAAGGGTTCGCCGGTCAACGAGTCGCCGCTCGGCTTGTTCGATCTGAACGAAGATGGCCCGATTCTGGAAAAGGAATACGGCATTCCCAGCCGCTACCTCAATCGCGTGATGTCGCCTTGGGCGGTCAAGCGGCTCGAGGAGTACGGCGGCGACATCCGCAAGTTCCGCGTCGTCAAGCGCTACCCGTCGGTGCTCAAGCAGATCGCCGTCTGCAAGACGGAGCCCGGCGACGAGAACAACCAGGACATCTCATCGCTGGTCGGCAAGGTCGATATCCGCAAGCTCGAGACCTACGCGCAGGACGACCCCGACGCCTACAGCTACGCGGGCGGCTTGTGCCTGGCCAACCAGGGCCTGCTCGAGTTCGTCGAGATGTTCAAGGCTCCGATCAAGGTGCTGCACCCGCTGCTCACCGCCACGCAGGAGAGCAACTTCAAGGGCACCGAGGGCTTCGGCGCGATTCCGTTTGACGGCATCATCCTCGCGCACAGCAACGAGAGCGAGTGGAAGAGCTTCCGCAACAACAAGAACAACGAGGCTTTCCTCGATCGCGTTTACATCGTCAAGGTGCCGTACTGCCTGCGCGTCTCCGAAGAGACCAAGATCTACGAAAAGCTGATCCGCAACTCGTCACTGGCCGACGCCAAGTGCGCGCCCGGGACGCTGAAGATGATGAGCCAGTTCGCGATCCTGACCCGGCTGAAGGAGCCTGAGAACTCGTCGCTTTTCTCGAAGATGCAGGTCTACGACGGCGAGAACCTGAAGGACACCGACCCGCGCGCCAAGAGCTACCAGGAATACCGCGACTACGCCGGCGTCGACGAGGGCATGGCCGGCATCTCGACGCGCTTCGCCTACAAGATCATCTCCAAGGTCTTCAACTTCGACAGCCAGGAGGTGGCCGCCAACCCGGTGCACCTGATGTACGTGCTCGAGCAGCAGATCGAGCGCGAGCAGTTCCCGCAGGAGTCGGAGCAGAAGTTCATCGGCTTCATCAAGGAGCAGCTGGCACCGCGCTACGCCGAGTTCATCGGCAAGGAGATCCAGACCGCGTACCTCGAGAGCTACAGCGAGTACGGGCAGAACATCTTCGACCGCTACGTCACCTACGCCGACTACTGGATCCAGGACCAGGAATACCGCGACACCGACACCGGCGAGGTGTTCGACCGCGCGGCGCTGAACGCCGAGCTCGAGAAGATCGAGAAGCCCGCCGGCATCGCCAATCCGAAGGATTTCCGCAACGAAATCGTCAACTTCGTGCTGCGCGCGCGGGCCAATAACCAGGGCAAGAACCCGGTCTGGACGAGCTACGAGAAGCTGCGCTCGGTGATCGAGAAGAAGATGTTCTCCAACACCGAGGAGCTGCTGCCGGTGATCAGCTTCAACGCCAAGGCGAGCGCCGACGAGGCCAAGAAGCACGAGGACTTCGTCAACCGGATGATCGACAAGGGTTACACCGGCAAGCAGGTGCGGCTGTTGTGCGAGTGGTATCTGCGCGTGCGCAAGAGCAGCTGAGGAAAGGCGGCTGAACAAGGGTAGTTGCCATGTTGCAAATCATTGACCGCAGGCTGGCCGGCAAGAACAAGTCGATCGGCAATCGCGAACGGTTTCTGCGTCGCTACAAGGACCAGATCCGCGAGGCGGTCAAGCGCGCGGTCGACGGCCGTGGCATCCGCGACATCGAGCGCGGCGAGGAAGTGCGCATCCCGAAGAAGGACGTCTCCCAGCCGGTGTTCCACCATGGCCAGGGCGGCGTGCGCGAGATCGTGCACCCGGGCAACAAGGACTACGTGCGTGGCGACCGCATCGAGCGCCCCAAGGGTGGCGGCGGTGGCGGTTCGGGCAAGGGACAGGCCAGCGATTCCGGTGAGGGTGAGGACGACTTCACCTTCGCGCTGAGCAAAGAGGAGTTCATGCAGGTCTTCTTCGAGGACCTCGCGCTGCCGCACATGATCCGCACGCAGCTCGCGGAGACCCCCGAGTGGAAGAGCCAGCGCGCGGGCTTCACCGCTGACGGCACACCCAACAACCTGCACGTCGTGCGCTCGATGCGCGGCGCAATCGGCCGCCGCATCGCGATCGGCTCGGGCCCACGCAAGGAGCTGCGTGAGCTCGAGGAGCGGCTGGCCGAGCTCAAGCGTCATCGCGACCGCAACGACGCGGTCAAGGAGCGCGAGATCCACGAGCTCGAGGAGCAGATCGAGGCGTTGCGCGTGCGGCTGGGCAAGATTCCGTACCTCGACCCGATCGACCTGCGCTTCCGCAACCGCATCAAGGTGCCGGTGCCGACCACCAAGGCGGTGATGTTCTGCCTGATGGACGTGTCGGGGTCGATGGACGAGGCGCGCAAGGACCTGGCCAAGCGCTTCTTCATCCTGCTGTACCTGTTCCTGACGCGGCACTACGACAAGATCGACCTCGTCTTCATCCGCCACCACACGCAGGCGCAGGAGGTCGACGAGGAGAATTTCTTCCACGCCCGCGAGACCGGCGGCACGGTGGTGTCCAGTGCCTTGGTGCTGATGGAGGAAATCATCCGCGCGCGCTACTCGCCCAGCGACTGGAACATCTACGGCGCCCAGGCGAGCGACGGCGACAACTGGCACCACGACTCGGGCCGTTGCCGCGAGCTGCTGGCCGACAAGCTGCTGCCGCTGGTGCGCTACTTTGCCTACGTGCAGGTGGCCGAGGAAGAGCAGAACCTGTGGGAGGAGTACTCACAGCTCGCCGAGAATCACCCGCACTTCGCGATGCGCAAGGCCACCGAGGCGTCGCAGATCTACCCGGTGTTCCGCGATCTCTTCAAGAAAGAGGGCGCGGCGGCAGCGGCATGAGGCCAACGAGGGAGCAGTCGTGAGCCGCGCCAAGCCGCAGCGCGGCCCGTTGCCATTGGCCAAAGCCGCCGAGCCGCTGCCGGATCCCAGCGATTGGTCGTTCGACCTGATCGACCAGTACCACAACGTCATCAAGCGTACGGCACAGCGCTTCGGCCTCGACACTTACCCGAACCAGCTCGAGGTGATCACTGCCGAGCAGATGATGGATGCCTACGCCAGCGTGGGCATGCCGGTGAACTACCGCCACTGGAGCTATGGCAAGGAGTTCATCGCCACCGAAAAGAACTACCGCCGCGGGCATATGGGCCTGGCGTACGAGATCGTCATCAACTCCAACCCCTGCATCAGCTACCTGATGGAGGAGAACACGATGGCGATGCAGGCGCTGGTGATCGCGCATGCTGCCTACGGCCACAACAGTTTCTTCAAAGGCAACTACCTGTTCCGCATGTGGACCGATGCGTCGTCGATCATCGACTACCTGGTCTACGCGAAGAACTACGTCGCCGAGTGCGAGGAGCGCTACGGCCTCGACCAGGTCGAGCTGTTTCTCGACTCGTGCCACGCACTGGCCAACCACGGCGTTGACCGCTACCGGCGGCCGAGCCGCAAGTCGCTGGCCCAGGAGCTGCGCGAACGCAAGGAACGCGAGGCCTACGCGCAGCGGCAGGTCAACGACCTGTGGCGCACCTTGCCCAAGCGGGCCGACAAAGCCGGCGATGCCGCCGAGACCCGGCGCTTCCCCGAGGAGCCGCAGGAGAACCTGCTGTACTTCATCGAGAAGAATGCGCCGCTGCTCGAGCCCTGGCAGCGCGAGGTTGTTCGCATCGTGCGCAAGGTCGCGCAGTACTTCTACCCGCAGCGCCAGAGTCAGCTGATGAACGAGGGCTGGGCGACCTTCTGGCACTACCACATCCTCAACCAGATGTACGACGACGGCTACCTCACCGACGGCGTGATGATGGAGTGGCTGAAGTCGCACACCAACGTGATCTACCAGCCTCCGGTGGGCCACCCCGCTTACAGCGGCATCAACCCGTACGCGCTCGGCTTCGCGATGTACTGCGACCTGAAGCGCATCTGCGAATCGCCCACCGACGAAGATCGCCAGTGGTTTCCGGCGATCGCCGGTGCCGACTGGGTCCCGACGCTCGATCACGCAATGCGCAACTACAAGGACGAGAGCTTCATCGGCCAGTACCTCAGCCCGAAGCTGATGCGCGAGTTCCGGCTGTTCACGATCCTTGACGACGAGAAAGAGAGCGAGCTCGAGGTCGCCGCGATCCACGACGATTCGGGGTACCGCCACGTCCGCGAGGCGCTGTCGAGGCAGTACGACCTCGGCTCGCGCGAGCCGAACATCCAGGTCTGGAACGTCAACCTTCGTGGTGACCGTTCATTGACGCTGCGCCACTTCCAGCACAACGACCGGCCGCTGGCCGACAGCGCGCAGGAGGTGCTCAAGCACGTAGCGCGTCTGTGGGGCTTCGGCGTGCAGCTCGAAAGCGTCAACGCTGCCAACGAGGTGACCGGCACCTGGTCGGTGCAGGCGCCCGAACACAGCGACTAGCCGCCACCCGCCCGTTGCGCGGACTGGTTGACCCCGAGTCTCGCGATCGTGGCTTTCGGGTTGATCAGGTTGACGCGGCCCCTGCGCTCGGCGCCGGCCAGGATCAGCGCCTTGGCCTGCGCGGCGCTGAGCTTGGGGTCGAGCGCAAACAGTTTGGCCGCGAGATTGGTCACCTGCGGAGCGGCCATCGACGTGCCCGACAGCTTCAGGTGCTCACCGCCGGGGATCACGCTGTCGACCTCGAAGCCGTTGGCGTGCACGACCACGGTCTTGCCAAAACTGGAGAAGCCCGTCTCCTCGCCGGCCCGATCGACGGCACCGGCGGTGATCAGGTTCGGCAACTCGAAGCCGGCCGGGATGTACTCGACGAAATCGGCGCTGTTGTCTTCGTTGCCGGCGCCGGCGACGAACAGGATGTCCGGCGCGGACTGAAATGCCGCCTTCAGCGCGTCGCGCTCGATGTTGAACAGGGCCTGCGCCAGCTTCTTGCGCTCTTCGCCGTCCTTGCCTACGCCGTGGAACGCCAGTGCAGACTCGAAGAATCCGGGGCCGTAGCGCCAGCTCATGTTGACCACGCGAACCTGCGCCGCCTTGAAGCTATCGACGATGTGCTGGTAGTTGGCGGCGCGGGCGCGTGCAATCGCCTCGGTCGGCTTGCGCGGAATGCTGCTGTGGCTCCAGTGGATGGCTACCGGGTACACCAGCGCGAACGGATTGCCCGCAACCGCAATGCCGGCCACGTGGGTACCGTGCGTGTACAGGCTGGCCAGGGCCAGGTCCTCCTGGAACGCTCTCACCTGTTCTGGCTTGAGTTGGCTCATCGTCTGCTTGAGCTGACGCGCCTCCTCGGTGTCGAGCGCGGCACGCAGGTCGAGCGAGCCTTTGACCAAGCGCTTCAGTTGCGGCCAACGCGACTGCGCGTCGCCGAGCGGGCGCAGGATGTCGGGCGTTGTCTGGCCCTCCTCGTCGAAGGCCAGACCGCGCTGCTCGGCGGGCCTGAACAGCGCCATGTCGACGCCCGAATCCCAGATGCCGACCACGATCGGCCTGCCTGGCCCTGTTGCAGGCAGGTTGACCAGCCGCTCGCTCCAGCGATCCGGCTTCGGTGGCGCGCCGGCGGCTTGACGCTCGACGACTTGCGTCAAGCCGCCGGCGATCGCCGATCGCAGCGGCAGCACGTGATCGAGCTGCACGCGCGCCCCGAGCAACGCCGACACCATGCTGGCGTCGACCACCCGGTTGGCGTTGCGCGCCGCCTCATCGGCCTGGGAGCGCACTGTGCCGATCACCAGCGCCGGGTTGGCGACCTCCAGCTGCGCCTTCATCGCCTTGAGGGCATCCTGCACGTCGGCCCACGGCAATGCACCGAAGCGCCGAACGACCAACGCCTGCATCGCGTCGGCGCCCTTGCCTTCGCGCTTGACCTGCGCCAGCAGCTCGAACAGCAGACCGCTGGTGAGCTTGGTCGCGGGCTTGTCTTGCAGAGTCCGCAGCTGCGCGGCCAGCGGCCCGATCGCGGCCCAGTCGCCGCGCAGCGCGGCGATGTTCATGCGCGTGGAGACGAAGCCTCGCATCGTCGCTTGGTCCTGGATATCGAAGCGGGTCAGATCGGACAGCAGGTCGCGCTCGAGGGCGTCGGCCAACGGCGACAGGTCTCCGAGTGGGCTCTCGAGCAGCTCACTGGGCAACCGTGGCAACGTGTAGGTGCGCCGCGGCAACTGGTCGGCGCGGGTGATCGGCGTCTTGGCCGCGGGCGTCGGCGCATCGCCTTGCGCGGCGGAGCCGATCGGCCACGGCAACGCTGCAGCAGCCAGCAGGACAAGCACCCGCACGCCGTGGCGCAGCGCGCGCCACGCACCAGACGCCAGCTGTGGATCGCTCACTGGCATGGCCGGTCGCCCAGAGCCGTACGGATGCCCGCAGGTCGTGCCGGTGGCATGTTTGGGCGCGCGCGGCGAAACCTCGGCGCGGCCTGCCCTCACAACGAGAAGATCTTGCCGGGGTTGAGGATGTTCTTCGGATCGAGCGCGCGCTTGACCGTGCGCATCATGTCGACCGCACCCTCGCCGGTCTCGTCGACCAGGAAGCCCTGCTTGTGCAGCCCCACGCCGTGCTCACCGGTGCAGGTGCCTTCCAGCCGCAGCGCGCGCTGCACCAACTGCAGGTTCAGCTGCTCAGCGCGATTCCACTGCTCGTCGTTCTTGGGGTCGATCAGATACGCCACATGGTAGTTGCCGTCGCCGACGTGGCCGACGATGTAGTACGGGATACCCGATGCGTCGGCCTCGCGCACCGACTCGCCAATCGCCTCGGCCAGCCGCGAGATGGGCACGCAGGCATCGGTGGTCACCGTGCGGCAACCCGGGTTGGCCGCCATGCCGGCGAAGTACGCGCGATGGCGCGCGGCCCACAGCCGCGAGCGTTCCTCCGGCGTTCGCGCCCATTGGAATTCCTCGCCACCGTGTTCGTGCGCGATGCCCTGCACCGTGGTGGCCTGCTCGTTGACACCGGCGTCGCTGCCGTGGAATTCCATCAGCAGCATCGGTGTCTCGCGCAACCCGAGCTTGTCGTGCTTGTTCACGGCGCGCACCGCGTTGGCGTCGAGCAATTCGACGCGGGCGATCGGCACACCCATCTGGATGATCTCGATCGTCGTGTCGACCGCCGCGGCCACGCTCGGAAAGTGGCAGATCGCTGCCGAAATCGCCTCCGGCAGCGGATACAGCCGCAGCGTGACTTCGGTGATGACGCCCAGCGTTCCCTCGCTGCCAACGATCAGCCGGGTGAGGTCGTAGCCGGCGCTGGACTTCTTGGCGCGCGTACCGGTGTGGATGATCTGGCCGGACGCGGTGACGACCTCGAGCGCCAGCACGTTCTCGCGCATCGTGCCGTAGCGAACGGCGTTGGTCCCCGATGCGCGGGTGGCGGCCATGCCGCCGAGCGAGGCGTCGGCGCCGGGGTCAATCGGAAAGAAGAGCCCCAGGTGCTTGATGGCCTCGTTGAGTTGCTTGCGCGTGACGCCGGGCTGCACGGTGGCGGTCAGGTCCTCGGCGTTGACGCGCAGCACCTGGTTCATGCGGCCGAGATCCAGGCTGATGCCACCCTGAACGGCGAGCAGGTGGCCTTCGAGCGACGACCCGACACCGAACGGAATGATCGGCACTTCGTGGCGCGCGGCCAGCTCCACCGCAGCGGCGACGTCGGCGGTGCTTTCGCAGAACACGACCGCATCGGGTGGCGTCACCTCGAAGGGCGACTCGTCGCGGCCGTGCTGCTCGCGAACCGCCTGCGCACGGGTGCAGCGCTGGCCGAAACGAGCGCTCAAGGCATCGAACAAGGCTTGCGGCACCGAGCGGCGCGGCCCATGGTTTAGCAGGGAGTGGTCAGGCGCGTTCATGGGCGGCTCCGGGCCCGCAGCGCAGGCCGATTGCAGGCATTGTAGGAAGCCGGTGCACGACGCGAGCGCGGGGTTACGATGCCGCCATGGGCAAGCGCCTGACCCGCATCGCCACCCGCACCGGCGACGACGGCAGCACCGGCCTGGCCGACGGCTCGCGCCTCACCAAGAGCAACCGCCGCGTCGCCGCGATGGGCGACGTGGACGAGCTCAATTCGCAGCTCGGCGTGCTTCTAGCCGAGCTGCTGCCCGACGACGTGCGTACGCTCCTGCAGCAGGTTCAGCAGCAGTTGTTCAACCTGGGCGGCGAGCTGTCGCTGCCCGGCCAGTCTCTGTTGAGCGATGACGCTGTGGCCGCGCTCGACCAGGCGCTGGAGCGCTACAACGCGACCTTGCCGCCGCTGGCCGAATTCATCCTGCCCGGCGGCAGCCGCAGTGCGGCGATCGCCCACGTCGCACGCACGGTCGCGCGGCGCGCCGAGCGTGCGTTGGTGGGACTCGGCGAAAGCGAGGCGGTCAACGCCGCGCCGCGCCAGTACCTCAACCGGCTCAGCGACCTGCTGTTCGTGCTGGCGCGCGTGCTCAACCGTGCCAATCTCGACGGGCTTGGCGGCGACGACGTGTATTGGCGAAGTCGCAGACTGCAGCGGGACGAAGACGGCGCCTGAGCCACGGTCAGCCGCGACGGGCGCGCACCGCGGCGTCCAGCGCCTCTAGCACGGTCAGCGAATCGTCCCAGCCGATGCAGGCATCGGTGATGCTCTTGCCGTACTCGAGCAGCGTGGGGTCGTCCTTGCCGGGGCTGAACTTCTGCGCACCATCGACCAGATGGCTCTCGACCATCACCCCGAAGATGCAGCGCGCGCCGCGCGCGATCTGCCCGGCGAGATCGATCGCCACCTCGATCTGACGCTGATGCTGCTTGCTCGAGTTGGCGTGGCTGCAATCGACCATCAGCCGGCACGGCAACTTGGCCGCCTCGATCTCCTTGCACGCGGCGGCGATGCTGGCGGCGTCATAGTTCGGCGCCTTGCCGCCGCGCAGGATCACGTGGCAGTCGGCATTGCCCTTGGTCTCGACGATCGCCACCTGCCCGTTCTTGTGCACCGACAGAAAGTGATGCGGCCGCGCCGCCGCCTGGATGGCGTCGACGGCGATCTTCAGGTTGCCATCGGTGCCGTTCTTGAAGCCGATCGGTGCCGACAGACCCGACGCGAGCTCGCGGTGCACCTGGCTCTCGGTGGTGCGCGCGCCGATCGCGCCCCAGGCGATCAGGTCGCCGATGTACTGCGGGCTGATGACGTCGAGGAACTCGCTGCCCGCGGGCACACCCAGGCGGTTGATTTCCACCAGCAGCTGGCGCGCGATGCGCAGCCCCTCGTGGATGCGGTAGCTCTCGTCCAGGTACGGATCGTTGATCAGGCCCTTCCAACCGACCGTGGTGCGCGGCTTCTCGAAATACACGCGCATCACGATCTCCAGCGTGCCGGCGAAGCGCGCCCGCTCGGCCTTCAGCTTGCGCGCGTAGTCGAGTGCCGCCGCCGGGTCGTGGATCGAGCACGGCCCCATCACCACCAGCAGGCGGTCGTCCTGGCCCTGCAGGATCCTGCGCAGCGTCGCGCGGGTCTGTCCGATCAGCTTCTCGACCGGCGTGCCGGCGATCGGGAAGAAGCGAATCAGGTGCTCGGGCGGCGGCAGCGGCGTGACGTCGCGGATGCGCTGGTCGTCGGTCTGGCTGGTGCGCTCGCTGAGCGAGAAGCTATGCGTCGTTTCGAGCGGATCGGCCGGGGTCTGTCGCGGGGCCATCGGGATCACTCCTTGCGGTCTTTCGGAACCGTCGGGGCATGCAAGAAAAAACCGCCGGGGTTGCCGGCGGTTTGGTTTGGTCGCGTCGTTCGTCAGCTGCGCACGTTCGTCCAACCGCCGGTGGATGGCGAGAACCAAAAGTACGCAAAGAAGAACGGCAGGCGATGCATGGTGCCCACTCTACCACGGCCTCGAACGGTCACGCGGTGCCCCCCACCGTGAGCCTGTCGATGCGCAGCGTCGGCTGGCCGACGCCCACCGGCACGCTCTGACCGTCCTTGCCGCAGACGCCGACGCCGGTGTCGAGCGACATGTCGTTGCCGATCATGCTGACCCGGGTCAAGGCGTCGGGGCCGTTGCCGATGAGCGTCGCGCCCTTCACCGGATAGAGGATGCGACCTTTCTCGACCCAGAAGGCCTCGCTGGCGGAGAACACGAACTTGCCGCTGGTGATGTCGACCTGGCCGCCGCCGAAATTGGTGGCGTAGAGTCCGCGCTCGAGGCTGGCGACGATCTCTTCCTTGCTCTTGTCGCCGCTGAGCATGTAGGTGTTGGTCATGCGCGGCATCGGCACGTGCGCATAGCTCTCGCGTCGGCCGTTGCCGGTGGGCTTGACCTTCATCAGCCGCGCGTTCAAGGCATCCTGGATGTAGCCCTTCAGGATGCCATCCTCGATCAGCACGTTTCGTTGCGTCGCGTGGCCCTCGTCGTCGACGTTGAGCGAGCCGCGCCGATCGGGCAGCGTGCCGTCGTCGAGCACGGTCACGCCCTTGGCCGCGACGCGCTGGCCGATGCGGCCCGAGAACGTCGACGATCCCTTGCGGTTGAAGTCGCCTTCCAGCCCGTGGCCCACCGCCTCGTGCAACAGCACGCCGGGCCAGCCGGGGCCGAGCACGACGCTCATCTCGCCGGCCGGCGCGGGGCGCGACTCGAGGTTGGTCAGTGCGGCGTTGACGGCCTGGTCGACATAGCGCGCGAGCACGTCGTCCTGGAAGTAGTTGAGCCCGAAGCGCCCGCCACCGCCGCCGCTGCCGATCTCGCGTCGGCCGTTGGATTCGGCGATCACGGTGATCGACACGCGCACCAGCGGCCGCACGTCCGCGGCGCGCGTGCCATCGGCGCGCGCAACCAGCACCACGTCGAACTCGGCGGCCAGGCTCGCCATCACCTGCACGATGCGCGGATCGCGCCCGCGCGCCATGCGCTCCACGCGCTCCAGCAGCGCCACCTTCTGCGTGCTGTCGAGCGTGGCAATCGGGTCGATCGCCGAATACAGCGCATGGCTGGCCGCCACTTGCGAGGCGCCCTCGCCGACCTTGACGCGACGGCTCTGCCCCGCGGCCGCGATGCTGCGCACGGTGAGCGCGGCGTCGAGCAGCGCCGCGCGCGAAATGTCGTCGGAGTACGCAAAGGCGGTCTTCTCGCCGGCTACCGCGCGTACGCCGACGCCCTGGTCGATGCCGAAGCTGCCGCTCTTGACGATGCCTTCCTCGAGGCTCCACCCTTCGTGCCGGGTGATCTGGAAATACAGATCGCAGTCGTCGACCCGGTGGCCACCGATGCGTCCGAGCGCCTCTTGCAGCGCGGTTTCATCGAGCCCGGCCGGCTCCAGCAGCAGCCGACGCGCCAGCGCCAGCCGTTCGATCGTCGGTTCGCGTGAAATCATCGGGGCATTGTAGGAGCACCGTTGCAGGCGGTGCCGCCTGGGGTTGCTTCAACGCGAGGCAGCGCCGTCGCGTCGCTTCAGCGCCAGCTCGTACAGCGCATTGCGCGGCGCACCGCTGATGCGTGCAGCCAGCGCTGCGGCCTGCTTGAGCGGCAGTTCGGCGAGCAGGACATCGAGCACCTGCACCGGCGCCAGCGGGTTGGTAGCGCGCAGTTCGGCGCCGCTGGCCGCCGCGGCGAGCGCTGCCGCCGGCTCGGCGAGCGCGTGCAGCACAAGCACGAATTCGCCGCGCGAGCGCTGTGCGTCGGCGTCGAGCCACGCCGGCAGCTGCGCCGCTGTCAGCGCGGCCACCGACTCGAACTGTTTCGTCAGCTCGCGACACAACGTGACCCGCCGCTGCGGGACTCGCTGCGCCCATTCGCGTGCCAGCGCCGCGATGCGATGCGGCGCTTCCAACCACACTTGCGTCGTGGCGTCGGCGCAGGCGGTGTCCCATGCGCGCTGCCGCGCCGTGCCCTTGCTCGGCGCGAAGCCGCAAAACCGGAAACCGCCGGCAGCCGCGTCTCCCGCCACGCTGAGTGCCGCGGTGAGGCTGCTCGGGCCGGGTATCGGGACCACGCGGACGCCTGCGGCGGCCACCGCCTGCACCAGCACCGCGCCCGGATCGCTGACCGCCGGGGTGCCCGCGTCGCTCGCGTAGGCCACGCGGGCGCCTTCAGCGAGACGGCGCAGCACCGCAGCGGCGGCCTCACGCTCGTTGTGCTGATGCAGCGCGAGCAGTGGCTTGTCGAGCGCAAAGTGGCGCAGCAACCGGCCAGTGACCCGGCTGTCCTCGCAGGCGACCAGATCGACCAGCCCCAGCACGTGGAGCGCGCGCAGGCTCAGATCGGCCAGATTGCCGATCGGTGTCGACACCACGTACAGCGCCGGCGCGGGATAGTCCTGTGCACCGGCGGCCGCGGCGGCCGTTTGTTGCCAGTGCACAGCGTCGATGCTCGAGGATGCCAAGTGGCTGCAACGCCGAAGTCAGCGGGCGACCGCGCCGAAACGCTCGCGCTGCAGCACCTGCAGCGTCACGGTCTCGTGCTGGTCTGCCGCAATTATCGGGTGGCGCGCGGGCCGCGCGCGCGTGGCGGCGAGATCGACCTGGTCCTGCGGGAGCGCGACGGCACGCTGGTGTTCGTCGAGGTGCGTTCGCGCGCTGACGTGACGTTCGGCGGTGCGCTGGCGAGCGTGACCGCGCGCAAGCAGCAGCGCCTGATCCTGGCCGCGCGTCACTACCTGGCTCGGCTGACCCAGCTGCCACCGTGTCGCTTCGACGTGGTGGCGATCGACGGTGACGCCGTGCAATGGGTGCGAGCCGCCTTCGATGCCTGACACCAGTCGTCGACCGGGGTCTCGTGCCGGCTCGCGACGGCACGGAGCAGCCCGACGTCCGACAGCAGCGGTCGCCAGCGAGCTGAACCAGCCGCCGCATTCGGACCCAAACGCCTGACTTATCATCGCCGACCATGCTCGAGCAGCGCATCCAGCAGCAGTTCTTCGATGCTGTGGACCTGAAATACCAATCGGCCGAAGGCTTGGTCAAGCCGGTGGCCGAAGCGTCGCAGGCGATCGTGGGCGCCCTCACCGCGGGCGGCAAGCTGCTGGTGTGCGGCATCGGGCCGTCGGCTGCGCTGGCGTCGTTGTGCGCCGCGCAGTTGATGGGCCGCTTCGAGCGCGAGCGGCCCGGGCTGGCCGTGCTGGCGCTGGGCGCCGATGCGGTGGTGGCCAACCAGCTCGCGCTGTCCGACGGCTCGCACGCGATGCTGGCGCGCCAGG
>DASTZF010000224.1:0-14829 GCA_035764445.1 Burkholderiaceae bacterium
GTGCGCTACCTCGAGGCGCTGTCGCTGACGCTGAAGAAGGGCGGCAAGGACTTGCGCGGTTCAACCGAGGCCGCCGACGCGGCGCGCGCACCGGCCGGCGAGCGCCCGGGTGCTGTGGCCGCGCGCCAGGTCGAAGTGACCGCCGACGTGACCGCCGTCGATGCCAAGACCCAGACGGTCACGTTGAAGGGCCCCAAGCGCACGGTCGACCTGAAAGTGCCCGATCCGGGACAGTTCAAGCTGATCAAGGTGGGTGACCAGGTGCAGGCCGTTTACACCGAGGCATTGGCGCTCGGCGTCGAGCCCGCAGCGAAGAAATAGCCATTGATCGCGCGGCGACCGGGCGTCGCCGCGCCCGCCGCGCTTCAGGGGCCTTCGCGCACGTAGACGATGCCGAAGGCCCCGATCGACACGGTGCGGCCGTTGACGGTGGTGTACGACGCCACGCCGAGCGACGAATAGGTCGACACGAACGCCGTCAGCGCGCCGACGCCGAACGCCTTGGCGACGGCGCTGCGCTCGGAGATGACCGCGTTGATCTTCGCGCGGTGCTGCTCCGGCGACGGATTGAGCACGAACGCCAGCAGCACCAGCGCCGCGATCGCCACGGCACTCCCGAGCTTGCTCATCGGGTGGCGCCTCTGGCATCCAGGCGGCGCGCGCTGCGCCGCGCGAAATAGAACCATTCGTTGCCCGGCAACGCGTTGGGGTTCGGGAACACGATGAAGCCGTCGCCCGGCGCGCGCAGCTGCGTGCCATCGGCACGCTCGCCGATCGTCTCGCCGGCACTCACCGCCTGATAGCTGGCCCACTCGCGCACGAAGCGGTCGCGTGCGTGGTGGCGGTCGGTGACTTCGGTCAGGCACAGCAACTCGAAGTCGTCGCGGGCCGCTGGCGGCGCTTCGTCGACCAGGGCGAGATGCGCCAGCGTGTGGCGGATCGCGCGGTACGCCACTTCGGGCGCCATCGGGTCGGCGTGCTGGCCGCACTCCAGCGTGATCGCGTAGCCGCCGCGCGATCGCATGTACTCGGTCGTGCCGACGCCGTAGCTGGGGTCGGTGTTCAGCAGTCGGGTTCGCTCGTTCGGGTTGCCCTCGGTGCGCTGCAGCCTGTTCTTCACGCCGTTGGCGTACGTCTCGAGCCAGCCTTCGACGATGCGCCGCGGGCCCAGGCGCAGTGCCAGCGCGGTCTCGGCACCAGCGTGCGCGAACGGCTCGAGCACGCCCGTGTTGTCGGGCGGCCCGATCATCGCGAACGGCTCGCCGGGTGAATGGAACGAGTGCAGGTCGAGCAGCACGTCGTGCTCGGCGAGCAGCGGGCACAGCACGTTGGCGATGCGGTCTTCGTTGTCGACCGGTTCCGCGTTCGGCCTCAGGTTACGGTTCAGGTTGCGCTCGCCCATGCGCTGCCCGCGCTGGTAGGCCAGCGGATTGGTGACCGGCACGAACGTCACGCTGCCGCACGCAACCCGCAGCGAGCCGGCGTCGAACTCCTGCAGCACGCGCTCGATCGCTCGCGTGCCACAGGTCTCGTTGCCGTGTACCGCGCCGAGCACGATCAGGCGAGGGCCCGGCAGCAGCGACCGCAGGGCGTGGATGCGAAGGAGGTCCGAAGCGTAGGGTTTCTGCATGGCGGTATCGATGCGGACCCAAGTGTCGCACCGACCCAGCCGGCGAGGCTGCCGCCCCTTTGGCGCTCTATGCCGGCCGCGGATCCAGGTGCGCCCTGACGGTCGGCAGCGCGGCCGGGTATTCGCGCTGGATGAAATCGATCAAGCCCTCGCGCACCTCGCAGCGCAGGTCGAACGCGCTGCCCGATGAGCCCGAACTGACCAGGATGCGCAACTGCATCGCGCGCTCGTTGGCGTCGGTCACTTGCACGATGCAGACTCGCCGATCCCAGTGGGCCGATCGCTCGCACAGCCGGCGTGCCTCGGCCCGCAGCGCTTCCACCGGCAGCGTGTAGTCGGCCCACAGGAAGACGGTGCCGAGGATGGCGGCGCTGCGGCGCGTCCAGTTCTGGAACGGATGGTCGGTGAACCACCCCAGCGGCACGATGAGCCGGCGCTCATCCCATAGCCTCAGCACCACGTAGGTCGCGCGGATCTCCTCGACGCGGCCCCACTCGCCTTCGACGATCAGCACGTCGTCGATGCGCATCGGCTGCGCGAGCGCGATCTCCAGGCCCGCCAGCAGGTTGCCGACCACCGAGCGCGCGGCGATGCCGATCACCAATCCGGCCACGCCGGCCGACGCCAGCAGGCTGGCGCCGAACTGGCGCGCGCGCGGAAACGTCATCAGCACGAGCGCCAGGCCGACCATCAGCGCGACGCCGCAGGCGATGCGCACCAGCACGCGCGTCTGCGTCTGCACGCGGCGCGCCGCCAGGTTGTCGGCGACCTCGACCGGGTGCAACGCGATGATGCCGTCGCCGACGCCGCGGATCGCCGCCATGGCCAGCCAGGTGATGGCGCCGATCGTCAACGCGGCGTTGATGTGCTCGACGGCCGCCACGCCCGGCACGCTGTCGGGCATCGCCTGCAACGCCACCTGGATCGCGGCCAGCGGCGTCAACGTCTGCACCGGACGGTCGCAACGCTGTGCGAGCGCCAGCAGTGGCGGTGAGCGCGACACGATCCGCAGCACCATCGGCCGCAGCAGGCGATGCGCCAGCTGCGACAGGAAGACGATCAGCGCCGCCGCGATGATGAACTTGCCCCACGCTCCTTCGAACGGCAATCGGTCCATCTGGGCTTCCGAGCGCGCCGGCGTGCGAGGCGGTGGCGGGTCAATCCTGGTGCGCGCGTCGGTCCATGCGCAACACCACGCGATCGCTGGTCACCTCGCGGCCCACCTGGTCCAGCGAGATCGGGCGCGGTCGCCCTGACTCATCGAGCATCTGGTCACCGATCTCAACCAGCGAGCCGACGCGCACACGGTAAAAGCCCGGCATCAGGTCAGCCGGAGGGTCGGACGGTGAGCGCCGATCCTTGAACTTGTGCATACGATCCCCACGATCCGGGCGGCGTCACTTGCCGCCTCCTGGTCGGCGACGATAGCGCGCTGCCTGTGAGCACAGCCTCGGTGCAAACCAAGACCACGGCGCCATCCACGGCGACCTTGTCAACGCATCGTCATCGTGATCCAGGACATGCGCACGTCATCAGCCGCGCGGTGCCTTCACCAATCGGGCACGGCCGCCTTCGGTGATGACGATGACGGCGGACGATGACGGCGTCGCCGGGCTTGAGCACAAGAAAGTGTTCTTCACCGTGGTTCCGTTGGCAGTCGATCGGACAGTGGCTCGCGCGCGACGGATTGGGGAGCCTCCGCCAGCGTCGGTTCAGGTCGTGCCACCTGCGTGACACACCCGACGGTTGCTGGGTGCACGGCAGTGCTTGCTCTGGATTGGAGCATCCCGGCGTTGTATCCGGTCATGCCGATCGGGTTTTCTCTCATCCTCGAAGGGTGCCCCGGCGCGAGCATGCCAGTTGCAGGCGAGTGACCCGTACACAACCAATCCACGAGGAGAGCGCAGTGGCGACCCAGTTGAAGATCAACGGCAAGTCGGTGAGCGTGAAAGCGGAGCCGGACACCCCACTGCTGTGGGTGATCCGCGATGAGATCGGCCTCACCGGAACGAAGTTCGGTTGCGGCGCGGCGCTGTGCGGTGCATGCACCGTTCACCTCGACGGCAAGCCGATCCGCTCGTGCTCGACGCCGCTGTCGGCCGCGGCCGGCAAGTCGGTGTCGACCATCGAGAGCCTGTCGCGCAACAACAGCCACCCGCTGCAGAAAGCGTGGATCGCGCACGACGTGCCGCAGTGCGGCTACTGCCAGTCGGGTCAGCTGATGAGCGCCGCCGCGCTGCTGGCGGGCAACAAGAACCCGAGCGACGCCGAGATCGATGCGGCGATGGCGGGCAACATCTGCCGCTGCGGCACCTACGTGCGCGTGCGTGCAGCCATCAAGACCGCGGCCGCCGAGATGCGCGGCGCCAAGGCCTGAAGGCGAGGAGACGACCATGACACAAGCATTGACCGTTTCGCGCCGTTCATTCATCAAGGCATCCAGCGCGGCTTCGGCCGGCGGGCTGCTGATGGGGGTGTCGATCGCATCGGGTCCGGCGCGTGCCGCGGGCATGCTGTACACGCCAAATGCCTGGGTGCACATCAGCGACGACAACACGATCACGCTGATCTCGGCGCGCTCCGAGATGGGCCAGGGCGTTTACACCTCGATGCCGATGCTGATCGCCGAGGAGCTGAACGTCGATTTGAAGCGCATCAAGGTCGCGATGGCGCCGCCCAACACCAAGCTGTACGGCAACGCGCTGCTCGGCGGCCCACAACTCACCGGCGGCTCGACCTCGGTGCGCGACGGCTGGGAGAAGCTGCGCGTGGCCGGCGCGCAGGTGCGCGAGATGCTGATCTCGGCGGCCGCCAGCAAGTGGAACGTCGACCGCTCGACGCTGAAGGCCGAGAACGGCTGGGTGATCGGTGAGGGCAAGGGCCAGAAGGCCACCTACGGCCAACTCGCCGCCGCGGCATCGCAGGTGCCGGTGCCCGAGAAGGTATCGATCAAGGATCCGAGTCAGTTCCGCATCGTCGGCAAGAAGCTGACGCGGCTGGATACGCCGGCCAAGTGCAACGGCACCGCGACCTTCGGCATCGACGTCAAGTTGCCCGGCATGGTGTACGCGTCGCTCGAGCAAAGCCCGGTGCTCGGGGGCACCGTAAAGAGCTTCGATGCCGGCGCCGCCAAGGGCATGCCCGGCGTGATCGACGTCGTGCAGATCACCGACGGCGTCGCGGTGGTGGCCGACACCTACTGGCACGCCTTCAAGGCGCGCAAGGCACTGAAGATCGAGTGGGACGAGGGCGCCAACGCCAACCTCAACACCGCGGCGATGCTCGCCGGCACCAAGGCGGCAGCCGGCACCGGCAAGCCGTTGGTGCTGAAGACGGTGGGAGACCCCGAGGCGGTGATCAACGCGCCGAACTCCAAGGTGATTCGCGCCGAGTACATCTGCCCGAACCTGTCGCACTCGCCGATGGAGCCGATGAACTTCACGGCCTGGTACCGCGGCAACAAGATGGACCTGATCGGCCCGACGCAGTGGCAGGACGCCGCGCAGGCATCGATCGCCAAGGCGGTGGGACTCGACCCGAAGGATGTGTCGCTGCAGACCACGTTCCTCGGCGGCGGCTTCGGCCGGCGCATCGACATCGACTTCATCATCCAGGCCGCGCAGATCAGCAAGGCGGTGCTGAAGCCGGTCAAGCTGCTGTGGACGCGTGAAGACGACATGACGCACGACTTCTATCGTCCGCACTCGGTGCACAACATCGCCGCGGCGGTCGACAACGGCAAGCCGACCGCGATGACGTTCCGCTTCACGTCGCAGTCGATCACCGGCCGCGTGTTCGGGCTGCCGGCCGAGGTGCAGGATCCGCTGATGGTCGAGGCGGCGATCGCGCCTTACGAGATTCCGGCCACCCGGCACGACGTGGTCAAGCACGACGCCGGGCTGCGCGTGGGCTACTGGCGCTCGGTGAGCCACTTCCAGAACTGCTTCGCCAACGAGGGCTTCATCGACGAGCTGGCCGCAGCGGCCAAGGCCGACCCGGTGGCCTTCCGCATGTCGCTGGTCAGCAAGTCGCCGCGCTTCCAGAACGTGCTGAAGACGGCGGCCGACAAGGCCGGTTGGAGTAGCCCGGCGCCGGCCGGCCGTGCCCGCGGCGTGGCGCTGATGGAGGGCTACGACACCTACATGGCGATGGTCACCGAGGTCTCGATGAAGGACGGCGCGCCGGTCGTGCACAAGGTGACGGTGGCGTGCGACTGCGGTCGCATGGTCAACCCCGACACCGTCGAGGCGCAGATCCAGTCGAGCATCATCTTCGGCCTGAGCGCTGTGCTGTGGGACGAGATAACGGTCGACAAGGGCCGCGTGCAACAGACCAACTTCGACAAGTACCGGATGATGCGCAACAACGAGGCACCGCAGATCGAGATCGTGCTGGTCAACAGCACCGAGAAGCCCGGCGGCATCGGCGAGCCAGCAACCGCGATCATCGGCCCGGCGGTCGGCAACGCGATCTTCGCCGCCACCGGCAAGCGCGTGCGGCGGATGCCGTTCACCGCTGAAACCATCGCGAGCGCATAGGTCGACGAGCCGTCGCCACGACAAGGGCGCCTTCGGGCGCCCTTGTTCATGCGCCCCGACCAACCAACAAGCGGACACCGCGGAACTGGCTTGCCGGGCCGCAGGTGTCGCCCCTGGAGGCGGAAGCGGCCGCTGGGCCGCTCCGGGGGGTGGCCCGGTCAGGCGTGGAGTCTGCTTGAGCGCGGCACGCTCGCGAGCAGGAACTCCATCTGGTCGGCCAGGATGCGGCGGCCGCGCAGGATCATGTCCTCGTGCAGGCTCGGTACGTAGGGCAGATATAGCAGCCCCATGCGCGCCTCCTCGGGCAGCCGGTTGCCCTTGCGGCCGTTGCAGCCTCGGCAGGCGGTGATGCAGTTCATCCAGGTGTCGCGCCCGCCGCGCGACACCGGGACCACGTGCTCGCGGGTCAGCAGGTCGAACGGAAAGCGCCGTCCGCAGTAGGCGCACACATGGCGGTCGCGGCTGAACAGCTTGGGGTTGGTGAGCGCCGGTACGGTGCGCCAGGCGCGAGTCGGCACGGCACCCTTGACCGCGATGATCGGGTGCACGTCGATGCGCGACTGCAGCCCGGTGGCGCGCTGGATGCCGCCACGCAGCACGTGGAAAGTCTGCCCGAGCGTCCAGGCGACGCCATCGCTGGCGTAAAGCACGGCCGCCTCGCGCGGGGTGATCCACGCCTGCGGGCGACCGGACACATCGAGTTGCAGGACATCCACGGTGGTGAGCGGCAGTCTCCTGGAACGCCCGCAAGCGTAACGCAGTCTGAGCGAGCGCTCCAAACCGGCTTGCCAGCGGTCGCGTCGGGTGTCCCGCTAGGCAGGCGCACCTACAAATAGTCAACACATCGACTTCGGCGTTTCGGCCAGAATAGTACGACCGTTCGTTTTATTCCTGCCCTTGAGCGAAGCCACGACCACTCGATCCGTCGCCCGCGCACTGCCCAAAGGGCGGCAGACGCGGGCCGCCATCCTGGACGTCGCGCTCGGCTTGGCGTCCCACAACGGCCTCGAGGGTCTGTCGATCGGCGCGCTGGCCGAGCTGATGCACATGAGCAAGTCGGGCGTCTTCGCCCACTTCGGCTCACGCGAGGAACTGCAGATCTCGGTGGTGCGCGAATACCACGAGCGCTTCGCCGACGAGGTGTTCCATCCGTCGATGCACGAGCCGCGCGGCCTGCCGCGACTGCGTGCGCTGGTCGAGCGCTGGATCCGACGCGTCTCGATGGAGATCGACTCGGGTTGCATCTACATCAGCGGGGCGGTCGAGTTCGACGACCGGCCCGGGCCGGTGCGCGACGCGCTGGCGCAGATGGTGCTCACCTGGCACGCGACGCTCGAGAAGGCCATCCGCATGGCGATCGACGAACGTCATCTGCGCGCAGACACCGACGCGCATCAGCTGCTGTTCGAGATCCACGGGCTGATCCTGTCGCTGCACCACGACGCCCGCTTCCTGAAGCTGCCGGGCGCGCTCGACCGCGCACGGCTAGCGTTCGAACGCACGCTGGCACCCCACCTGGCACAACCCGTCGGGCGCACGCGCTCGGCTCGCCGCTGACTTCCCCAAGCAGGAGTACCGACCCATGCCGCAATACAACCCGCCGCTGCGCGACCTGAAGTTCGTGCTGCACGAGCTGAACCAGGTGGTCGATCGCCTGCGGGCACTGCCGCGCCACGCCGACATCGATGCGGCGACGATCGACGCGGTGCTCGAAGAGGGCGGCAAGTTCGCCGCCGAGGTGCTGGCACCGATCAACCGCAGCGGCGACGAGCAGGGCTGCGTGCTCGACAAGGCGACGCATGAAGTGAAGGCGCCCGCCGGCTTCAAGGAGGCCTATGCACAGTACGTCGCCGGCGGCTGGCCTGCGCTGTCGGCCGACCCGCAGTTCGGCGGCCAGGGGCTGCCGATCGTGCTGAATCAATGCCTGTTCGAGATGCTGAACTCGGCCAACCAGGCGTGGACGATGTACCCGGGGTTGTCGCACGGCGCCTACGAATGCCTGCACGCACATGGCACCGACGAACAGAAAGCACTGTACCTGCCCAAGCTGACGAGTGGACAGTGGACCGGCACGATGTGCCTGACCGAGGCCCACTGCGGCACCGACCTCGGTCTGCTGCGCACGAAGGCTGAGCCTCAAGGTGACGGCAGCTACAAGCTCAGCGGCCAGAAGATCTTCATCTCCGCCGGCGAGCACGACCTGGCCGAGAACATCGTGCATCTGGTGCTCGCACGCCTGCCCGATGCGCCGGCGGGCAGCAAGGGCATCTCGCTGTTCGTGGTGCCCAAGTTCCTGCCCCGGGCCGACGGTTCGATCGGGGCGCGCAATCCGATCTTGTGCACCGGCCTCGAACACAAGATGGGCATCCACGGCAACGCGACCGCGCAGCTCAACCTCGACGGCGCCAGCGGCTGGCTGGTGGGCGAGCCGAACAAGGGGCTGCCCGCGATGTTCGTGATGATGAACGCGGCGCGGCTAGGCGTCGGCAACCAGTCGTTGGGCCTGACCGAAGTGGCGTACCAGAACGCGCTGGCCTACGCCAAGGACCGCATCCAGATGCGCTCGCTGTCGGGACCGAAGGCGCCCGACAAGCCGGCCGACCCGATCATCGTGCACCCGGACGTGCGCAAGATGCTGCTGACCGCGCGCGCGTATGCCGAGGGCGGCCGCGCGCTGAGCGTGCACATCGCGACGCTGATCGACACCTACCTGGCGACCGACGACGACGAGCAACGCAAGGACGCCGAGGACGAGGTCGCGCTGCTGACGCCGATCGTCAAGGCCTTCCTGACCGACAACGCGTGGCTCGCGACGTCGCACTGCATGCAGGTATACGGCGGACACGGCTACATTCGCGAGTGGGGCATGGAGCAGTTCGTGCGCGATGCTCGCATCAACATGATCTACGAGGGCACCAACACGGTCCAGTCGCTCGACCTGCTGGGGCGCAAGGTGCTGTCCGACAACGGCGCGAAGCTCAGAAAGTTCGGCAAGCGAATCCAGGCCTTCATCGAAGACGAAGGCGTCGTCGAAGCGATGCAGGAATTCGTCAACCCGCTGGCTGACCTCGGCGACAAGGTCACCAAGCTGACCACCGAACTCGGCATGAAGGCCTTCGGCAACGCCGACGAGGTGGGCGCCGCGGCGGTCGACTACCTGCGCGTGGTGGGCCATCTCGCGTTTGCGTACTTCTGGGCGCGCATGGCCAAGATCGCGCTGGAGAAGAACGGCTCGGATCCGTTCTACGCCGCCAAGCTGGCGACCGCGCGCTTCTACTTCGCCAAGCTGCTGCCCGAGACGGCGGCGCTCATCCGCAGCGCACGCGCGGGGCTGGCGCCGTTGATGGAGATGGACGAGGCGCTGTTCTGATCGTCGGCGATCCCGTCCGCAACAACGCGAGAGGAGCGAGACATGATCCAGTGGATGGTGGCTGGCGCGCTGGCGCTGGCGGCGATGTCGGCTGCGGCGCAGAACACGCCGGTCGGGCTGTGGAAGACGATCGACGACGAGACCAAGAAGGAGAAATCGCTGGTGCGCATCACCGAGTCAGGCGGCGTGTTCAGCGGCAAGATCGAGAAGCTGCTCGACCCCGATTCCAAGCCCGACGCCAAGTGCGACAAGTGCACCGACGAGCGCAAGGACCAACCGATCCTCGGGCTGTCGATCATTCGCAACGTCAAGGTCAACGCCGACGACGCGGGCCTGTGGGACGGCGGCGAAATCCTCGATCCGAACAACGGCAAGACCTACAAGGTGCGGCTCAAGCCCGCCGACGGCGGCAAGAAGCTCGAGGTGCGCGGCTACATCGGCGCTCCGCTGCTCGGCCGCACTCAGACCTGGCTGCGGGTGGAGTGACGCTCCCTTTTCTTTCCTGACTGGAGAAGTGCTGTGAACCGATTCGTGGTACGCAAGGTGGCCGTGCTCGGCGCCGGCGTGATGGGCGCGCAGATCGCCGCTCATCTGGTGAACGTGAAAGTGCCGGTGGTGCTGTTCGACCTCGGAGCCAAAGAGGGCCCGAAGAACGGCATCGTGCTGAAGGCGCTCGAAGGTCTGAAGAAGCTCAAGCCATCGCCGATCGGCGTGGCCGACGACGTCGCGCTGATCGAGGCGGGCAACTACGACGAGCACCTCGAGCAACTGAAAGGCTGCGACCTGGTGATCGAGGCGATCGCCGAGCGGATGGACTGGAAGCTCGATCTGTACAAGAAGATCGCGCCGCACGTCGCCGCGCACGCCATCGTCGCGTCGAACACCTCCGGGCTGTCGATCACCAAGCTGGCCGAGGCGCTGCCCAGCGAGATCAAGCCGCGCTTCTGCGGCATCCACTTCTTCAATCCGCCGCGCTACATGGCGCTGGTGGAGCTGATCCCAACGCCCACCACCGAGGCCGAGATCCTCGACCAGCTCGAGACGTTCGTCACCACCGGGCTCGGCAAGGGCGTGGTGCGCGCGAAAGACACGCCGAACTTCATCGCCAACCGCGTCGGCATCGCCGGCATGCTGGCCACGATGGTCGAGGCCGAGAAGTTCGGCCTCGCGTTCGACGTGGTCGACGACCTCACCGGCAAGAAGCTGGGCCGTGCGAGCTCGGGCACCTTCCGCACCGCCGACGTGGTGGGCCTCGACACGATGGCGCACGTCGTCAAGACGATGCAGGACAACCTGCGCGCTGACCCGTTCTATCCGCATTTCGCGACGCCGAAGGTGCTGGCCGGCCTGATCGAGAAGGGCGCGCTCGGCCAGAAGACCGGTGCCGGCTTCTACAAGAAGGTCGGCAAGGACATCCTGCGGCTCGATCCGGCCAAGGGCGACTATGTGCCTTCGGGTGGCAAAGCCGAGCCGATCGTCGAGCGCATGCTGAAGAAGCCCGCCGGTGAACGGCTGACGCTGCTGCGCGAGTCGAGCCATCCACAGGCGCAGTTCATCTGGTCGATCCTGCGCGACGGCTTCCACTACGCGGCGCTGCACCTGGAGTCGATCGCCGACAGCGCGCGCGATGTCGACTTCGCGATGCGCTGGGGCTTCGGCCTTCGCCAAGGTCCGTTCGAGCTGTGGCAGGAAGCCGGCTGGAAGCAGGTCGCGCAATGGATCGCCGACGACATCGCGTCGGGCAAGGCGTTGAGCAACGTGCCACTGCCGTCGTGGGTGAGCGACGGCCGCGACGGCGTGCACACGCCCGAGGGCTCGTGGAGCCCGAGCCGCAAGCGCTATGTGCCGCGCTCGAAGTTGCCGGTGTACCAGCGTCAGCCGTTCCCCGAGGCGGTGCTGGGCTCAGGTGCGGCCGACGCGCTGAAGAGCGGCACCGAGCTGTACAAGAACGACGAGGTCCGCGTCTGGACGCTCGACGGCGAGCTGGCGATCGCCAGCATCACCGCCAAGCTGCACCTGATCAGCCCCGCAGTGATCGAGGGCCTCTCGAAGGCGCTCGACCTCGCCGAGGAGAAGTGCCGAGGCCTCGTGATCTGGTCGCCCGACGACGTCTTCTCCGCCGGCGCGAATCTGGAATCGTTGATGCCCGTGTTCATGAAGATGGGCTCCAAGGGCATTGCGCCCGAGGTCAAGAAGCTGCAGGACTTCATGCTGCGGCTGCGCTACGCGCAGGTGCCGGTGGTCAGTGCCATGCGCGGCATCGCGCTCGGCGGTGGCTGCGAGCTGGCGCTGTACAGCAGCAGGCGGGTCGCGCACTTGGAGACCTACGTCGGCCTGGTCGAGGTCGGCGTCGGCCTGGTGCCCGCCGGCGGCGGGCTGGCCGCGATTGCGCGCCGCGCGGCCGAGCAAGCGGCGGCGGCACCCGGCACCGACCTGCTGGCGTTCATCAAGGAGCCGTTCACCGCGGCGGCGATGGCCAAGGTCGGCACCAGCGCGATCGAGAGTCGCGCGCTCGGCTACCTGCAGAGCGACGACGTGGTGGTGCCGCACAAGGACGAGCTGCTGACGGTGGCGCTGGCGCAGGCGAAAGCAATGGCCGACTCGGGCTGGCGAGCGCCGCACAAGAGGCTGATCCCGGTGGCCGGGCGCAACGGCATCGCGACGATCAAGGCGTCGCTGGTCGGCCTGCGCGACGGCGGCTTCGCGAGCCAGCACGACTTCCACATCGCCAGCCTGATCGCCGACGTGGTGTGTGGCGGCGACGTCGATGCCGGCTCGCTGGTCAGCGAGGAATACCTGATGACGCTCGAGCGCAAGCATTTCTGCTCGTTGCTCGATCACCCGAAGAGCCAAGAGCGAATCATGGGCATGCTGCAAACCGGCAAGCCGGTCAGGAACTGAGGCGGAGGTCGATCATGAGCAAGCAAGTGCAAGACGCTTACATCGTCGCCGCCACCCGTTCGCCAATCGGCCGCTCGGGCCGCGGGGTGTTCCGCAACACGCGATCCGACGACCTGCTGATCGCGACCATTCGCAACGCCTTGAAGCAGGTGCCGTCGCTCGACCCCAAGGCGATCGAAGACGCGATCATCGGCTGCGCGATGCCCGAGGGGCAGCAGGGGCTGAACATGGCGCGCGTCGCGGCGCTGCTGGCGGGCCTGCCGCACTCGGTGGGCGGCGTCACGATCAATCGCTTCTGCGCATCGGGCCTCACCGCGGTGCAGATGGCGGCCGACCGCATCCGCGTCGGGGAAGCCGACGTGATGATCGCCGGTGGTGCCGAGAGCATGAGCGCGGTGCCGATGACCGGCCACACGCCATCGTTCAACGCGCACATCTTCGACCAGGACGAGAACATCGGTATCGCCTACGGCATGGGCCTGACGGCCGAGCGCGTGGCTAGTCAATGGCAAGTCAGCCGCGAGGCCCAGGATCAGTTCGCGTTGGCCTCGCACCAAAAGGCGATCAAGGCGCAGCAGGCCGGCGACTTCAGCGCCGAGATGACGACGATCGAGGTCGAGGCCCGCACGCCCGACCTGGCCAGCGGCGACGTGGTGGTCGGCATGCGCAGCGTGAGCCTCGACGAAGGCCCCCGTGCCGACACGTCGCTCGACGCGCTCGGCAAGCTGAAGCCGGTGTTCGTGGCCAAAGGCAGCGTCACCGCCGGCAACTCGAGCCAGACCAGCGACGGCGCGGGCTGCCTGATCCTGGCCAGCGAGAGGGCGGTCAAGCAGTTCGGGCTCAAGCCGCTGGCGCGCTTCGTCAGCTTCGCGATCAAGGGCGTGCCGCCGCACATCATGGGCATCGGCCCGATCGAGGCGATTCCGATCGCGCTGAAGAGCGCCGGCTTGCAACTCGACGAGATCGACTGGATCGAGCTGAACGAGGCGTTCGCCGCACAGTCGCTGGCGGTGATCAACACGGTGGGACTGAATCCCGCCAAGGTCAACCCGATGGGCGGCGCGATCGCGCTCGGCCATCCGCTGGGCGCCACCGGTGCCATTCGATCGGCGACCACGATTCATGCGCTGCATCGCCACAACTTGAAGTACGGCATGGTCACGATGTGCGTCGGCACCGGCCAGGGCGCAGCGGGCATCTTCGAGCGAGTGTGACCCACCCCCGAAGCGGCCTAGCGGCCGCCTCCCCCTCGAGGGGGCACACCGGCGGACCGGCGAAGCCGGATCCGCGGTGTTCACTTGAAACTCATCGGAGGCTGCAGTGGTAGATGCCATCACCCTCAATGCCGACAACGGGAGCGTTGCACTGAGCGGCCGTTACTATGAGCCGCGGGGCGCCGCGAAGGCTGCCGTCCTGATCGCCGGTGCGATGGGCGTCAAGCAGGACTACTACGCCGACTTTGCGCGTTGGCTCGCCGCACGGGGCTACGCGGCGCTCAGCTTCGACTACCGAGGCATGGGCGAGTCGCTGCCCGCGGGGCGCAGCCTGCGCGGCTTTCGCGCCGACCTGTTCGACTGGTCGCGCGACATCGACGCGGCGATCGACGCGCTGCTCGCGCGCCACCCCGACGCGCCGCTGTTCGTCGTCGGCCACAGCCTCGGCGCGCAGCTGCCCGGGCTGCTGCGCCACCGTGACCGCATCGCAGGGCTGGTGTCGGTGGCCGCCGGCAGCGGCTACTGGCGCGACAACGCGCCGCAGCTCAAGCGCATCGTGCTGTACTTCTGGCACGTGTTGGTACCCGTTGCAGTGGTCATTGCCGGCTACTTTCCGGGCAAGCGCATCGGCAAGGTGGGCGACCTGCCGCGCGGCGTGGTGCTGCAGTGGCGGCGCTGGTGCCTGCACCCGCGCTACCACGTCGGCGCCGAAGGCGAGCCGGTGCGCCGGCAATTCGCGGCCGCGCGCTTTCCGGTCGTTGCGCTGTCGATCACCGACGACGAGTTGATGACCGAGCGCGGCACGCGCGTGCTGCTCGACTGCTACGAGAACGCACCGCGCCAGTTGCAGCGCATCGCGCCAAGTGACGTCGGCGCGCAGCGCATCGGCCACTTCGGCTTCTTCAGGCCGCAGTTCGAGCCCACGCTGTGGCGACGGCTCGAGCGTCTGCTGGCCGGCTTCGGGCCTCAGCCTGCCCAGGCCCCGTAAGATCCGCGTCGCTTGTCAGGGAGCGACGCATGGCCGACCTTTCACTCGACGCTTCGAGCTGCCTGCCCGACGACGGCACCGCGGGCACGTTGGTCGGCCGCTGCTGGCTGCCGGGCACGAACGCCGGCCCGGCGGTGGTGGCGGTGCGCGAGGACGGCGTGTTCGACCTCTCCGAGCGCTTCGCGACG
>DASTZF010000225.1:0-20265 GCA_035764445.1 Burkholderiaceae bacterium
TCTCATTCGCCCGAAGGCGCGAGCGCACCGGCCCCGGCCGCACCGGCGCGCGGCCCTTCCAGCTTCGAGCGCGGCATGGCGCGCTTCACCGACGAACTGCTGCGCGAGCGCCGCACCGACCGGCGCTGGCGCGTGTTCTTCCGACTGGCGTGGCTGATCCTGTTCATCCTCATCGCGTGGTCGTTCCTGTTCGGCCGCGGGCACGGCGGTGCGCCGAGCGGCCCGCACACCGCCCTGGTCGAGGTGCGCGGCGAGATCGCGGTCGACGGCGAGGCGAGCGCCGAGAACCTGGTGGCCGGGCTGAAGGGCGCCTTCGAGGATGCCGAGTCGCAGGCCGTGGTGCTGCGCATCAACAGCCCGGGCGGCAGCCCGGTGCAGGCGGGCATCGTCAACGACGAGATTCGCCGCCTGAAGGCCAAGCACAAGAAACCGGTGTACGCCGTGGTCGAAGAGGTCTGCGCCTCCGGCGCCTACTACATCGCGGTGGCCGCCGACGAGATCTATGTCGACAAGGCGAGCCTGGTGGGATCGATCGGCGTGCTGATGGACGGCTTCGGCTTCGCCGGCACGATGGACAAGCTCGGCATCGAGCGCCGGCTGCTGACCGCCGGCGAGAACAAGGGGATGCTCGACCCGTTCTCGCCGCAGAACGAGAAGCACAAGGCATACGCCCAGGCGATGATCGACCAGATCCACCAGCAGTTCATCAAGGTCGTCAAGGATGGCCGCGGCAAGCGGCTGCACGAGGACAGCAACACCTTCTCTGGGCTGTTCTGGAACGGCGAGGAGGCGGTGCGCCAGGGCCTGGCCGACAAGTTCGGCAACCTCGACTACGTGGCGCGCGAGGTCGTCAAGGCCGAGGAGGTGATCGACTACACACCGAAGGAGAACCTGGCCGAGAAGCTGGCCAAGCGATTCGGCACCTCGGTCGGCGAGGGTGCGGTGCGCGCGCTGCGCGCGCTGACGCCGCTGCGCTGACCTCGCTTTCGTGCTGACGCTGTATTACGCTGCCAACACCTGCGCGCTGGCGTCGCACATCGCACTCGAGCAGGCGGGCGCCGACTACCGCGCGGTGCGCAGCGATTTCGCCAACCAGCAGCAGCGCTCGCCCGACTACCTGCGCATCAACCCGAAGGGCCGCGTCCCGGCACTGGTCACCCGAGCCATCGACGCCGAGAAAGCACCCGCTCAGGCCGGCGGGATGCGCAACAGCTGACCCGGATAGATCTTGTCCGGATGCGTCAGCATCGGCTTGTTGGCTTCGAAGATCTGCGGGTACTTGTTGGGGTTGCCGTAGAACTCCTTGGCGATCTTCGATAGCGTGTCGCCCTTGACCACGGTGTAGTACTTGGATTCGTCGGCCGGTTGCGCCACCGTCAGCATGTCGTTGACCTGCGCCACGCGCTCGACGTTGCCGCAGCACAGCACCACTTTCTCCTTGGTTGCCTGGTCGGCCGCCACACCCGACACGGTGACGGTGCCGGTAGCGCCGTCGAAAGCGACGTCGAGGCCATCGACCTTCAGGTTCATCGCGACGATGTAGGTTTCGATCGCGTCGCCGGCGGCCTTGTTCAGGCGCTCCACATTCGCCGCGCTGGCCTCGCGCTCGGCCGCCTCCTGCGCCGCCTTGGCCTCGCCTTTGCCGAACAGTTTTTCGCCGGCCTCCTTGATGAAACTGATCAGGCTCATCGCGTCTCCTTCACGGCTGGATTGCGGGAGCGCGCATCCTACGCGCGCCGCGTGACCGCGGCGCGTCAGGGGTCACACGGCAATGGCGGTCCGCCGTCGCGCTTGTAGGCGACGACGTGGTCGAGCTCGAGGCGAATGCCGATCCGCTCGCCGATCGCATGGTTGTGATGCGACGGCACCAGCGACAGTACCTTGGCGCCGCTGGGCAGCCTCAGCGTGTACAGGAACTCGGCGCCGCGAAACGCTTTGGCGAGCACCTGCGCGGTGACGCGGCTCGCATCGTCGTGCACCACGTCGTCGGGGCGCAGCAGCACGTCGACCTGGCAGCCACTGGGGCAGACATCGCCGTGCTCGGTGCAGCGCACCGGCGTCTGACTGTTCAATACGCCGAGCTCCATCTCGACACGGCGGCCGTCGAGCACCACGCCAGGCAGGAACACACCCTGGCCGACGAAGTCGGCGACGAAGCGGTTGGCCGGCTGGTGGTACAGGTTGTACGCGCTGTCCCATTGCTCGATGCGGCCTTCGCGCATGACGCCGATCTCGTCGGCGATAGCGAACGCCTCGTGCTGGTCGTGCGTGACCAGCAGCGCGGTGATGCCGCTGCGCTTGAGCAGCGCGCGCACTTCGGCGCCCAGGTGCTCGCGCAACTCGACATCGAGGCTCGAGAACGGCTCGTCGAGCAGCAGCAGGCGAGGCGCCGGTGCCAATGCGCGCGCCAGCGCCACGCGTTGCTGTTGTCCGCCCGACAACTCGTGCGGGTACCGGCCTGCGGCATGGCGCAGACCGACGGTATCGAGCATCAACGCCACGCGCTCGCTGGCGTCGGCAGCGGTGCGCAGCCCGAAGCCGACGTTGTCGGCCACCGTGAGGTGCGGGAACAGCGCCTGGTCCTGGAACACCATGCCGACGCGGCGCTGCTCGGGCGCCACGTGAACGCCGCGACCGCCGAGCGTCTGGCCGTCGAGCTGCGCGACGCCGGCGGCCACCGGCTCGAAACCAGCGATCGCGCGCAGCACGGTGGTCTTGCCGCACCCCGACGGGCCGAGCAGGCAGCCGATCGCGCCACGCGCCAGCGTCAAGTCGAGGCCTGACACGACCACCTTCTTGCCGTAGGCGAGCGTCACACCATCGAGACGCAGCCACGCCGGCGGCGCGTGCGTGTCGACGCTTGCCGACATGGATGCAGGGATCACGGTGTCCATCGAAGAGCGGCTGCAGGGCACTCGGCCACGGCCATGATAATCATTCGCATGCTGCGGCCGACGCTGTGGCCGTCGACGAACGGCCTGCTGATGGGTGCCCTGCTGGCGGCGGCGTTGGTCGCCGCGCCGCTGGTGTCGCTGGCAGTCAATGTCTTTGTCGGTGGCACCAGTGACACCTGGGTGCACCTCGCGCGCACCGTGCTGCCCGACTACGTGGCGAGCACGCTGGTGCTGTGCGTGGCGGTCGGCACCGGCGTGGCGGCGGTCGGGGTCGGGGCCGCGTGGCTGGTCACGCGGCACGAGTTCGTCGGGCGCGCCAGTTTCGAGTGGCTGCTGGTGCTGCCGTTGGCGATGCCGGCCTACGTGATCGCCTACGCCTATACCGACCTGCTGCAGTACGTGGGGCCGGTGCAGTCGGCGTTGCGGCGGGTCTTCGGTTGGTCGCGTGCCGACTACTGGTTCCCCGACGTGCGCAGCCTCGGCGGCGCCGCGGTCATGTTCACGCTGGTGCTCTACCCGTATGTGTACCTGCTGGCGCGCACGGCGTTCCTCGAGCGGGCCGGCGGCATGATCGAAGTGGGCCGCTCGCTCGGCCTGACGCCGTGGCAGAGCTTCGTGCGGTTGTCGCTGCCGCTGGCGCGGCCGGCGATCGCCGGCGGCGTTGCGTTGGCGCTGATGGAGACGTTGGCCGACTACGGCACGGTGGCGTACTTCGGCGTGCAGACCTTCACCACCGGGATCTACCGCGCCTGGTTCTCGCTTGGCGACCGCGCCGCGGCGGCGCAGCTGTCGTTGACGCTGCTCGCTTTCGTGGTGGGGGTGCTGGCACTGGAGCGCGCCAGCCGCGGCCGCTCGCGCTACGCCGATGCCTCACTGCGCGGTCGCAACCTGCAGCGGCTGCAGCTGACCGGCCCGCGGGCGGCGCTGGCGGTGCTGGCGTGCATGCTGCCACTGCTGCTGGGGTTCGTGCTGCCCGCCTTCGTGCTCGGGATGCTGGCCAGGTCGACCGAAATCCTGTCGGTGTCGCGCTTCGCCACGTTGGCGCGCAACAGCATGCTGGTGGCCGGCCTCACCGCTGTCGCGGCGGTTCTGGTCGCGCTGCTGATCGCCTACGCGGCACGCGCGCAGCGTGGCGTCGCGATGCGCGCCGCGCACAAGGTGGCCGGCTACGGCTACGCACTGCCGGGGTCGGTGATCGCGGTCGGTGTGTTGATTCCGGTGACCCGCCTCGATCATCTGCTGGCCGCGGCGCTGCGGTCGTGGACCGGGATCGAAGCGGGGCTGCTGCTCACGGGCGGCATCGCTGCGCTGGTCTATGCGTGCCTGGTGCGCTACCTCACCGCGGCGCTGCAGAGCGTCGACGCGGGCCTGGCGCGCGTGACACCCAACATGGACCACGCGTCGCGCAGCCTCGGGATGTCGGCCGGCCAGACGCTGGTGCGCGTGCACTTGCCGCTGCTGCGCGGCAGCGTGCTGACGGCCGCGCTGCTGGTGTTCATCGACGTGATGAAGGAACTGCCGGCCACGCTGGTGATGCGGCCGTTCAACTTCGACACGCTGGCCACCACCGCCTACACGCTGGCCAGCGATGAGCGCCTGGCCGAGGCAGCGACGCCGGCGCTGGCGATCGTCGCAGTCGGCTTGGGCCCAATGGTCGTGCTGTGCCGGCGCATCGCCCGCGGTGCGCCAGCGTCAGCGACCTGATCGCGCGGCTACTTCCAGCCAGCGCGGTCGAATGCCTTCTGCGCGGCCGCAATGCTCTTGGCGAGATCAGCGACCGGCAGTGCGTCGCGCTTGAAGTCGCCGAGCGACTGCAACTCGGGGTTCTTGGCGACCGCTGACTTCACCACCGGCCATTCGTTGTTGCCGTTGGCGAAGTAGGCCTGCGCCTCGTCGCTGGCCAGGTACTCGAGGAACTTGACCGCCGCGTCCTTGTGCGGCGCGTGCTTCAGCACACCGGCGCCCGACACGTTGACGTGCGTGCCCCAGCTGGCCTGGTTGGGCCACACGATCGCCAGCGCCTTCACGGCTTCCTGGTCGCTCGGTTTGGTCGAGCGCAGCAGGCGCACCAAGTAGTAGGTGTTGGACACCGTGACGCCGCACTCGCCGGCGGCGACCGCAAGCAACTGGTCGGTGTCGCCGCCTTTGGGCGCCCGCGCGAAGTTGGCCACCAGACCGCGCGCCCATGCTTCGGTGCTGGCCTCGCCGTCGTGGGCGATCAGCGCGGCGCCGAGCGACAGGTTGTACGGGTGCGATCCCGAGCGCATGCACACCTGGCCCTTCAAGGCTGGGTTGGCGAGGTCTTCGTAGTTCTGCACCAGCTCGCGCTTGACGTTGGCCTTGTTGTGCACGATCACCCGCGCGCGGGTCGAGAAGGCGAACCAGTTCGTGGTGCGCAGGCCGGTCGGCACGCGTTCGTCGAGCACGGCCGACTTCACCGGCTGGAACAGCCCGAGCTTGTCGGCCACCTCCAGCCGCGACGCGTCGACCGTGATCAGGATGTCGGCGGGGCTGGCAGTGCCCTCGTTGCGGATGCGCTCGACCAGTTCGTCTTCGCGCCCGTCGAGGCGGTTGATCTTGATGCCAGTGAGCTTGGTGAAGTTCGCGTACAGCGCCTCATCGGTCTGGTAGTGGCGCGCCGAGTACAGGTTGAGCACGTTGTCCTGCGCTCGGGTGGGTGTCGTCACGGCCAACCCGGTGGCGACGACGGTGGCGAGCAGAAGAGGGCGTTTCATGGGGCCATTCGGAACAGCGAGAGGGCCACCATCATAACAAGAATCGTTCTTATTTAGATTGACCGCCGTCCACCAGCAGGCCGCGCCGCTCGATGAAGGCCACCACGTCGGCCAAGCCTTGCTTCGTCCGCAGGTTGGTCATCACGTAGGGCCTGGTCGGACGCATGCGACGCGTGTCGGCTTCCATCACCGACAGGTCGGCGCCGACGTACGGCGCGAGGTCGGTCTTGTTGATCACGAACAGGTCGCTCTTCGTGATGCCGGGGCCACCTTTGCGCGGGATCTTCTCACCGGCGGCGACGTCGATCACGTAGATCGTCAGGTCGCTCAGCTCGGGGCTGAAAGTGGCCGCCAGGTTGTCGCCGCCCGATTCGATGAACACGATGTCGGCCTCGGGAAACTTCTCCAGCATGCGGTCGACCGCCTCGAGATTGATCGACGCGTCTTCGCGGATCGCAGTGTGCGGGCAGCCACCGGTCTCGACGCCCATGATGCGCTCGGGCTCGAGCGCCCCGGCCACAGTGAGCAGGCGCTGGTCTTCCTTGGTGTAGATGTCGTTGGTCACCACGAGCAGGTCCCAGCGCTCGCGCATCGCCTTGCACAGCATCTCGACCAGCGTCGTCTTGCCCGAGCCCACGGGGCCGCCGACGCCCACGCGCAGCGGCGGAAGGCGCTTGGTGCGACCGGCGATCGAGTGCAGGGCGGTGGTCGTCGTCATGATCGAAAGAGGCGCGAGTATTGAGTTTCATGCTGCGCCGACAAAATGGCCAGCATCGGTGCGAACGCCTGACGCTGCTCGGGCGGCCGCACCAGCGCGGCATCGACCGCGGCGGGCAACTCGGCGGCCAGCGCATCGAGCAGCCGTTGGCCAGCACTCTGGCCGAGCGGCACCGCCTTGATCGCGGCCTGCACCATGTTCTCGGCCCACCCGAGCGCGAACGCGATCAGGCTGTCGTTCAGCGGCGCGCCGGCGCGCACGGCGGCCAGCGCGAACACGACCGGCCACGTCGGGGCCGGCTGCAACGCAGCGGCGTGCGCGAGTGCGCCATCGTCCTCGTGGCGTCGACGCAGCCAGTCGAGCAGCGAGCGGCCCATCTGCTGGGCCTGCAGCTGCAGCTCACGCGTCTCTCGCACGGTGGTCGCCCACGTGTTCAACGCTGCGACCTGCACGAAGTCGCGGCGCGACCAGGCATCATGTGCCGCGGCCAGCAGCGGCAGTTCGCAACGCGTGAGGCCGAGGCGCAGCTGGTCGAGCAGCCACGCGCGTGCTGTCTCGGCATTGGTCACGCGACCGTTCTCGATCGCCGCCTCCAGCACCTCGCTGTAGCTGAAGCCGCCCACGGGCAACGCTGGCGAAGCCAGGCGCATCAGCTCGATCAGCACGCCTGGCGTCAGGCGCTGCGCTGCCGCCGTTCCCACGATTCAGCGCTCGCGCGGATGGCCATGGTGGTCGTGGCCATGGTGGACGTGGTGATCGTGATCGTGGTCGTCGTGGCTGTGGTCGTGAGCGTGCGCATCGTGTGGACGCTCGCCATGGTCGTGAGCGCCGGCGTAGGCCCCGGCCTCGGGTTCGAACGGCAAGTGCTCGTCGCTGACCAGCAGATGCAACTGCCGCAGCATGTCGGCCAGCACGTGATCGGGCTCGAGCAGCAGGCGGTCGGTCTGCAGCTGGAGCTGCACATGGCGGTTGCCGAGGTGGTAGGCTGCGCGCAGCAGATCGAACGGCGACCCGTGCTCGCTACAGTGGCGTACCACCATCACCGCCTGCGGAGCCGCCTTCACGACGATCAGCGAGCCGTCCTCGGCCACCAGCACGTCGCCCCCGCGCACCATCGAGCCGCGCGGCAGGAATACGCCGAGCGTACGGCCGGTGGAGTCGGTGGCCTCGAAACGGCTCTTCTGGCGCACGTCCCAGTCGAGCTCGACCGTGGCAGCGCGCTTGAGCAGCGCGTTGGCCAGGCCGCGGCCCTGGGGTATCAGTTTGTTGATGCTCAGCATGGGCAAATACGAGGAGGTGGGTCCAGCAGTGTGACACCGTTGCAAAGCTGCTTTGTCCGGCGCATGCGTGCAACCCCGCATACGGCGGCCGGTGTGCTCGGCTAGCGTGCAGGCACCCCGAACCAGGAGACTTCCATGCAAGGCCTTCGCCGCGCCGGACGCCTGTTGTTGCTTTGGATCGGCGCGGCATTTGCGCTGGCCGCCGGAGCCGCCGATTTTCCGACACCCAAAGCGGGCACGTGGGTGGCCAAGGACTTCAAGTTCCATACCGGCGAGGTGATGCCCGAGCTGAAGCTCGCCTACACCACCGTGGGCGACCCGAGAGGGGAGCCGGTGCTGATGCTGCACGGCACCACCGGCTCGGCGGCCAGCATGCTGACGCCGGCGTTCGGCGGCGAGCTGTTCGGCGCGGGGCAGCCGCTCGATGCGACCAAGTACTACATCATCATTCCCGACGCCATCGGCCACGGCCAGACGTCCAAGCCGTCGGACGGCCTGCGCGCCAAGTTCCCGCGCTACAACTACGACGACATGGTGGCTGCGCACCATCGGCTGCTCACCGAGCACCTCGGCATCAAGCACCTGCGCTTGGTGATGGGCAATTCGATGGGCGGCATGCACGCGTGGATCTGGGGCGTCACGTTCCCCAGTTTCATGGATGCGCTGGTGCCGATGGCTTCCCAACCCACCGAGATGTCGAGTCGCAACTGGATGATGCGTCGCCTGATCATCGACTCGATCCGCAACGATCCCGACTACAACGGCGGCAACTACACCACGCAGCCGAAGTCGGCGCAGTTCGCCAGCGTGTTCTACGGCATCGCCACCAATGGCGGCAACCTGGCCTATCAAAAGGCAGCACCCACGCGTGACGCTGCCGACAAGCTGCTCGACGCGCGGTTGAAGGCGCCGTTCCGCGCCGATGCCAACGACGTGCTGTACCAATGGGATTCCTCGCGCGACTACAACCCGTCGCCGAGGCTCGAGCGCATCGAAGCTGCTGTGCTGGCGATCAACGCCGCCGACGACGAACGCAATCCACCCGAGACCGGCATCATGGAGCGCGAGCTGAAGCGCTTGAAGAACGGCAAGTTGTTCTTGATCGCGGCGAGCGAGAACACCGCGGGCCACGGCACCACCGGCTCGGCCAAGCACTATACGCAGGCGTTGCGCGAGTTCCTGCAGAGCGTGCCCAAGCGGGCGCTGTAGCGACTCGCGGATTTCTCGCCGCACAGTGTGACATCGTTGCAAGAGCGGCTTTGTTCTCTGCACGGCCGGCTCGGAGGTATTCTGGAGGTCAGCTCTAAGGACGGTGACGGCCAACACCGCGGGGTTGCCCATGAGCAGGGGGTTCACGTTCGATCAGGCGCTGGCACAGCGCATCGAGGCCGTCTACAAGACCCGCGACGCGGCGAGGCGTCGTCGTGTGGTTCTCGATGCGCTGGACCTCAGGCCTGGGGAACGCGTGATCGACATCGGGACGGGGCCGGGATTTCTTGCTCGCGAGATGGCCTCCCTCGTCGGACCCGCCGGCGAAGTCCTGGGCGTGGACACCAGTGAGGCCATGCTTGAGCTGGCGAGAAACCGGTGTGCGGAGATCGGTTGGGTGCAACTGCGTCAAGGCGACGCAAGCGACCTGCCGGTTCCCGACGCCAGCTTCGACGTGGCGGTGTCGATCCAGGTCTTCGAGTACGTCGCCGACGTGTCGAAGCCGATTGCGCAGATGCACCGCAGCTTGCGTCCCGGCGGTCGCGCGGTCATCGTGTCGACCGACTGGCACTCATTCATCTGGCATGCCCGGGACACGGTGCGCGCGAACAAGGTGCTGAGCGCGTTCATCGAGCACTGCGCCATTCCCGACCTGCCGCGGACCTTGGGTCCTCGGCTGAAGCTGGTTGGCTTCACAGTCGAGGACGCGCAGGTCATCGTGCAGTTCAATCCGACACTCGCTGCCAACTCGTTCAGCTATCACCTCATTCCGATCGCCAAGGCTTTCGTGTCCGGGCGCCACGGAGTCACCGAGGCGGAGGCCCAAGCGTGGGCGGATGAGTTGTACGACCTCGGTGAGCGCGGCGAGTACTTCTTTTGCCTCAATCAGTTCCTGTTTGCGGTGACTAAGCCGCTTTGACGACGAACGCCGCAGCCGCCTAGAACAAGAAGTAGCGCTGCGCCATCGGCAGCACCTTGGCCGGTTCGCAGGTCAGCAGCTGACCATCGGCGCGCACGCTGTAGGTCTGCGCGTCGATCTCCATCGTCGGCAGCCAGGCGTTGTGGATCATCTGCTTCTTGGTGACGCCGCGGCAGCCCTTCACCGCGGCGAGCTGCTTGTGCAGCCCGTAGACCTCGGCGATGCCCTGCTGCAGCGACGCCTGGCTGACGAAGCTCAACGAGGTGCGGCCGGTGGCGCCGCCGAACGAGCCGAACATCGGCCGCATGTGCACCGGCTGCGGAGTCGGGATGCTCGCGTTGGGGTCGCCCATCGCGGCGGCGGCGATGAAGCCGCCCTTCAGCATGAGGCTCGGCTTGATGCCGAAGAAAGCCGGCTTCCACAGCACCAGGTCGGCCCACTTGCCGACCTCGACCGAGCCGACCTCGTGCGCGATGCCGTTCGCGAGCGCCGGGTTGATCGTGTACTTGGCGACGTAGCGCTTGACACGCGCATTGTCGTGACGTGACGGGTCGCCCTGGAGCGACCCGCGCTGCACCTTCATCTTGTGTGCGGTCTGCCAGGTTCGGATGATGACTTCGCCGACGCGGCCCATCGCCTGGCTGTCGCTGCTCATCATGCTGATCGCGCCCAGGTCGTGCAGCACGTCCTCGGCGGCGATCGTCTCCTTGCGGATGCGGCTTTCGGCGAACGCCAGGTCTTCAGCGATCGCCGCATCGAGGTGGTGGCACACCATCAGCATGTCGAGGTGCTCGTCGACCGTGTTGACGGTGTAGGGCATCGTCGGGTTGGTCGAGCTCGGCAGGAAGTTGGCCTCGCCGACCACGCGCAGGATGTCGGGCGCGTGGCCGCCGCCCGCGCCCTCGGTGTGGAACGCGCACAGCGTGCGGCCCTTGGTGGCGGCGATCGTGTCCTCCACGAAGCCGCTCTCGTTGAGCGTGTCGCTGTGGATCGACACCTGCGTGTCGGTGGCCTCGGCCACTGCGAGGCAGCAGTCGATCGCGCTCGGCGTGGTGCCCCAGTCCTCGTGCAGCTTCAGCCCGATCGCGCCGGCGTCGATTTGCTGCTTCAGGGCCTCGGGGCGGCTGGCGTTGCCTTTGCCGAGGAATCCCAGATTCATCGCAAAGCCGTCGGCCGCCTGCAGCATCAGCCGCACATGCTCGGGGCCGGGCGTGCAGGTGGTGGCGAAGGTGCCGGTCGCCGGCCCGGTGCCGCCGCCGAGCATCGTCGTCACGCCGGCGGCCAGCGCCTCGTCGATCTGCTGCGGGCAGATGAAGTGGATGTGGCTGTCGATGCCACCGGCGGTGACGATCATCCCTTCGCCGGCGATGATCTCGGTGCCCGGGCCGATCACGATGTCGACGCCGTTCATCACGTCGGGGTTGCCGGCCTTGCCGATGGCGCAGATACGCGAGCGCTTGATGCCGATATCGGCCTTGACGATGCCCCAGTGGTCGACGATCAGCGCGTTGGTGATCACGCAGTCGGCTGCCTCGTGGGCGTCGGGGCCGTTGACGGCTTGGCCCTGGCCCATGCCGTCGCGGATCGTCTTGCCGCCGCCGAACTTGACCTCTTCGCCGTAACCGCCGGCGCGCAGCGTGTGGTCGTGCTCGACCTCGATCACCAGCTCGGTGTCGGCCAGGCGAACGCGGTCGCCCACCGTGGGGCCGAACATCTCCGCGTAGCCACGTCGCGAGATCTGCGTCATCAGAGCTTCCCTTGCACCTGGCCGCGAAAGCCCTGCGCGATGCGTGCGCCGGCGTAGTCGACCAGCTCCACCGTGCGCTGCTGGCCGGGCTCGAACCGCACCGCAGTGCCTGACGCGATGTTCAATCGCATGCCACGCGCGGCCTGGCGGTTGAACTTCAAGGCGCCGTTGGTCTCGGCGAAGTGGTAGTGCGACCCGACCTGGATCGGCCGATCGCCGCCGTTCTCGACCACCAGGGTCACCGTGCGGCGGCCGGGATTGAGCGCGTGCTCGCCAGGCTCGGTGAACAGCTCGCCAGGGATCATCGGATCACTTTCGACGCGTGGCCCACAGCGCGACGCCGACGATCGCCGCGAGCACCACGAATCCGAGCGTGTCGGTGGCGTGCCAGTGGGCGCCGCTCAGGCCATGCCCGTCGTGCGCGAGCGCCAACGGTGACAGCCCGGCTCCGACCAGCGCGATCAGTGACTTCATGGTCGTGTCTCCTGTGTCATGCAATCGGCTGGTGCACGGTCACCAGTTTTGTGCCGTCGGGGAACGTGGCCTCGACCTGGATCTCCGGAATCAGCTCGGCCACGCCGTCCATCACGTCGCTGCGCCTCAGTACCGTCTTGCCCTCGCTCATCAGCTGCGCCACGGTCTTGCCGTCGCGCGCGCCTTCGAGGATCGCCGCGGTGATCAGCGCCACCGCTTCGGGGTGGTTGAGCTTCAGGCCTCGGCCGCGTCGGCGCTCGGCCAGCAGCGCGGCCGTGAAGATCAGCAGCTTGTCCTTCTCGCGCGGCGTCAGGTCCATCGGGACTGGGGCTTCACAGGTTGGCCGTGGCGGCGATTGTGCCTGCCCGTGTGCAATGACCGTGCCACGCACTAAAGGCGGGGGTCGCCGCCCGACCTGGCGCGCGACGCACCAGATTCGAGCGGAGAGGGCGAATGTGGTGCCGCCAACACGGTGCGTCGGTGTCGCGCTGCGGACTGCCAGCGACCGCATCCATCGCTGTCGGTGGACCCGGCCCTGCCATCACTGCGTCAGAAGCGCAGCGCCCCGCGGTCGCGCGCGTCGCCGAGCCAGCTGGCACGGGCCTTGCGACCACGCCCCCCGAGGAACGCACGCCCTGCCTCGGGGCTAACCAGGAGAAGCCACAAATGAAACGTCGTTTCGCGCTCAAGACATTGAGCGCCGCAGTCGCACTGTCCGGTGCGATGTCGTTGCCCGTGTTCGCGCAGGAAACCATCAAGGTCGGCGTGCTGCACTCGTTGTCGGGCACGATGGCGATCTCCGAGACGGTGCTCAAAGACACCATCTTGATGGCGATCGACGAGATCAATGCCAAGGGCGGCGTGCTGGGCAAGAAGCTCGAGCCGGTGGTGGTCGACCCGGCGTCGAACTGGCCGCTGTTCGCCGAGAAGGCGCGCCAGCTGATCAGCAAGGACAAGGTGGTCGTCACCTTCGGCTGCTGGACCAGCGTGTCGCGCAAGAGCGTGCTGCCGGTCTATGAAGAGCTGAACTCGCTCCTGTTCTACCCGGTGCAATACGAGGGCGAGGAGCTCAGCAAGAACGTGTTCTACACCGGTGCCGCGCCCAACCAGCAGGCGATCCCGGCGGTCGAGTACCTGATGAGCAAGGACGGCGGCTCGGCCAAGCGCTGGGTGCTGCTGGGCACCGACTACGTGTACCCGCGCACCACCAACAAGATCCTGCGCGCGTTCCTGCACAGCAAGGGCGTGGCCGACGCCGACATCATGGAGGAGTACACCCCGTTCGGGCATGCCGACTACCAGAGCATCATCGCCAAGATCAAGAAGTTCGCCTCCGAGGGCAAGAAGACCGCGGTGGTGTCGACGATCAACGGCGACTCCAACGTGCCGTTCTACAAGGAACTCGGCAACCAGGGCCTGAAGGCGACCGACGTGCCGGTGGTGGCGTTCTCGGTCGGCGAGGAAGAGCTGCGCGGCGTCGACACCAAGCCGCTGGTGGGTCACCTGGCAGCGTGGAACTACTTCCAGTCGATCAAGGCGCCGGCCAACGACGAGTTCATCAAGAAGTGGAGCACCTACGCCAAGGCCAAGGGCATCGCCGGTCACAAGGACAAGCCGCTGACCAACGACCCGATGGAAGCCAGCTATATCGGCATCATGATGTGGAAGCAGGCGGTCGAGAAGGCCAAGAGCACCGACACCGACAAGGTGATCGCGGCGATGGCCGGCCAGACCTACACCGCGCCGTCGGGCATCACGTCGAAGATGGACGAGAAGAACCACCATCTGCACAAGAGCGTGTTCATCGGCGAGGTGAAGGCCGATGGTCAGTTCAACGTGGTGTGGAAGACGCCCGGGCCGGTGAAGGCCCAGCCGTGGAGCCCGTTCATCCCGGAGAACAAGGGCAAGAAGGACGAGCCGGAAAAAAAGTAACCCCCCGAAGCGGCCTAGCGGCCGCCTCCCCCCAAGGGGGGCGACGCCAGTGGACCGGCCAAGCCGGATCCACGGCGTCCGCTTGATGGGGCGGGCTGTCGCCGCCCTTGGTTGAGTTCGATTGAGGCGCGGCGTGTTGCTTCGTTTGGTCTTCTTTTGTGTGTCGCTGCTCGGTGTCGCGTCCTCGTGGGCGCTGACGCCCGAGCAGGCGGCGCGCATCGCAGCCGGTGAGAGCGACGATCGCATCGCGGCGCTGAATGAAGTCGTCGCCGCGGGCGATCCCGCTTTGGTGCCGTTTCTGCAGGCACTGCTCGCCGACGAAGTGAAGGTCGCGGGCGGTAAGGCCTACGTCGTGCGCGACGGCAAGGCGGTCGAAGCGGGCAGCGGTACTGCGGCTACGTTGCCCGCGAATGCCGAGGACGTGGTCAACAACAACCGCATGCGGCGCGAGTTCGAGTCGGCGCTGGCCGCGCTGGCGTTGTTCTCGCCGGATCGGGCGCTGCGGGCCAAGGCAGTCGGCGAGCTGAAGGATCAGGTCGACGAGGGCAAGCTGCCGCTGCTCGACAAGGCCGAGGCCGCGGAGACCGATGTCGCGCTGAAGGCGCAGCTCGCGGTGCTGAAGGCGGCGGTGCTGATCTCGTCGAGCGACAAGGACAAGCGCATGGCCGCCGCGCAGGCGTTGGCGTCGAGCAAGGAGCCGGCGACCCGCTCGCTGCTGCTCGAACGCCTGGCCGCCGAGAGCGACCTGCAGGTGAAGGTCGCGATCCAATCTTCGCTCGACGCCGTGCAGTCGCGCCTCGCATGGGGAGAGCGGCTCGGGCTGCTGTTCACCGGCGCCAGCCTCGGATCGATCCTGCTGCTGGTGGCGCTCGGGCTGGCGATCACCTACGGCCTGATGGGCGTGATCAACATGGCGCACGGCGAGCTGATGATGATCGGCGCCTACGCCACCTACGTGGTGCAGAACGTCTTCAAGGCGTACTTCCCCGGCGCGTTCGACGCCTACGTGGTGGTGGCGATCCCGGTCGCCTTCCTGACCTCGGCCCTGGTCGGCGTGATCCTCGAGCGCAGCGTGATCCGCTGGCTGTACGGGCGGCCGCTGGAGACGCTGCTGGCCACCTGGGGCATCAGCCTGGTGCTGATGCAGACGGTGCGCTCGATCTTCGGCGCGCAGAACGTCGGCGTCGAGAACCCGTCGTGGCTGTCGGGCGGCGTGCAGGTGCTGCCCAACCTGACGCTGCCGTACAACCGCATCGCGATCCTGATCTTCGCGGCGCTGGTGCTGGCCGCGATGGCGCTGCTGATCGCGCGCACGCGGCTCGGCCTGTTCGTGCGCGGCGTGACGCAGAACCGCCGCATGGCTGCCTGTGTCGGCGTCAATACTGCGCGGGTCGACATGGCCGCGTTCGCGCTCGGCGCCGGCATCGCCGGACTCGCGGGCTGCGCACTGAGCCAGGTCGGCAATGTCGGCCCCGACCTCGGCCAGAGCTACATCGTCGACTCGTTCATGGTGGTCGTGCTCGGCGGCGTCGGACAACTCACCGGCACCGTGGTCGCGGCGCTTGGCCTGGGCGTGATCAACAAGCTGCTCGAAGGCGTGGCCGGCGCCGTGCTGGCCAAGATCATGGTGCTGGTGTTCATCGTGATCTTCATTCAGAAGCGGCCGCAAGGACTCTTCGCATTGAAAGGCCGGAGCGCGGAGGCATGAAGGCGATGGATCTGCCGGTCGCGCTGCCGCTGCAGCAGAAGCGCGGCCTGCTGCTCGGCACCACCGGCTGGAGCGCGGTGATCGCCGTCGTGCTGGTGATCACCGTCGGCATCCCGGTGCTGAACCTCGTCGTGAGCGCGGACAGCGTGTTCCATGTCAGCGACTACACGGTGAGCCTGGCCGGCAAGATCCTGTGCTACGCGATCTGCGCGCTGGCGATGGACTTGATCTGGGGCTACACCGGCATCCTGTCGCTTGGCCACGGGCTGTTCTTCGCCCTCGGCGGCTATGCGATGGGCATGTACCTGATGCGCCAGATCGGGCGCGATGGCCAGTACAAGGCCGACATGCCCGATTTCATGGTGTTCCTCAACTGGAAGCAGTACCCGTGGCACTGGACGTTCAGTGACAGCTTCGTGTTCCAGGCGCTGATGGTGGTGCTGGTGCCCGGGTTGCTGGCGTTCGTGTTCGGCTGGTTCGCGTTCCGCTCGCGCATCAAGGGCGTGTACTTCTCGATCATCACGCAGGCGATGACGTTCGCCGCGATGCTGCTGTTCTTCCGCAACGAGACCGGCTTCGGCGGCAACAACGGCTTCACCGACTTCAAGCGCGTGCTCGGCATCCCGGTCACCACGCCGCAGATGCGGGTGACGCTGTTCGCGATCAGCGGCTGCGTGCTGGTGGCGTTCTACCTGATGGCGCGCGCGATCGTGAACAGCAAGTACGGCCGCGTGCTGCAGGCGATCCGCGACGCCGAGAGTCGCGTCATGTTCAGCGGCTACGACCCGGTGGCCTACAAGCTCGCCATCTGGACGTTGTCGGCGGTGATGTGCGCGATCGCCGGCGCGCTGTACGTGCCGCAGGTGGGCATCATCAATCCGAGCGAGATGAGCCCGGCGGCGTCGATCGAGATCGCGATCTGGACGGCGGTGGGTGGCCGCGCGACCTTGATCGGCCCGATCGTCGGCGCCTTCTTCGTCAACGGCGCGAAGAGCTGGTTCACCGCGGCGTTCCCCGAGTTCTGGCTGTACTTCCTCGGTGCGCTGTTCATCGCCGTCACGCTGTTCCTGCCGAATGGACTCATCGGCCTGCTGCGCAGGCCAGGGGGCCTGATCGGGGTGCTGCGCCGGAAGAAGGAGTTGCGCACGTGACACCCGATCTGATGGAAGAAGGCGCGCGCCGAATGCAGGCGTATGCGCAGCGGCAGGCCGAGCGCACGGCCTCCGGTGGCCGCGCCGCATCGTTCGGTCGCCTGGTGAAGATCGGCGAACCCGATTTCGCGCACGGCGTCGCGCTGTACCTGGAGGACATCACGGTCAGCTTCGACGGCTTCAAGGCGCTGAACCAGCTGTCGCTGACCGTCAACGTCGGCGAGCTGCGCTGCATCATCGGCCCCAACGGCGCGGGCAAGACGACGATGATGGACTGCATCACCGGCAAGACGCGACCCGACGCCGGCAAGGCGTTCTTCGGCTCGACGATCGATCTGCTGCGGCTGACCGAGCCCGAGATCGCGCAGATCGGCATCGGCCGCAAGTTCCAGAAGCCCACCGTCTACGAAGAGCTCAGCGTGTTCGAGAACCTCGAGCTCGCGCTGGCCGACGACCGGCGCGTGCGCGCCTCGTTGTGGTCGCGCCTGTCCGGCGCGCAGCTCGACCGCATCGGTGAGGTGCTGACCTTGATCCACTTGCGCCACGAGGCGCAGCGCACTGCCGGGCTGCTCAGCCATGGGCAAAAGCAGTGGCTCGAGATCGGCATGCTGCTGATGCAGGACCCGAAGCTGCTGCTGCTCGACGAGCCGGTGGCAGGCATGACCGACGAGGAGACCGAGCGCACCGCCGAGCTTTTTTTGTCGCTCGAGGGCAAGCATTCGCTGGTGGTGGTCGAGCACGACATGAAGTTCGTCGAGCTGCTGACCGAAGGCCGCCACAAGCGGGTCACCGTGCTGCACGAGGGCTGCGTGCTGGCCGAAGGGCAGCTCGCCGACGTGCAGGCCAACGACAGGGTCGTCGAGGTTTACCTGGGGCGCTAGCGCCCCGCGCAGCGATGTTGCAACTGCTCGGCATCAACCAGTACTACGGGGGCTCGCACATCCTGCGCAACGTCGGCTTCGAAGCGCGCGTCGGCGAGATCACCGTCGTGCTCGGCCGCAACGGCGTTGGCAAGACGACCTTGCTGAAGAGCCTGATGGGCGTGGTGCCGGTCAAGACCGGCACCATCATGCTCGATGGCAGCGACGTCACGCGCGCCGCGCCGTACGAGCGCGTGCGCCGCGGCATCGGCTACGTGCCGCAGGGCCGCGAGATCTTTGCCCGCCTCACCGTCGAGGAAAACCTGCGCATGGGGATGGCGCCGCACGGCAACGGCAAGGCGCTGCCGGCCGAGCTGTTCGATCTGTTCCCGGTGCTCAAGCAGATGATCGGTCGACGCGGCGGCGATCTCTCCGGCGGTCAGCAGCAGCAGCTCGCGATCGCGCGCGCGCTGGCCGGGGGCCCGAAGCTGCTGCTGCTTGACGAGCCGACCGAGGGCATCCAGCCGAGCATCATCAAGGAGATCGGCCGCGTGATCCGCATGCTGGCCGACCGCGGCACGATGGCCATCGTGCTGATCGAGCAGTACTACGACTTCGCTGCCGAACTGGCCGACCAGTACTTGGTGATGGAACGCGGCGAGATCGTCGCGCGCGGCGAAGGCAACCGCATGGCGGTCGACGGCGTGCGCGCGCGCATGTCGATCTAGGCCGTCTCGCCAGGCACCGCGCGGGTTCGCACTCAGGTGTCGCGCGCACCGGCGAGCTCGGCCACGGTGGCCACGTTGTCTTCGGCCATCAGGCGCGAGTAACCGGCCGCATCGGCCGCCAGCACGACCAACGAGTGGTGCTTCACGACCGACGGGTGGCGCCGCAGCCCGCGTGCGGCGAGGCGGCTTCAGGGTTGGTTGATCAGCTCGGTCGCCGGGCCGCCGTCCGACCTGACGACCAGCACGCGCATGTCGTTGGGCGTGACGCTGGCCGGCACCGGCACCAGCAGCCAGTCGGCGTTCTTGTCGAGCGTGACCGCGGCGCTGAACAACACCGCCTTGGTGCCGGTGGCCGTCACGCGCAGCACGTACGCGCCGCCTTCGACCTCCATGGAGTTGGTACCCGAGTTCGGCGCCGCCTGCTTGAAGCCGACGTTGACGAACTGCGGATTGACGCTGGCGATGCTGACCGCTGGCGCCGTGAGGTAGACGTCGATGGGCGCGCTGTTGAAGGCGGCGTTGAAAGCCCGCACGCGCGCGTTGTCGCTCGTCAAGCCCTTCTCGAACGGGTCGTCGATCGTCACCACTGTGGTGAGCGATCCGGCGTCGGGCACGGCCACCAGCGTGTACTTGTTGCCGCGGTGGTGCTCGAACTGCACGCTGCCCAGCGAGACGGCCGGCGTGGTGGCGGTCTTCACCTCCCACTTGTGCGTGTTGGCCGACACATCGAAGTAGTTCGACGCGCCCTTGTACGGCACCGCGGTCACGTTCGCGTTCTCGGGCTGCGCCGCGTCATCGCGGAACAGCGACACCGCCGGCGCCGCCGGCACCGCGTGCACGAGGCGGACCTTCGGGTCGGCCACGCCCAGGCGATCGTCGATGCCGTCGTTGCCGCCGCAGGCAACCAGCCAGGCGGCGGGAGCTAACACAAGGGTCAGCAAGGCGCGTCGGGTGTTCATGGTGTGGAGTCCTTCGCAGTGAGATTCGAGATGCGATGGACTCTAGGCAGCCAGCACTGATCACGCGGTGGGTGGCGACGAGGCTGCACCGTCGGCGCGCGCCGAAGCTGCTGTAGGACAAGGCCGCGCGACGCACGGGTTTGCGCGAGGCAGCCGTGCACGCAGTGCGCGCTAGCATCGACTCACGCCGCGCAGGCGCCGGGCATCCAGGCCGCTGCTGCACCCCGATTCGCCCATGATCACCGTCCATCACCTGAACAATTCGCGCTCGCAACGCGTGCTGTGGCTGCTCGAAGAACTCGGCCTGCCCTACGACATTCAGCACTACCAGCGCGACGCGGTCACCAGCCTCGCGCCACCCGAGCTGCTGCAGGTGCACCCGTTGGGCAAGTCGCCGGTCATCACCGACGGCGATGCCGTGGTGGCCGAGACCGGCGCGATCATCGAGTACCTGGTCGATCGCGCCGGCGGTACGCTGCGGCCGCCGCCCGGCACGCCCGAGCACCAGCGGTACCGGTACTGGCTGCACTTCGCCGAGGGTTCGGCGATGTCACCGCTGTTGCTGTCGCTGGTGCTCGGCCGCATCCGCAAGGCCGGGCCGCTCTTCGTCAAGCCGATCACGCGTCGTGTGGCCGACGCCGTGCTCGAGAGCTTCGTCAGGCCGAACATCCAGCGGCAACTGGTGTTCATGGAGTCCGAGCTTGCGCAACGCCCGTGGTTCGCCGGCGACGCGTTCAGTGCGGCCGACGTGATGATGAGCTTTCCGCTCGAGGTGGCGGCGGTGCGCGGCGGACTCGATGCCCGCTATCCCCGGTTGACCGAGTTCCTGGCGCGGATCCACGCGCGGCCGCCGTACCAGGTGGCACTGCAGCGCGGCGGGCACTATTCGATCCTGCGTTAGGCAGGAGCAGGCCGGATCCGCGCGACCTCCCCAGTTCATGGTCGCGACCT
>DASTZF010000226.1:0-14154 GCA_035764445.1 Burkholderiaceae bacterium
GCGTCGCGCCTTGCCGCCAACGCTCCCACATCAACGCCTTCTGGCTGTCCGAGTAGTAGATCCGCGGTCGCTGCTTCATCCGCAACACTCCTCCTGCACTCAGCAGGTTTAGTGTGTTGCATCGACCAGTTGAATCCGCCAGCGGTTGGTGTCGGAAGCCCTAAATCTCGTAGTCACCGTCTGGGCAACGTGACCCACCCGAACTGACCACTGGGCACCGTGCCTTCGGTGCGGAAGGCGGTCGTACCTTTTCAGACCGAATGCTTCCTCGTCTGGCCCCGACCCAGCCGGCGCCCGTACGATCGAGTCGGGGCGCGAGTTCCCATTCGACTGTGCGACCGCTGCTAGGCGAGGTTGCGCAGTTCTCGCAGCGCGACTGAGAGCATCGCCAGGTCCGCTGCCTTGGCGTCACGGAGTTCGGTTAGCAGACGCTGCGCACGTTCGAGCGCCGACGTGTTGAGCGCCTCCCACGCAGCCAGCATCTGGGTGGCGCTGCTGCCGGCTGCCGCCAACACCTCTTGCGTGATGGCGCGCTGCAACCCCGCCAGATCGTCGCCGAGTGCGGCCTTGGCCAGGCTTTGCCAGTAGCTGTCCGATGGCAGACCGTCGATCTGCTGGCGCAGCTGCGCCAAGCCGAGCCGCGACGCGACACCGGCGTGCACCTCGCAGACGTCGGCGACGTCGCGCCGCGTGCTCTCAGCCACCTCGGCAATGTCGAGCGCGGCGTACAGCCCGTCGCTGCTGGCGACGCGCTGCGCCAGCGGCCCCGGTACACCGGCTGCCACCCACGCGGTTGCCTTCGGCGAGGCCGCGGCCTCCGCGGCGATCGTCCGCCGCAGCGCGTCGACCGCAGGGGTGAATCGCTTGACTGCCGCCTCCATCGGCTCGGCCAGTCGCTTGGAGCGCAGGAACCAGGTGGTCGCGCGTGCGGTCAGCCAGCCTTCCTCGATCAGCATCTCGGACTGCACCTTGTCGGCCACATTGTTGTCGAGCGCCTCGATCTGCTGCCACAGCGCCACGTGGCCCATCACCTCGCGGGTGAGGAGGTAGGCACGCACCACCTGGGCCGGTTTCGCCCCGGTCATGTCCGCCAGTCGGTGCACGAAGGTCGAGCCGACACGATTGATCATGCTGTTGAGCACGTGGGTCGCGATGATCTCGCGCTTGAGCGGATGGCGCGGGATGTAGGCACCGAACTTGTCGCGCAGCTGGCTCGGGAAGTAGCGCGCCAGCGCAGTACCGATCCAGGGGTCTTCCGGCAGGTCGGAGGCCAGGATCTCGTCGAACAGCCACATCTTGCAGTAGGCCAGCAGCACGGCGCGCTCGGGCGTCGTCAGGCCGCTGCCGCGCGCCTTGCGTTCCGCGATCTCGTCGTCGGACGGCAGGAACTCGATCGCACGATTGAGTTGGCCCGACTTCTCGAGGAAGCGCATGAAACGCGCCTCCTGGTCGATCAGCTTGATGCCCAGGCGCCCGGTGACCGACAGCGCCTGCGTCTGAAAGTAGTTGTCGCGCAGCACCAGCGCAGCCACGTCGTCGGTCATCTGCGCGAGCACCGTGTTGCGCTGCTTCTCGGTCAATTCGCCGTCCGCGATGGCCAGGCCGAGCGCGATCTTGATGTTGACCTCGTGGTCCGAGGTATCGACGCCGGCCGAATTGTCGATCGCGTCGGTGTTGATCGACACGCCGTTCAGTGCCGCCTCGATGCGCCCGCGCTGCGTGAAGCCGAGGTTGCCGCCTTCCCCGACCACCTTGCAGCGCAGGTCGCGGCCATTGATACGCAGCGCGTCGTTGGCGCGGTCGCCCACGTCGGCATGGCTCTCGCCGCTCGACTTGACGTAGGTGCCGATGCCACCGTTGTAGAGCAGATCCACCGGGGCTCTCAGGATCGCGCTCAGTAGCTCGGTGGGCGTGAGCCGCTCGGCATCGATGCCCAGCGCCGAGCGCGCCTGTGGCGAGATCGGAATCGATTTCTCTGAGCGCGCCCAGACGCCGCCGCCGGCGGAGATCAGGTTCACGTCGTAGTCTGCCCACGACGAACGGGGCAACTTGAACAGGCGCTCGCGCTCGCCGAACGAGGCCGCTGCATCGGCACTCGGGTCGATGAAGACGTGGCGATGGTCGAACGCCGCCACCAGTCGGATGTGCCGCGACAGCAGCATGCCGTTGCCGAACACGTCACCCGACATGTCGCCCACGCCGACCACCGTGAAATCGGTGCTCTGGATGTCGACCCCTCTTTCGCGGAAGAAGCGCTTCACGCCCTCCCAGGCTCCGCGCGCGGTGATGCCCATCGCCTTGTGGTCGTAGCCCGCGCTGCCACCGGAGGCGAAGGCGTCGCCGAGCCAATGGCCGTATTCCTTGCTGACGGCATTGGCGTAGTCGGAGAACGTGGCCGTGCCCTTGTCGGCAGCCACCACGAGGTAGGGGTCGTCACCGTCGAGGCGACGCACCTGCGGTGGCGGCACGACGGTGGTGCCGGCCAGGTTGTCTGTGACGTCGAGCAGGCCACGCAGGTAGTCCTGATAGCAGGCAACGCCTTCCTTGAGAAAGGCCTCGCGGTCCGACGCGGGTGGGGCCTTCTTCAGTACGAAGCCGCCCTTGGAGCCCACCGGCACAATGACGGTGTTCTTCACCATCTGCGCCTTGACGAGGCCCAGCACCTCGGTGCGGAAATCCTCGGGCCGATCCGACCAGCGCAGGCCGCCGCGCGCCACCTTGCCGCCGCGCAGATGGATGCCCTCGAAGCGCGGTGAGTAGACGAAGATCTCGTACAGCGGCTTGGGCTCCGGCAGGCCCGGGATCTTGGCCGACTCGAGCTTGAAGCTGACGAAACTGCGCCGCGGGCCCGGCGCGCCCGAATGGCCAACGCCGGTGCGCCAGAAGTTGGTGCGCAAGGTCGCCTGGATCAAGGCCAGCAACTGGCGCAGCACGCGGTCTTCGGACAGGTTGCTCACACGGTCGAGCGCCTGCTCGATGGCGTTGACCTGGGCCTGCGCGCCGTCGTCGTCGTGCTGCGTGGGGTCGAAGCGTAGCTTGAAGAGCGTGACCAGCATGCGCGCGATGCGCGGCTGTGCGGCCAGCGTGGACTCGATCGCTGCCTGCGACAGCGCAAAACCGATCTGCTTGAGGTACTTGGCATACGCGCGCAACACCACGATCTCGTCGGCTGCGAGCCCGGCCCGCAGCACGAGCCTGTTGAAGTCGTCGTTCTCGACCTCACCGCGAAACACGCGCGCGAAGGTGTCCTCGAACAAGGCCGCCAGGGTCTCGGGGTCGATCTCGTCCTCCACCTGCGCCTGCAGGTCGAAGTCGTGCAGCGAGATCGACCCTGTGGCGGATTCGATTCGATGGTTCTGCTCGCCCAGGACGCGCGTGCCCATGTGCTCGAGCATCGGCAGGCTGTCTGACAGGACGATCGGCTCACCGAGGCGGTACACCTTGAATCCGAGCACGCTCGCGGCGGCGCCGAGCGGCCGGTACAACGCCAGCGCGAGCGGCGCCTCGCTGGTCAGGCTCGCAACCCTGTGCACGTCGGGTACGGCAGCTCGCGCGACCACACTTTCGCGGTATTCCGGCGGGAAGGCCGCATTCCAGCGCTTGTACAGGTCGATGCCGCGCGCCTCACCTTCGGCCTCGATCAGCGCATCGCGCAGTTGATCGTTCCAGCGCTGCGCGGCGGCGGCGAGCTTGCCCTCGATCTCGCGGCGATCGAACGGCGGCAGGCGACCCGGCGTGGTGCGCACCATGAAATGAATGCGTGCCAGCGCGGTGTCGCCGAGTTGCACGTCGAAGTCGGTACCGGTAGCGACGAAGGCCTCGGTCAGGATGCGCTGCAGCTTGACGCGCAGGTCGGTCGAGTAGGCCTCGCGCGGCACATAGACGAGGCAGGAAACAAAGCGGTCGAACGGGTCGCAGCGGACGAACAAGCGCAGGCGCTGCCTGTCGCCGAGCGCCAGGATGCCGAGCGCCGTTTCGTACAGCTCGTCGTCCGAGATCTGGAACAGTTCGTCGCGCGGATAGGTCTCCAGGATGTGGGTCAGTGCCTTGGCCAGATGGCCCCCGGTGGGTAGTCCGGCGCGTGCTGCGATGGCCTCGACCTTGCCGCGCAGCAGCGGCGTTTCCGACACACGGGCGCTGTAGGCCGTGGCGGTGAACAGGCCGAGGAAGCGGTGCTCACCGACGACCCGGCCTTGCCTGTCGTAGCGCTTGACCCCGATGTAGTCGGTATAGCCGGGCCTGTGCACCGTGGAGCGCGTGTTCGCCTTGGTGACGACCAGCAGCGGCGTCGGCGCACGCGCCAGCGCGCGTGCCTTGGCCGGCAACTGCGCGAAGCTGGTCGATGTCTTTTCGGCCTGCGTTACGCGCAGCACGCCCAGACCGCTGGCGGCCACGAGCCGCAGCGCGTCCTCGCTCGCTTCGGTCACCAAGTCGTGCTGGCGGTAGCCGAGCAGCGTGAAGTGGTCATCGGCCAGCCATTCGAGGAAGGCGCGGCTCTCCGCCACCAGCGCCGGCGGCAACCCCGAGGGGGCTGCCGCCAATTCGGCCACGGCCTCCTGCAGCCGGGCGACCATGGGTTTCCAGTCCTGCACCGCGGCACGCACATCGGCCAACACACGCTCGATGCCGGCCACCAGGTCGCTGCGATGCTGCGGATCGACGAGCCTGTCGATCTCGATGTGCATCCAGGATTCACGCGCCGCCTGCAGCGCGTCGTTGCGCGAGCCGATGGCAGCGAGACCACCGTCGGCGCCCCGCTCGACGCCGAGGATCGGGTGCGCGATCAGGTGCAGCGTCAGTCCCTGTCGGTTGATCTCCATCGTCGTCGAATCGACCAGGAAGGGCATGTCGTCGTTGATGATCTCGATCACCGAGTGACGCGAGGCCCAGCCGTGCTCAGCCACGGTGGGGCTCAGGACGCGCACCTTCGGCCGACCGATGCCCCGTGTGGCTCCGAACTGCCAATGCGACAGCAGTGCACCGCACAGATCCTCCGGTGTGCGCTCGGCGAGGTCATCGGCGTCGAGTTGGCGGAAGTACTCGCGCGCGAACGCCTCGGCCAGCGGCCGCTGGTCGGCGCCCAAGCGAGCGACGGCGAGCGCCAACACCGCATCGATCGTTTCGCGCCGCGCCTTGTCTGTGGAGGCATTCATCGATGGCATCTCCTGTCGCTTCTTTTCACCGCGGGCGAGGGTCAGGCCGCTGGAATGGCGTAGCAGAGCCTACGTGCGGAGGCGTGAGCATGAGGCGCTCACCCATGTTTGCCTAGGGGGCCGTGCAACTTGCGCTCGGTTCGTCTCCGATGGCAACTCGCCGAACAGAGCCTTGTAGCGTTCGGTGAAGTGACTCAGTTGCTCGAAGCCCTGATCCCCGGCCGCCTGCGAGACACTCAGTTGAGCCGGGCTAGTCGCCAGCAGGCGCTGGCGAACCAGGTTCAGGCGCAGGCTGCGCAGGTAGTGCACCGTGGTGCTGTTCGCCATTTGTCGAAAGCTGTACTGCACGCTGCGGCGGCTGACACGCAGCCGCCTGCACAGGGTTTCGACATCGGGTGGAGCGTCTCCGCTGTCCACAACGATGCGATGGCACTGCGCCACGATATAGGCGGCTGAAGCGCTCGCAACGGTTGGCTGCGCATCGCACGCGTCTTCGAACAGCGCTCGCAGTGACTCGAACAGCCCCGCGGACGCGCCTGACTCGTCGCCGAGCGCTTGCGAATCAGCGTGCCCTGAGAGTGGCAGTCGGAGTGTGGCCATGAGTTGACCGCGCAGTCGCCGGAGCGCGTCGGCGGGAGCCTGCAGCTCGTGACGAGACAGGAGCTTGCGTGCCTGCTGCGGCCGCGGGCGCTCGTCGAGAAGCTGCAGGAAGTCCTCGTTCGGAAAAGTGATCGCGAGTAGCTCCATGCCGCGAGGACGCTGGATGGCGAACTCCTCGCCGCCGCGCAGGACGACGAGGTGGTTCTCGCGCAGCTCCTGGCCCTGCATCCGCGGCAGCCCGTCAGCACAGCCGTTGAGCAGGGCAAAGCAGATCTGGCCCCCAGGCAGGCAGCCCTGCTGAACCACCCGCTCACTCATCCACTTGCGAAAGACGTGCACGCGGCCCGAGGTTGCCTCGGTCAGCGTGCTGTGCATCGCACCGGGCGAAAGCTGTGCGTACCGCTGGTTCCACTCCGGCGCCGACGCGCCGTGGAGGTGGAAGTCGTCGAACACGTCGACCTGGATGGACATGTCAGTGGTCCGCGTCGAAAAGCGACGTGGCCTCGATTTGCCGATTTGGGCTAGCGCCCGCACTGAGACGCTGACGATACTGCGACTCGGAAAGTTCGACCGATCGTGGGGTAGCCACTTGCGCGCTGCCATGTCCTTTTGGGCCCCTCTTGTCGCCATGCTCCTCGCGTGCACCGCGCCCATTGAGGTGGCGCAGCGAGGAGGGGCATCTTCCATCACGCGAGGCCCTATGAACCTGCAGCAAGTCAAGCAAGGGATGGTCGGAGACTGGGCGAGCATCGCCCCGGAGATCCGCCCCAGTGCCAACAAGAACCCCGATGGCAGCCTGAAGCCGTTCTATCTGAGACGCAGCTTCCGCTACGTCGACGGCGACGTCTTCGAACTGAGCATCGAGAACTCCGCCGATCCTTACGGTGCGACCCCGCTGGCGCGCATCTTCATCCGCGGGCACACGTTCTGGCGCGGCCCCCATCCCATCGCCGATGGAGCGCAGAAAGTCGACTTCGTCGCCGATGAGGCCTACGAGGTCACGCCCCTGCTCCCCGCCTTCGCCGACCTGCTCAACAAGGTGGCAGTCCAAGGCTACGCCAAGTGGGAGGTCGGCAAGCCGCAAAGCATCTTCGGCAAGGCGTTCGCACCCTTCGGGCTCGTGGAGGGCAAGCACTTCATGGAGTACGACCTGGTCTACCTGAGCCGCGACATGCTGTTCTGGGGCGCCCGCAACATCGACGGCCGCGGCTTCGACAGCGAAGCGAACCGGCCGACCAACCTACAGATTCCGCTCGTGCGCAAATAGGAGCCGAACAGGGGGGGCTGCTCAACGCCGGCAGGCCGGAGTCGCCACGCCAACATTCACCGATTGCGGCTTACATCAGGCCTCGCAATCTCCGTTGCAGCGAGCTTCCAAGTGAACCCATCCCAAGCCATGTCAAGATCACGCCTCCGTTCACCTACGAGGGGCGTGAGCTCAGAAATAGGCTCACCTGGCAGCGGTGGACGGAATAGTGTCCGTCTTTCGCATCATGACGCCCAAACTGTCCTTGCCCTAGACGCCAGAAACGGACGTCCCTCGATTGGGGCCCGCTGTGATGTCTATCAGCCAGGCGGCCCGTGTAAGCGAGGCACGAAATCCGGCGGCAAAGGTCGTCCCGTGCGCAGTTCATAGATCTGCCGCAGCGTATAGGCTGGGAGTTCTCGCTTGAGGTCATCCCAGGGCGGCATGAAGTCAACGAAGATGTGCTTGTCCGGACGGATGTCGAGGTTGTCGTCGAACAGACCTGCAGGAATTTCGAGCGAATCGCCATTTGGGGCGAGCTCAGGCACAGGGCTACCGCAGTTTGAACAGAAACAGGATTGATAGGCGGGCGGTGAGTAGAGGATCGGCGCGGCGTACGCCTTCACGAACTCACGGCCTGTGAGCAGCCGAAAGTCCTTTGTGTTCACGCGAACCGTGAGCAGCGAAGCGCTACCCGAGCGCTTTCTGCAGCGGTTGCAATGACAGTACTCTGCAGGACCGCAGGCCCGGTCAATCTCGAACGTCACGCAGCCGCACAAACAACTACCGCGAATCGCCATTGCTCGTACCTCCGCGGACGCCCGGTTGTGGAGTGGACTAGGGGCCGTTCAATTGTGAACGCCGGACCCCTGTCGCACCAGTCAGCCAATGATTCAATCTGCGTCCGCGGAGGGAACCGATGGGCAGCAGGCTTGGCGTGACCGCAGGGTGGCTCTTCGAGGCTACACACGCACTCGCGCGCGAGGGGCTCAAGAGTGCGAAAGCGCTCGGCGTCACGATCCCGCAGACGATGCGCTTGAGCGCCGACGAGGTGATCGAGTGATCGCGCGGCGCAGGCTTACGAGAGCGCTTGGATCCGCGTGCGTCGCTGCCGTGACAGCGCCTGGCGCGCTACTCGCGCAAAAGGTGTGGCGCCTCGGCTACCTCGGGCTGTATCCGTTGGCCGCCCCAGCTCAGGAGGCAGCCAACGACCTGCTGCTGGGGATGCGAGAGCTGGGCTACGTGCGCGATCGCGATTACACAATTCACTTTCGCGACGGAGCGGGCCGCGCAGAGAACCTCCCCGAGCGCGCACGCGAGCTCGTGGCGATGAAGCCCGATCTGATCATCGCCTACGGCGGCGTCGATACGCAGGCGGTGCTCGCGGAGACAAAGAGCATCCCGGTGGTGATGATCTACGGGCCCGACCCAGTGGCGATGGGATTTGCCCAAACGCTCGGGCGACCCGGCGGCAATGCCACGGGATTGAGCCGCCTCGCACCGGAACTGACGGCCAAGCGACTCGAACTGCTGCGGGAGCTGCAACCCACCCTGGCGCGTGTGGCAGTACTCTGGGACCTGGCGCTTGGGTCGATTGAGCACGCATCGGCGGTTGGCTGGGGCGCGGTCGACGGTGCTCTACGGTCTCTCGCCGCGTCGCGCGTGATGCTGCCGGTGCGCGAGGCCAAGGATCTCGTGGGCGCGTTCGAAATCGCGCGACGCAGTGGTGCCGGAGCGGTCGTGCTGGGGCCCGAAAGCGCGCTCATCAGCGGCGAAATCACCCGAGTCAGTGCGCTCGCCGCGCGCCACAAGATGTTGTCGATCGCCGAACGCGACATCTATGCCCGCGGCGGCATCCTGATGGCTTATGGTCCTGACATTCATTCGATGGCTCGGCGCGCGGCGACGTACATCGACAAGATCCTGCGCGGCTCGAACCCCGCTGAGCTTCCGATCGAGCAGCCAACACGGTTCACGCTGGCAATAAACCTGAACACAGCCAAGGCGCTCGAATTGGCGATCCCACCCTCACTGCGGTTGCGCGCCGATGAGGTGATCGAGTGACTGACGAACCGAGACGTCCGCCATGGGTGGTCGGTAGCAACCGCCGCGCGGCGGCCGATTGCGGCCAGAGCGGACACTTCGGCGGACGCCGCGCCATCGATTGTCGCTGGCGGACTGTCAATCTACACTGAGTTCCCGGAGGGACTATGCAAGGGAGCGAAGGCGGCCTGGGTGCTCCTCGGCTCCTTGAGCGGGCCATGGACCGACGCGTGGCAATGGCAGCGATCTTGATGATCGGCAGCGCACCGCGGCAACCGATGGCACAGGCGTTGCTCCCCAGGGTTACTGTCCTGCTATCCGGCACCGCCACTTCGGATGCGGCGCGTGCCGACACCTTCGGTCGCGCACTGCGGGACCTTGGCTATTCCCAGGGACAGAACATCGCCGTCGAGTACACGTACGCCAACGGCGACGTCGATCGGCTTGATCCGTTGGCCGCCCAAGTGGTCTCGAAGGTCGATGTTGTTGTCGCCGCCGGCAGCACGGCGTCTAGGGCCGTGCGCAAGGCGAGCGCATCGATTCCCATCGTGATGGTCTTCAGCGGCGACCCGGTTGCGGCGGGGCTGGTGGAGAGCCTCGCGCATCCCGGCGGCAACACAACCGGCCTAAGCCTCCAGGCGACCGACCTCGGTGCCAAGCAGCTGGAGTTCCTCAAGCGCATCGTACCGAGGCTCAGCAGCGTTGCGGTTATTGGCTATTCGCAGGCTCCAAGCTACCGAGCGCGAATGCAGGAAATCGATCGGGCGTCGAGCGTGCTGGGCCTGCGTATCCTTCGGATTGCGGTGCACGACGGTGCTGTGATTAACGAGGCGTTTGCGGCCATCCAAAGATCGCGCGCGGGGGCTGTGCTCGTGCTGCAAAGTCCGCCCGTGGTCGCTCTGCAGAGCCAGATCGCGGAGTTCGGGCTCACGGCTCGGTTGCCTACGATGTACATCGACAGCGAGTTCACCGACCTTGGCGGGTTGGCCAGCTACGGCCCCGATTACGCGGAGATGTTCAAGCGCAGTGCGACGTATGTCGACAAGATTCTCCGAGGTGTCAAGCCGCGCGATCTTCCCGTCGAACAAGTCGAGCGATTTGAGCTTGTGATCAACCTCAAGACAGCCAAACGAATAGGACTTCAGATCCCTGCTGCAGTGCTCCTGCAAGCGGACAGGGTGATCGAGTAGCAGATTTCGCTTCGGCTGGATCGAGGTGCCGGAGCGGAGTCGGCGCGATGAGCGATCGCCTTGCAATGGATGTCGGCTTGTGTCGGCAGCGGGCCTCAATCAAGCTTTAGCAGTGATGCTCCTGCCGTCGTAGATGAAATTCCTTTGGCCCCAGAACCTATGGTTGATGCTGGCGCTGCCTTTGCTCCCGGCGCTGTACCTGTGGCTGCTGCGACTGCGCAAGTCCGCGCTGCGTGTGAGCAGCGTGAGCGTCGCACGCGAGGCCTTGGGCCGCCAATGGCGGCGGCACATTCCTCCGGCGCTCTTCTGGTTGGCACTGTTCGTCTTGGTGTTGGGCCTCGCGCGTCCGACCGCGCGGGTGACACTTCCTTGGTCAAGTTCCACGATCATGCTCGCGATCGATGTGTCGCTGAGCATGCGCGTCAGGGACGTCAAACCGACGCGCATGGTGGCCGCGCAGGAAGCGGCAAGAGCGTTCCTGCACGAGTTGCCCCACAACATCCAAGTGGGCATCGTCACCTTCGCCGGCAGCGCTCAGGTCGCCCAGCAGGCGACGATCGATCGTCCCTCTCTCATCGGCGCGATCGACGCCATCCAGATGCAGTTCGGAACGGCGGTTGGCAATGCCATCGTGTTGTGCCTGGCGGAGCTGTTTCCGGATCACGGGCTCGATCTGGGCGAGATGACTTTCGGGTCCCGGCACAAAACGCGCAATTGGGATGAGAGGGAGAAGGCGCGACGGCCGACGCCAATCACGCCGGTGGCGGCGGGATCCTACGACTCCGCCGCGATCATCCTGCTGAGCGACGGCGCCGAACCACCGGCGTCGATACGTTGGAGGCCGCGAAGATGGCTGCCGATCGAGGAATTCGGATCTACACCGTGGGACTGGGGACCATCGATGGCCATGTGGCTGCGGGCGAGGGCATGGCCATCTATCTGCAACTGGACGAGCCGACGCTGCGCGAAGCAGCGCGCATGACCGGCGGCGAGTACTACCACGCCGGCACCGCCGAGGACTTGCGCAGCGTCTACCAAAGGCTTGGCTCGCGCCTGCAGCTCCGGACGCGCGAAATCGAACTGACCGGCCTGCTGGCACTGATTGCGGCGATCCTGTTTGTGGCAGGGTCGTCTCTGTCGGTGCTGTGGTTTGGGCGCATTGCGTAAGGCTGGCCGCGCTGCGTCGAATGCGACGCACGCTGGAAGCAGCGAACCGCTGACGCGGTGCTCGGTTTCGCCGCTCGCAACCGCGCGCGTGACGGGTCCTCAGTCGGTAGGCGCCGACGGATCGAGCAGCCCGGCCGACTTCAGATCGCGCCACAGCGCCGCGGGCACCGCGTGCTCGGCATCGGCCACATTCGCTTCGATCTCCGCTGGCTTCACCGCGCCGAGCACGACCGAGACGACCGCCGGGTGCATCATCGCGAACTGCAGCGCGGCGCGCCGGATCGACGTGCCGTGGGTTGCGCAGATCGCCTCGATCTTGCGCACCCGCTCCATGATCTCGGGCGGTGCCGCCGCGTATTCGAACTTGGCTCCAGGAACGGCCCCGGTGGCGAGGACCCCGGAATTGAACACCCCCGCCAGCATGACCCCCATCTTCTTCTCGAGGGCCAGCGGCAGGAATTCGGCCAGGCCGTTCTGGATCAGCAGCGAGTAGCGTCCGGCCATCATCGCGACGTCGAAGTCGCCGGCGCGGGCGAACTTGACGCAGGTGTCGGCCTCGTTGATGCCGAACCCGATGGCCGCCACGGCCTTCTCGCTGCGCAACTTGTCGAGCGCTCGGTAGGCGCCGTCCATCGCTTCCTTGAAGCGGCGCCCGGCCTCGGCGCCGTGCGTCCAGACGTCGCAGTCGTGGATGAGCAGGATGTCGATCGCACTCAGGCCCGTGCGAAGCAGCGATTGCTCGACGGAGCGCATCGTGCCGTCGTACGAATAGTCGAAGCGCGGCGCGTGCCCGTAGCCGCCGACGAACCCCGGCGAGTACACCTCCTTGTTGCGCGGTGGCGGCTTCACGAAGGGATTCATCACGCGCCCGATCTTGGTCGAGACGATGACCTCGCTTCGCCCGGCACGACGCAGCCCCGCTCCCATGCGGGATTCGGCGATGCCGTTGCCGTAGTGCGGTGACGTGTCGAAGAGGCGCACGCCGCTCGCGAGAGCCTGCTCCACCGTCGCGATGCTCGTCTGCTCGTCGAGCACCTCGTAGAGCTCGCCGAGCGGCGCCGTGCCCAGGCCGATGACCGAAAACACGAGCTCCGTTGCACTGCGGGTCTTGAATGCACGCGTCTTCATGACGTCTCCTCGCGGAAAGACGTTCGGTGCGGCGTCGCGCCGACCGATCGGCGGAACGAGCATTGTGCACATCATCCGGGCGCCCCAGCGTGCGCCGGACCGGTTGCGCACGCCGCACCGGCGTCATCGGAGTGCTGCCCGCCGGCACGCCCTCCAAGAACTTGCCCGCTGACCGCGCATACCGTGCTAAGTCGGCGATTCGGCGTGTCGACCTCACCCGACCCGCAATGTAGGATCAGTCGCTTTGCGTTTCGTCAGAGGAAAGGGCAATCATGATCAAGAGGCCACTCCCGATCTTTGTCTTCTCCGCGTTCCTCATGGCGGGCTGCGCTACCGAAAGCTCCCGAACCGTCGAGGTGGCAAAGGTCCAGGCAGCCAGCACACCGGCGCAAGGCCCGCGCATCCCGGTGGCCGTGGGCAAGTTCGACAACCGCTCGAACTACATGATGGGCGTGTTCTCCGACGGCATCGACCGCCTTGGCAGCCAGGCAAAGACGTCGCTGGTCGCGCACCTGCACGAGTCGCAGCGCTTTAACGTGCTCGAGCGAGAGAACATGAACGAGATCAGCCAGGAGGCGAAGCTTCAAGGCGTGGCGCAGACCTTGCGCGGGGCATCCTTCCTGATCACCGGCGACATCACCGAATTCGGCCGCAAAGAGGTCGGGGATCAACAGTTCTTCGGCGTTCTCGGCCGCGGCCGCTCTCAGGTGGCCTACGCCAAGATCACGTTGAACGTCGTCAACACGCGCACCTCCGAGGTGGTGTATTCGGCGCGCGGGGCGGGCGAGTATCAGCTCTCGACGCGCGAGGTGGTCGGCTTCGGCGGCACCGCGGGCTACGACGCCACACTCAATGGCAAGGTGCTCGATCTGGCGATGCGCGACGCGGTAGACAACCTTGTCGCTGCCCGCGACGCCAGCAAGTGGGGTACGAATTGATCCGCTTGGCGCCGTGCCTCCTTGGGTCGATTGTCGTCGTCCTCGTGCTTGTGGGATGTGCGCAGAGCGGCGCGCCGCTGTACATGTGGGAGACCTATCCGCGTCAGCAGTACGCGTACTTGCTCCGGGAGGGCATAAGCCCCGATCAGCAAATTCAGGAGATCGAGACACACGCCGAGAAGGCGCGTGCCGCCAATGCGCAGTTGCCGCCTGGTCTGCGTGCGCACCTCGGGATGCTGTACCTGAGCGTGGGCAATCCCGGCCGCGCAATGGAGCTCTGGAACGCCGAGAAGGTCGCGTTCCCCGAGTCGACGCCGTACATGGATCAGCTTCTCAGGCGACTCGGCGGAGCGAAGGCGGAGCCGGCGAAGAGTGACCCTCAGGCGAAAGACCCGGCCGCATGAAACGCACTGTTCTGATCGGAGCCCTGCTGGTGCCGTTGCTCTTCAGCGCCTGCGCCACCCCACGCAAAGACTACTCGGCATTCCAGCGCGCGCGTCCTGCATCCATTCTTGTGTTGCCGCCGCTGAACGAGTCACCCGATGTCAAGGCCACGCCGGCCGTGTGGGCGAGCGCCACGCGGCCATTGGCCGAAGCCGGCTACTACGTTGTGCCGGTGACGCTTGCCGACGAGACGTTCAAACAAAACGGAGTCACTACCTCGCACGACGCGCAGCAGATTCCGGCGG
>DASTZF010000227.1:0-5905 GCA_035764445.1 Burkholderiaceae bacterium
TTTCTGTACGAGCTGTACGACGACGAAGCCGCCATCCAGGCGCACCTGCGCACACCGCACTACCTGCGCATGGACGCCGCGACGGCATCCTGGGTGCAGAGCAAGCTGGTGCGGCGCTTCGTCCGAGCGGCGGGATAGAGCCGGGTCTTGGGCGGTTGCTGTAAGGTCTCGGCCACTCACCCGACGCAACAACCGGCCCCTCTGCATAAGGTGCGCCATCGAAAGCCGCACGACTGCGCACGGTGCGCCGTTGTAGGACACTCGCGGGCACTGCAGACTCGCCGTCTTCCGACCATGCTCACATCCCTGCGATTGCTCCAGTGCGTCGCCAAGCGCGCCCTGCTGGCACTCGCCTGCGGTGCAGCAACCGCCCACGCACAGCCCGCGCTCGACTGGAACCAGGTCACCGCCAAGGCCAAGGGCCAGACCGTCTACTTCAATGCCTGGGCCGGCGACGAGAAGACCAACGCGTTCATCGCATGGGCGGCCGGCGAGATGAAGTCGCGCCACGACGTCACCGTCACTCACGTGCGACTGAAGGACACCTCCGAAGCGGTGACGCGCGTGGTGGCCGAGAAGGCCGCCGGCCGCAACAGCGACGGCACGGTCGATCTGATCTGGATCAACGGGCCGAACTTCCTGGCGATGAAGCAGCAGGGCCTGCTCTACGGCCCGGTCACGCAGGCGCTGCCGAACTACCGCTGGGTCGACACGGTGAACAAGCGTTCCAACGTGATCGACTTCACCACGCCGGTCGACGGCTACGCGGTGCCGTGGAAGCTGGCGCAGATCGTGTTCGTCTACGACAGCGCGCGCATCAAGAACGCCGCCGAGGTGCCGCGCTCGGCGCCCGAGCTGCTCGACTGGTCACGCAAGCATTCGGGCCGGCTGACGCATCCGAAGGTGAGCAATTTCCTCGGCTCGACGTTCCTCAAGCAGGCGCTGTACGAGCTGACGCCCGATCCCGCACTGCTGCAGCAGCCGGCCACCGACGACAACTTCGCCGCCGCCACCGCGCCGCTGTGGGCGTGGTACGACCAGCTGCGGCCCACGCTGTGGCGCAAGGGCACGCAGTTCCCCGAGAACGGCTCGGCGCAGCGCCAGCTGCTCAACGACGGCGAGATCGACATCACGCTGTCGTTCAACCCGGCCGAGGCCGCGGTGTCGGTGCTCGGCGGGCAGCTGCCGAACACGGTGCGCACGTTCACGATGCGCAAGGGCACGATCGGCAACACCAGCTTCGTCGCCATCCCCTACAACGCCGCCCACAAGGAAGGCGCGCTGCTGCTGGCCAACTTCCTGCTCGAGCCGGCGACGCAGGCGCGCGCGCAGGACATCCAGTCGATGGGCAGCGTCAACGTGCTCGACCTCGCGCGCCTGTCGCCGGCCGACCGCACGCTGTTCGCCGAGCTCACGCCGAGCCCGGCGCTGCCCACGCCCGCCGAACTCGGCAAGCCGCTGCTCGAGCCGCACGCGAGCTGGATGACTCGCATCGCCGCCGAGTGGCAGCGTCGCTACACGCAATGACGTCGCGGCGCGCGAGCCGCCGGGCCGCTCCCAAGGCGAGCTCCGGAGGACGCAGGCCGGAGGATCCCTGATGAGCCCGCTGCGCTGGGCCCCCGCCATCACAGTGGCGGCGTTCGCGCTGCCGATCGTCGCCGGCTTGTTGGGCACGCTGCTGCCCGCGTTCGGCGTGATGCCGGCGCTCGGTGCCGATCGCTTCACGCTCGCGCCGTGGCGCGAGCTCGTCGACCATCCCGGCTTCGGCAGCGCGCTGCAGCTGACGCTCGTCACCGGATTGCTGACCACGCTGCTGGCGGTGGCCGCGGCGATCGGACTCGCCGCATGGACGCAAGAGCGCGCGTGGGGTCGGCGCATCGGCGCGTGGATGGCGCCGGTGTTGGCGGCACCGCACTCGGCACTGGCGATCGGCCTGTCGTTCCTGCTGGTGCCGTCGGGCTGGCTGGTGCGCTGGGTGTCGCCCGGCCTCACCGGCTGGGAGCTGCCGCCCGACGTCAGCACCGTCGGGCATCCATCGGGCTGGGCGCTGATCGTCGGCCTGCTGGTCAAGGAAGTGCCGTACCTGATGCTGATGACGCTCGGTGCGCTCAACCAGGTGAGCGCGCCGCCGTACATGGCGGCGGCGCGCGCGCTGGGCTATCGCCCGGTTCAAGCGTACCTGCAGGTGGTGCTGCCGCTGGTGTATCCGCAGATCCGGCTGCCGATCTTCGCGGTGCTCGCGTTCTCGCTGTCGGTGGTCGACGTGTCGATGATCCTCGGCCCCGGCAATCCGCCGACGCTCGCGGTGCTCGCGGTGCGCTGGTTTGCCGACCCCGACCTGCACCGCGTGCTGCCGGCGTCGGCAGCAGCGGTGCTGCTGCTCGTGCTGGTGGAAGCGTGCATCGGCGCGTGGTGCGCGCTCGAAGCGGTGATCGCGCGCTGGGGCAGGCGCTGGCTCGCGCTCGGGCACCGCGAAGGCCCGCTGGCCGCGGCCGCGGCGCTGGCCAGCGGCACCTGCGCGCTGCTCGCGGCGGCCACCGGCCTGGCGATGCTGGCGCTGCTGATCTGGTCGTTCACGCGACAGTGGCGCTACCCCGACGCGCTGCCGCAAGCGTGGACATGGGCCAACTGGATGCGGCAATCTGCCGACGTGCTGCAACCGGCGCTCGACACGTTGTGGATCGGTCTGGCCGCCACCGTGGTGGCCGCCGTGCTGGTGATCGCCTGCCTCGAGCACGAGGTGCAGCGAGCCGGCGGGGCCGCGGTGCCGCGCGCGTTCGGCAGCGGCAGCCTATGGCTGCTGTACATGCCGCTGCTGGTGCCGCAGGTGGCGTTCCTGTTCGGCGTGCAGGTGCTCTTGATCCGCTCGCACCTCGACGCCACGCTGTTCGCGGTGGTGTGGGCGCATCTGGTGTTCGTGCTGCCGTACTTCTTTCTCTCGCTGGCCGACCCGTGGCGCGCGTTCGACAGCCGCTACGCGCGCTCGGCCACCAGCCTCGGCGCGTCGAGAGCGCGCGTGTTCTGGCGCATCAAGCTGCCGATCCTGCTGAAGCCCACGCTGATCGCCTGCGCAGTGGCGTTTGCGGTCAGCGTCGGGCAATACCTGCCGACGCTGTTCGCCGGCAGCGGCAGAGTCGCCACGCTGACCACCGAGGCGGTGACCTTGGCCTCGGGCGAAGACCGCCGGGTCACCGCGGTGTGGGCGCTGCTGCAGGCACTGCTGCCGTTCATCGCGTTCGCCGCCGCGACGCTGATCCCGCGCATGACGTTCGCGCACCGGCGCGCGCTCGCATGAGCCGCCGGGCCGCTCCCAAGGCGAATTCCGAAGGCCGCAGGCCAGAGGATGCCCAATGAGCCCCCGCCCGGCCGCTCCGAAGGGGGCTCGCACCGCAGTGCGAAGCACGGAGGTTACCCAATGAGCGCGCCGGGCCGCCAAGCGCCGACCCTGGGGCGCGCAGCGCGCAGAGGCATCCAATGACCACGCCCGCGTCCGCGTTGCGCCTGCATCGCGTGCGCATCGCGCTGGGCGAGCGCGTGCTGATCGACGACTTCAACGTGAAAGTGGCGGCGGGCGTCTGCACGACGGTGATGGGCGCCAGCGGCAGTGGCAAGTCGACGCTGCTGGCTTACCTGTCGGGCACGCTGGCGCCGGCGTTCACCGCCGGCGGCGAGGTGTTCATCGGCGATGTCGAGGTGACGCGGTTGCCGCCCGAGCGCCGCGGCATCGGCATCCTGTTCCAGGACGACCTGCTGTTCCCGCACATGTCGGTCGGCACCAATCTGGCCTTCGCGTTGCCGGCCGAAGTCAAAGGCCGTGCGGCGCGCGACATCCAGGTGGCCGATGCGCTGCGCGAGGCCGGGCTATCGGGCTTCGAAGCGCGCGACCCGGCCACGCTGTCGGGCGGCCAGCGCGCCCGCGTCGCGCTGATGCGCACGCTGCTCGCGCATCCACGTGCGCTGCTGCTCGACGAGCCGTTCAACAAGCTCGATGCGCGGCTGCGCAGCGACTTCCGTGCGTTCGTGTTCGAGCACGCGCGCGAACGCCGCTTGCCCATCCTGCTGGTGACGCACGACGAGCAGGATGCGCGCGCCGCCGGCGGGCCGCTGATCGAACTGGGAGGAACGGCGTGAGCCCCGCGCGGCCGCCCGAAGGGGCTCATTCCCGCTCGGCGGGACGGCGCGCAGCGCCAAGGGTGCACCAATGACATCGCACGACGCCGAAGCGCTGCTCGATCGCCTGCGCACGGCGCTGCGCGTCGCGCGCTCGCCCTATGCCGAGGCGGCGCTGGAAATGATGGCCGACAAAGGCTTGGCACATCACCACGTGCGCTTGGTCGGCACCGGCGCGATCGCGCGCTTGCCCAAGCAGAGCCAGATGGGGCTGGCCGCACAGGACAACCTCGACTATCAGGCCGCGTGCTATCAGCGCGCCAGCCCGACCGGCGCTGCGCCGCGATTGGTCGGCGTGCTGGCGCCCGGCGCCGCGCTGCCGCGCGGCGGCCTGCTGGTGCAGGAGATCGTCGGCCGCGCGGCGCGCCTGCCCGAAGACTTGCCGGCAATTGCGCGCGCACTGGCTGCGATCCACGGCGCGCCGTTGCCGGCGCCGCAGCAGCGCGCACCGCTGCGCGACGATGCCGACCCGCTGCGCGCGCTGCGCGACGAGATCGAGACGCAGGCGGTGCACCTCGATGGCGCCGGGCTCGACGCATCGTCGCGCGCGCGGGTCGACGCGCACCGCACCGCGTTGCAACGGTTGTCCGATCGATCGCCCAGGCCACCGAAGCGGCTGATCTCGTTCGATGCGCATCCGGGCAACTTCCTGCTGCGCGACGATGGCAGCGCGGTGCTGGTCGATCTCGAGAAGGCGCGCTACAGTCATCCGCCGCTCGACCTGGCGCACGCGACGCTGTACACGTCGACCACGTGGGACGTCGACGTCTACGCCGAGCTCACGCTGCGGCAGGTGGCCGACACCTATTCCGCATGGGCCGCACACATCGACGATGCAGCGGCACACCGCCCGTGGCTGGTGCCGCTGCGCGCGGCGATGTGGCTGTGGTCGGTGACCTGGTGCGCCAAGTGGCGCGTGCTGTCGCCGCGCGCCGCACGCTCCGACAGCGGCGGCGAGGACTGGTCGGGCGACCACAGCGCCGCCGCGCTGATCGCTCACGTGCGCGAGCGCGTCGACTGCTACCTGTCGGCTCCGATCATCGAGCGCATCGTCGGCGAGTTCGCCTCGTTGGCGTCGATGGTCGGCTGAAGCGCTGGTTCACGCCGGCGCGCGATCGGTCTCGTGTGCCGGCTCACGCCGGTGCGCTCTCTAGCTTGCGAAAGAAGTCCGCGAAGATCGCATCGCGTGCGACCGCATACGCTTCGCGCATCAGTGGCCGGCCCGGAGCCTGGCGCCAGATGCGGTCGGCGTCGATCGTCGGCGTGCGCACCAGCTCGCTGGGCACCCATTCCGGGCGCATCAGCCACGCCAGCGTGATCACGTCCCAGATCACCCACGAGTGCGCATAGAGACTCTCGATGCCGGCCAGGTCCCACAGCGGGTTGTGCGTGAACAGATGGTGCAGGTAGTCGCCGATCGCGCCACGCGCCTGCACAAACCACTCGACCTCGGGCAACGACAGGCGCAATTGCGCGCCGACCTGGAAGCCCGGCAGGTAGACCAGCGGCACGCCGCTGTTGAGCAGCACCTGCGTCGCCAGCAGGTCCTGCTCGAGATTGAACGCATGGTTGACGTGCGGCGCGCTCGACGGATAGCCGCTGGTCCACACGACGACGATGCGCTCGACGATCTCGGGCGCCAGCAGCAGCGCGCTGGCGACGTTGGTGACGCAGCCCATCGCCACCACGTACAGCGGATCGTCGGGCGCTGTGGCGCGTGCGGTGGCGATCAGGT
>DASTZF010000228.1:0-4360 GCA_035764445.1 Burkholderiaceae bacterium
AACGAGGGCTTGTGGCCGCTGTGCCACGTGGCGCACGTGCGGCCGGTGTTCCGCGAGTCGGACTGGGAGGCCTATCGCACGATCAACCAGCGCTTCGCCGACGCGGTCGTGCAGGAGGCGCGCGGCGAAGACCCGGTGGTACTGGTTCAGGACTACCACTTCGCACTGCTGCCGCAGATGATTGCCGCGCAGCTGCCGCGGGCCACGATCCTTGCGTTCTGGCACATCCCGTGGCCGAACCCCGAGTCGTTCGGCATCTGCCCGTGGCGGCGCGAGATCCTGCAGGGCATGCTGGGCGCGACGATCATCGGCTTTCACACGCGCTTCCACTGCCGCAACTTCATCGAGACGGTCGACCGCTACCTCGAGGCGCGCATCGAGCACGAACACTCGTCGATCTCGTACCAGGACAAGGAGACGTTGATCGAGAGCTACCCGATCTCGATCGAGTGGCCGTCCGCGCAGGCGGCGGCGAGCTGGCTGCCGGTGGCTGAGTGCCGGCGCCGCGTGTTCGAGCGCCTGAAGCTGAGCGCCGACACCTGCCTCGCGGTCGGCGTCGACCGCTTCGATTACACCAAGGGCATCCTCGAGCGGCTGCGCGCGGTGCAGAGCCTGCTCGAGCGCCGCCCCGAGTGGCGCGGCCGCTTCTCGTTCGTGCAGGTCGCCGCCCCGACGCGCAGCGAGCTCGACGAGTACCGCAGCTTCCGCGAGCGCATCCAGCGCGTCAGCGACCGCATCAACCAGCGCTTCGGCACCGAGCACTACCAGCCGATCCACCTGCTGGTCGAGCACCACGAGCGCGACCAGCTCAACGAGCTGTTCCGCGCTGCCAACATGTGCGTGGTGACCAGCCTGCACGACGGCATGAACCTGGTCAGCAAGGAGTTCGTTGCCGCGCGCGACGACGAGCAGGGCGTGCTGATCCTGAGCCGCTTCGCCGGTGCCGCGCGCGAGCTCACCGAGGCACTGATCGTCAACCCGTACCATGTCGAGGAACTGGCCGACTCGCTGCACCGCGCCGCCACGATGCCCGAGGCCGAGCAGCGCGAGCGCATGGGCGCGCTGCGCATGACGGTGCGCGAGTACAACGTCTACCGCTGGGCCGGCCGCATGCTGGCCGACGCCGGTCGTTGGCGGATGCGTGCGCGCATCGAGGCCCGCGTGCAGCGCTACATGCAAGCATGAGCGCGCGTCGGGCCACCCCAAGCGCGCTCGCTCCCCCTCGGGGGGAAGCGAGCGCAGCGAGCAACGGGGCCAAATGAAGGCGATGCGGCATCTGTTCACCCCAGAGGGTGACGCCGATCTCGCGTGGGTGGTTGCCCACCAGCCGCTGCTGGCATTCGACTTCGACGGCACGCTGGCACCGATCGTCACGCGCCCGTCGCAGGCGCGTGTGCCGGTCACCACGCTGCGGCGGCTGCATCGGCTGACGCAGCGGCTGCCGCTGGCGGTGATTTCGGGCCGCACGGTGGCCGATCTGCAGCGGCGGCTCGGCTTCACGCCCGCGCACGTGGTGGGCAACCACGGCGCCGAGGACCCGCAACTCGCGCAGCACCCCGAGTGGCGGGCCGCGCTCGACGGCCTGCGTGGGCGGCTGCGCGGTGCTGCGGCCGAGTTGCAGCGCGCCGGCGTCACGGTGGAGGACAAGGGCGCGTCGCTCGCGTTGCACTACCGGGTGGCGCACGACCGCGTCGCGGCCCTCGAGCTGATCGACCGCCTGCTCGACCCGCTGGATGCCGGCTTGCACGCGTTCGGCGGCAAGATGGTCACCAACGTCGTGTGCGCCGATGCCGACGACAAGGCGACGGCGCTGCGCCATCTGACGCAGCGCAGCGGCGCGCACGCGGTGCTGTACCTCGGCGACGACGTCAACGACGAGTCGGTGTTCGCCGCGCGCGAGCCGTCGTGGCTGACGGTGCGCGTCGGCGTCGACCACCGCGAATCGGCGGCGCGCTACTTCATCAGTGGCCCGCGCGAAGTGCCGCGCCTGCTCGACCGCGTGCTGGAGTTGATCCCCCCCGAAGCGGCCTAGCGGCCGCCTCCCCCTCAAGGGGGCAACACCAGCGGACCGGCCGAGCCGGATCCGCGGTGTTCACTTGGGCGCGCTCGATCTCAGTCGGCATGCTCTAGGAAGTCATCCAGTGCCTGTGCCAGCGCCTGCGGCTGATCGAAGTGCAGCATGTGGCCACACGCGTTCAAGCGCACGCGCCGCACGTCGCGCACGACGGCCAGCCGCGCATCGAACTCGCTGCGCGGATAGCGGTGACCCCACCAGCGGTTGGGGTCGGTCTCGTCGCCCTCGATCCACAGCACCGGTGCGCTGATGCACTTCCAGCCCTCGAGGGTCTCGTCCTTGCGGTACAGCGACGGGTTGACGCGCTTGTGCGCCGGGTCACCGAGCACGTGCCACTGGCCGTCTGCGCGCTGTTCGGCCCAGTGCGCGGCCAGCCACGTCGCGCGCTCTGCGCTCAGGCGCGGGTTGTTCTTCATCAGCCGCGCCGCGACATCGGCCAGGCTCGCATAGGGCTTCAGCCGTTGCGGTGTCTTCAGTTCGTCGAGCCATTGGCGCAGGCGCGCTGGTGCCTGCTCGGGCCTGGATTCGGGCAGGCCGAAGCCCTCCATGTTGACCAGCCGGCGGATGCGCTCGGGTCGCGCACCGGCGTACGTCATCACAACGTTGCCGCCCATGCTGTGACCGGCAAGGTCGACCGCTTGATCGGGCGACAACGCGTCGAGCAGGCCATCGAGATCGCCCAGGTAGTCGGCGAACCAGTAGCTGTCGGTCGGCGGCACCGCGGTGCGGCCGAAGCCGCGCCAGTCGGGCGCGGCGATCGTGCGATGGTCGCGCATCGCGTCGACCACGAACTGCAGCGATGCGCCGACGTCCATCCAGCCGTGCATCCACACCAGCAGCGGGCGCTCGCGCGTGACCGCGGCCAGGTCGCCCCACAGGTTCACGTGGTAGCGCAGCCCGCGCAGCGGCACATAGCGGCCATGCGACGCGCGATGCACGACGTACGAGGTCGACATGGGCCGCGACTGTAGTGCAGCCGCTGCGCGGCGGCTGTCGGGGCGGTGACAGAATGGCCGCATGAACAGCACCCCGAAGCACCTGCTGCGTGCCGCCGAGCCGCGCGACGTCGAAGCGATCGTCGACCTGATCCGTGAACTGGCCGAGTTCGAGAAGCTCACTCACCTGCTGCGCGTGACACCCGAGACCCTGCGGCCGCACCTGTTCGCCGACAAGCCGGTGGTCGAGTGCATGGTCGGCGAGGTCGATCGCGCAGTGGTCGCGTTCGCGCTGTTCTTCACCAACTTCTCGACCTTCCTGGCCAAACCCGGGCTCTACCTCGAAGACCTGTACGTCAAGCCCGAGTTCCGCGGCCGCGGCCTCGGGCGCGCGCTGCTCGAGCACCTGGGCGCGCTGGCGGTGCAGCGCGACTACGGTCGCTTCGAGTGGAGCGTGCTCGACTGGAACGAGCACGCGATCCGCTTCTATCAGGGAATGGGTGCCACCGTGATGCCCGACTGGCGCATCTGCCGCGTCACCGGCGACGCGCTGCAGCGCTTCGCCCGCTGACCCCTCGATGTCACCCTCCGGCCTGCGGCCGTTGCCAACACGATGAGCGACTCCGACCGCTACGACGCGATCTACCAGGGCTTTCGCTGGCAGGTGCCCGAGCGCTTCAATCTCGCCGAGGTGTGCTGTGCGCGCTGGGCGCGTGACACGCCCGACGCGGTGGCGATTCGCGCCGAGCACGAGAACGGCACGCGGCTGCGCGTGAGCTACGGCCAGCTGCATCGCCAGGCGAACCGCGCCGCCAACCTGCTGCGTGCGCTCGGCGTGCAGCGCGGCGACCGGGTGGCGATCGTGCTGCCGCAGCGCATCGACACCGCGGTCGCGCACATGGCGGTCTACCGGATCGGCGCGGTGGCGATGCCGCTGTCGATGCTGTTCGGCGTCGACGCGTTGCAGTACCGGTTGCGTGACAGCGGCGCCGCCTGCGCGATCGTCGACGCCGGCGCGCTGGCCAACGTGTTGGCGGCACGCGCCGACTGCCCGGCACTGAAGCACGTGATCACGGTCGGCAGCGCCGAAGGTGACATCGACTGGCTCGACGCGCTGCGCGGGCACAGCGAACATTGCGATGCCGTCGACACCGCCGCCGACGACGCGGCGGTGTTGATCTACACCAGCGGCACCACCGGCCCGCCAAAAGGGGCGCTGATCGCGCAGCGCGGGCTGATCGGCAACCTGACCGGGTTCGTGTGCAGCCAGAACTGGTTCGGCTTTGGAGAGACCGCACACGACCCAGAGCGGGACAAGCCCCTTTCCCTGGGGAAAGGGGATCGGGGAAAG
>DASTZF010000229.1:0-26995 GCA_035764445.1 Burkholderiaceae bacterium
AACGAAGCGGATCACGCCAAGGCCGTGGCCGCGCACTTGGGCACCGACCACACCGAGCTGTATCTGACCGGCCATGAGGCGCTGGCCATCGTGCCGCGGCTGCCCACGTTGTACTGCGAGCCGTTCTCGGACTCGTCGCAGATTCCTACGTTCCTGGTTTCGCAGATGGCCCGCCAGCACGTCACTGTGTCGCTCTCGGGTGACGCCGGTGACGAGTTGTTCGGCGGCTATTCCAGATACGACATCGCAACGCGTCTGTGGTCGCGCCTGTCGCGAGTGCCGCGCACCCTGCGCCTGCTTGCCGGCCCTGCGATTCTGGCGATCCCAACGCAGGCCTGGGATCGCATCGGCGCCGCGATGTGGCCGCTGGTGGGGCGGAACCGCCCTGCACCCGACCGCATCGGCGATCGCGCACACAAGCTCGCAGAGATGCTCAAAGCGCCCTCGAGCGAGGCGTTTTACCGCCAACTCGTTTCGCATCAGCCTCGGCCGGAGCGCGTAGTCCTAGGTGCACACGAGCCTGCCACCGTGATGAACCTGCCTGCGCTTTGGCCCGAGCAATCGAGCTTCGAGGAACGAATGATGTTCCTCGACCAGAACAGTTACCTGCCCGACGACATCCTTGTAAAGGTCGATCGTGCCGCCATGGGCGTCAGCTTGGAGACTCGCGTTCCCCTGCTCGACCATCGCGTTGTCGAATTTGCGTGGTCGCTGCCGCTTCACATGAAGCGTCGCAACGGCGTCAGCAAGTGGCTGCTGAGAGAGGTACTTTACCGTCACGTCCCGCGAGAGCTGGTCGAACGTCCGAAGACGGGCTTCGGCGTCCCGCTGTCCGCCTGGCTGCGAGGCCCGTTGCGCGATTGGGCCGAACACCTGCTCGGTGAACAACGCCTGCGCGAGCAGGGGTTGCTCGACACCGCGTACGTGCGACGCCTGTGGTCCGAGCATGTCGACGGACAGCGCGAATGGATGTACCTGCTCTGGGATATCTTGATGCTGCAGGCCTGGCTCGACAGCCAATGAACGATCCCCTCGCGGCGTCCGTCGTGCCTCGGCGTATCGCGGTAGTCGCTAACACGAGTTGGTACCTGTTCAACTTCCGCGCCAGTCTCATTCGCGCGCTGCAGGCCGATGGCCACCGGCTCTTCGCAGTCGGCGGCGAAGGTGAGTTCGCCGGTCGCTTGCGAGACATCGGCATCGAGCATCGCGGACTGGCGTTCAACTTGTCGGGCGTCAATCCGATCCGCGAGTTGCAAAGCGTGTGGGCGCTGCGACGTGTCTTTCGCAACGACGCGATCGATGTCGTTCTCAGCTTCACGCCCAAGGGCAACATCTACTCCGCGCTTGCACTGACCGGCCTACCAGCCGTCTTGGTGATGAACATTTCGGGTCTCGGAACTGCGTTTGCCAATCCTGGCTGGCTGACGCGCATCTCCGATGCCCTATACAGGTCCACCCTGCAACGTGCTCACTGGGTGTTCTTTCAGAATGAGGACGATCACCAGCAGTTCCGTTCGCGCCGATTGGTCGGCCACGCACGCACTTCGCGGTTGCCGGGATCCGGCGTCGACCTGTCGGCGTTCCGGCCCTCGGCCGAAACTGGGCCGACGAGCCAGGGCGAGCCCGTGTTCCTGATGATGGCGCGCATGCTGTGGGACAAAGGAGTCGGCGAGTTTGTCGAAGCCGCACGACGCGTCAAGGCAGGCCACCCTCGGGCCCGCTTTCGGCTGCTCGGCGCGCTGGTGCCCGACCACAGCCGCGGCGTGCCCGAAGCCACCTTGCGGCATTGGGTGCAGGAAGGGGTCGTCGAGTATCTCGGCGTCCTTGACGACGTACGCCCGCAGTTGTTGCAGGCCGACTGTGTGGTCCTGCCCTCGTATCGAGAGGGCTTACCACGCTCCCTGCTCGAGGCAGCGGCGAGCGCCCGCCCCGTGATTGCCGCCGACTCGGTCGGCTGTCGCGACGCAGTTGACGACGGTGTCAGCGGCTATCTGTGCCGCGTGCGCGACGTCGAGGACCTCGCTCGCCAGATGCTGCGCATGCTGGCACTGTCGCCCGACGAGCGCCGCCGCATGGGCGAGGCGGGGCGCGCGAAGGTGGAACGCGAGTTCGACGAGGGCATCGTCATTGACGCGTATCGCCAGCGCGTCCGCGCGCTGTCTGCCGCCTATGGCAGGTAGGTGCGTCATTGCCCCCGCGGCGCCTTCCGACCTCCCATCGCCGGCGATGGTCGGTCCTCTTTGTCCTGCAGTTCGACTGCATAGCTCTCCACGATGCTCGCCACCGAGTAGCGGTCCACCACCCGCGGCGGGATACGAGACGGTTGCCATCGATCCAGCGCCACCGCGAGCGCCGGCGCAGTGATGCTCTCAGCAATCACGCACCCCTGGATCGACTGCAGGATTTCGCGGACACCGCCAGGGGCAGGAACCGCAACCACGGGTGTCCCGCAAGCCAAAGCCTCAAGCACGATGTTCGGGAACCCCTCGTAGCGCGAACTGAGGACAAACGCGTCGGCGCGTGCCAGATAGGGGTAGGGGTTGGGTTGAAACCCCAGGAACTCGACCCGGTCGCGGAGCCCGTGCGAACGCGCCAACGCCGCCAACGAATCGCGCAACGGCCCCTCGCCCAGCAAGGTGAGGTGGTAGCTACGCCTGCGGGCCAGCGCGATCGCTTCGATCAGCAGATCGAACCCCTTCTGCCTGACCAGGCGCCCGGCAGCAACGAGCCGGACCATGGGCTGCTCAGCATCGCTGCGTCCATCGCTTCGCGACTGCGGGTCGACTGCCTCGAGCGCTGCGGCGATGCGCCGCACATCCACCGGGTTGTTGATGACGACGATCCGTTGCGCGTCGATCGAGAACGCCTGCACCAGGTCGTCACGCATGTCCGCGGACTGACAGATCACCTTGTCGAAGCGCCTGTAGAACCGTTTGTATGCCCACGCCCACCACGAGGAGCGGGCATGCTCGGTGATGCCGTGGCTGACGACAATGGTCTCACGCGCGATGTACCTGGCGCTATCTGGCAGCAGCGGGCGCACGATCGCCAGCGCCAGGTTCAGATGACCCAGAGTTGACAGCACCACGTCGGGCCTCAGTCGCCAGATGAGTGCGATCACCTTGGGCAGCGCATTGCGAACGCGCGCACATCGCAGGTCGATGAATGCCACGTCCGACGGGATCTCCGCTCGAAACACCGCATCGCGCAAGTCGACGACAGCGAGAGTCAGATCGAATCGAGCACGATCCAGGTGCTGCAGCAAAGTCACCACCACGCGCTCGGCACCGCCACCGGTCAGGGTAGGGATCAAGAGCAGGACCCGACGCCTCGGCGGACTCATGCGGATGTCATCGCGCGCCTTAACTTCAGCGCAATGCGCCACGCCGACGAGAAAGCCCGATCCAGTACGCCGCACGCGGCCACATCGCCCGCTGCCACCTCCCGGAGGCCCACGATCCGGTCGGCATAGGCAGCAATTTCGCCCTCGAAGCGGGCAATCGCTGCGTCATCGAAGTGGTTGTGGTGGTAGCAGACCGTCCATGTCCCCCAGGGCAGCGAGCGCACGCGCCACAGCTGCTGCGGAACCCAGATCGCACCGAGCCGTGTCACCGGCCGCCAGTAGAAGCCGTCACTGATGACGTTGACACCGGCGCTCACCAACAATCGCACGGTCACTTCATCGAATGAATGGGCTGGGGCAACCCAGGCATCCGCCCTCACGCCCTCGCGCGCGAATATGCTGAGCCCCTGCTCCAGCTTTGTGCGCTGCGCCTCCTCAGCCAATCCGGCAAACTCGCTGAAGCCGTTGATGCCAATCAAGCCGGCGCTTCGAGTGCAATACAGGTGCTGATGGCCATGTAGGGCGATAGTCCATCCTGCTGCTTGCCAGGCTCTAACCCGTGCCCAGAAGTCACCGACCTCCGGTCCAACCGCCAGCCCAGGGTCGCGGTTGTCAGGCACCACGCTCATGACCGGCCTCACGCGGTGCCGGTGCAGAATCCGCTCAAGCCGCGCCCAGACAGGCCAGTTCATCGTTGGGCAAATGTCGTCGAAGCGCACGACGTAACGTGCGCTCATTCGCAAAGGTCTGCCTTCTCGAAGAAGATGCGGTCGTTCGTGGGGGACCGATAGTCAATCGTCATTCGCTTGACGGCAAAGGCCAAGAAGAGACGCGCCAGACGGCCATGCGGCGGCAATGGGTGGCCGATCTTGATCCCCGTGTGGTCATTGAGCCAGGTGCGCATTCGAGCCAGTGTTGGAAGTTGATCGCGCTTGAATCCGGAGTGCGTGGTGTCGACATAGGCGAATCCGCCAGGCTTGACCATCGAGTAGAGCACCGCGGCAAACGACCGATCTGCAAACCCGTAGTTCCAGCAGATTCGGTTGAAGACGAAATCGAACTGCTCGCTCAAGATTTGTGGCGCCTCATCGAGGTACCCCAGCGAAAACCTAACCTTGTATTGCAGGCCGAACTCATCAGCCTTGCGACGAGCCAATTCAAGGTAGGTGCTCGAAACGTCATGCCAAGTGACAATTCCCCCCCGCTGGGCCATTGCGAGAGCGTAGTGTGCCGGCCCCCCACCCAAGTCGAGGATCGTCTTACCGGCAAAGCCACCTACGCGCTTCTCCAAGTCGTCGAGCAACCCGTGATCAATGGTGCTCCATTGTTCATTTGAGTAGTCGGCCGCGTAGCTAGGTGGGATGGGATCCCATCCCCTCTCTGGTCGGTGAAGCCTGGCATTCACGAAATTGATCATCGCGTCAATGGCCCTTCCTGGCGGGAGTCCAGACGCGACAACCGCCTACGTGATTTGGCGTGGTCAACCACGCGCGATGGCCGAGTATTCAAACCCATCTCGTGCGCGAGCCCTGCCTCGAACCAAATTCGCCTGTCGAAGGTCACCGGCCGCCGCAGCTCGGCCTTCATGCCATCGAAGTCCGAACTGCGAAACTCCTTCCAATCCGCGCCAATGATCAATGCATCGGCACCGCGAGTGTGGCACTGCTGCTCGATGCGCATTCCAGAACTTGCACCCCGGTAAAGTGACGCTTGGCATCTGTCATCACCCCAACGGACCTTTCTTATTAGGCTTTGTCATTGGTCGTCCCTTCGATCCGAACTTTGGTACTCCGGCACCGTCTGCGCCAGCGCTGCACGCACCACAGCATCGTCGGCCTGCAGCGCCGACGTACCGGCTAGCGCCAGCAAAGTCTCGAGCGTGGCCCCCTCCTGCGTCAGCCTCGCCACCCGCAACTGCGCCACGCTCGTTGGCACCGTCGTATCCGCATCGGCCAGCAACTCCTCGTAGAGCTTCTCACCGGCCCTCAGCCCGCTGAACTCGATCGTCACGTCATCGGCCGATCGCCCTGCCAGCCGGATCAGCTGCCGCGCCATGTCGACGATCCTCACCGGTTCACCCATGTCGAGCACGAGCACCTGCCCAGTCTCGCCGATCGCCGCGGCCTGCAGCACGAGCCGCGCAGCCTCGGGGATCGTCATGAAATAGCGGATGACCTCCGGGTGCGTCACCGTCACCGGGCCGCCGCGCGCGATCTGCTCCTTGAATTTCGGGATCACGCTGCCGCTGGAGCCGAGCACGTTGCCGAAGCGGACGGCGATGAAGCGCGTCGACGGGTATTGTGTGGCCAGGGCCGACACCACCATCTCGGCCGCGCGCTTGGTAGCACCCATCACGTTGGTGGGATTCACCGCCTTGTCGGTGCTGATCAGCACGAACCGTTCGGCGGCCACCTCGGCGGCGGCCAGCGCCGCGTGATGCGTACCCAGCGTGTTGTTGCGCAGCGCGGCCAACGCGTTGCCTTCCTCCATCAGCGGCACGTGCTTGAACGCCGCCGCGTGGAACACGACCTGTGGGCGCGTGCGCGCCATCGTGTGCCGCACGTGATGCGAGTCCTTGACATCGCCGATCAGGCACTCGACGGGCAGCGCGGGGAAGCGCTCGGCCATGTCCTGCTCGATCGAGTAGAGATTGAACTCGCTGAGTTCGTACAGGACGAGCTTCGCGGGCTGATGATGGGCCACCTGACGGCACAGCTCGCTGCCGATGCTGCCGCCGGCGCCGGTGATCATCACGGTCTTGCCGCGCAGCGTCGCTGCGATGCCTTCTTCGTCGAGGTGCACCGGCTCGCGGCCCAACAGATCTTCGGGCTCGATGTCGCGCAGCCGGTCGACGCGCTGGTTGCCGTCGCGCAGCTCGTCGACCGACGGCACGGTCACCACCGGCAGGCCCGCCCGTGCCGCCAGTTCGAGCACGTCGCGACGGCGTGCACCGCGCACCGACGGCATCGCGAAGATCAGGTGCGTCGCCCCGCCCAGCACATCGGGATCGCCGAGCGCACTCAGCGGGCCGAGCACGGGCAACCCCGCAACGCGTCCGCCTTGTTTGTTCGGATCGTCGTCGAGGAAACCGAGCACGATCCAACCCTGCTGGTGGATGCCGGCCACCAGCAGGCGCGCCCCCTCGCCGGCGCCGAGCACCAGCGCGCGCCGGATCTCGCTGTCGCTGCCGGTGATGCGTGCGCGCGCGTGTTCGTACAGCATGCGGTAAGACAACCGCGCCAGCGCCACCGCCATCAGCGTGACCACCGGATGCAGGGTTAGCACCGCGCGCGGGACCTGGCTCAACTGCAACGCGAGCACGATGATGCCGGAGAGCAGGCCCGCGGCGGCGCAAGCCAGCGCCAGGCGCTGGACTTCGCCGAAGCCTGAGAAGCGCCAGATTCCCTTGGGCACGCCGAAGACGCGAAACAGCACCGCATAGACGCCGACGATGCCCAGCATCACCCACCCGTCGTACTCCGGGCGCGCCACGAACCAGCGCTCGAAGCCGAGGCGGAACAGATAGGTCGCGTTCCAGGCCACGCCGACCAGCACGGCGTCGATCAGCAGCGCGGCCCATTCGCGATGCGGGCGCAGGCGCGCCAGCGCACGATCGAGCCGGTGCCAGATGGTGTAGCCGTTGCTGTGTGATCGCGGCCAGTCCGGGGTGGCCACTTTGTCGGAGTTCTCGGCCATGGCCACGATTGTCACCGCGCCAGCAGCACACGCAGCGTGCGGGCCATCACGGCCAGGTCGGACCGCCAGGTCGCGCGCTCGACGTACTCCACCTGCCGCTGCAGCTTGCGCGGCAGGATGGTCTCGACGTAGTCACGCTCGGGGTCCGCGCTGCCCGCCAGCAGCGCGCCCTCGTCGACGAATTCCAGCGACGCCGGATCGGTGAGTCCCGGCCGCACGGCGAGCACCTTGGCGCGCAGCTCGGGCGGATACAGCGCGACGAAGCGCGGCACTTCGGGGCGCGGGCCGACCAGGCTCATGTCGCCCAGCAGCACGTCGATTAGCTGCGGCAGCTCATCGATGCGATAGCGGCGCAACCAGCGGCCAGCACGCGTGATGCGGGCGTCGGCGTGCTCGGTGATCGCCGGATCGCCCGGCGCGTCGACATGCATCGTGCGCAGCTTGTGGATGCGAAACAGCCGTCCGTGCCGGCCCACCCGGTCCTGCCGAAACAACACCGGCCCCGGCGAATCGACGTGGACCCACACCATCGCGGCCAGCAGCAGCGGCGCCAGCACGACCAGCGCGAGCGTGGCGAGCGCCAGGTCGACCACGCGCTTGAGCATCGCTCAGGCCGGTGCCGACAGCACCTGCACAACGCCATCGACCACGCGCTCGACATCGGCGTCGCTCATGCGCGAGTAGATCGGCAGGCTCAAGCAACGCTCGTACACGCGCTGACTGTGCGGGAACATCGCGGCCGACAGGCGGTAGCGGTCGCGCCAATAGGGCTGCTGGTGCAGCGGGATGTAGTGCACGCTGCAGCCGATGCCGCGTGCGAACAGCCGCTCGATCATCGCGTCGCGGCCGATCGGGGCATCGTCGCCCAGCCGCAGCGCGTACAGGTGCCAGGCGTGCAGCTCGCCACCCGGCGCCTCGGGCGCCGTCAGCACCGGCAGGCCGGCGAAGGCCGCGCTGAAGCGCCGCGCGATCTGGGTGCGCCGCTGCGCGAACGCACGAGCCTTCTTGAGCTGGTGCAACCCGATCGCGGCGGCAATGTCGGTCAGGTTGTACTTGAACCCAGGCGCCACGATCTCGTAGTACCAGCTCGGCACCTGCGCGGTGAAGCGGTCGAACGCGTCGCGGCTCATGCCGTGCAGGCGCATCACCTGCGTGCGCTTGGCGAGCGCGGCGTCGCGCGTGACGATCATCCCGCCTTCGCCGGTGGTGATGGTCTTGTTGGCATAGAAGCTGAACACCGTGGCGTCGCTGTCCAAGGTGCCGACCAGGCGGCCGCCGCTGGTGCTCGGCAGCGCGTGGGCGGCGTCTTCCACCACCTTCAGCCCATGGCGGCGTGCGATGGCAAGCAGCGCCGGCATGTCGGCGGCCAGGCCGCCATAGTGCACCGGAACGACGGCCCGGGTCTTGTCGGTGATCGCGGCCTCGACGGCGTTCGGGTCGATGTTCAAGGTCGCCGCGTCGATGTCCACCAGCTTCACGTCGGCGCCGAGGTAGCGCACCACCTCGGCGGTGGCGGTGAAGGTGTGCGTGGTCGTGATCACCTCGTCGCCGGGCCCGATGCCCAGCGCCTCGAGCGCGAGATGCAGCCCGGCGGTGGCCGAGTTGACCGCAACGCAGCGCAGCGAGGGGTCGCCCAGAAAAGCGCCGAAGTCGGCTTCGAACCGCTTGGCCTTGGGACCGGTGGTCACCCAGCCCGAGCGCAGGGTGTCGACCACTTCTGCGATCTCGTCGTCGCCGATGTCGGGCATCGCAAAGGGCAGGAACGGCTTGCTCATCGGGTCAGTGTTGCGGCTTTTCGAGCCACGCCAGCACGTGCGTGCGCAGCAGCGGAATCACATTGAACACCGGATAAAGCGCCGGATGCAACGCACACACGCGACGCGCCAGCGGCGGCGCCAGCGTGACGCGTTGGTATTGCACGCGGGCGTCGGGAAACAACTCGCGGATGCGCGTCACCGGCACGCCGCGCACGTCGGGGTTGCGCGGGTTGTCGACCGTGAAGTCGTACCACAGCACGCCGCCGCCGGGACGCACCCAGCGCCACATCGTTTGCGCCAGGCGCCACTGGAACGGCGCGTCGAGCAGCGACGAGAACACGGTCGACTGCAGCACGATGTCCTCGCTCTCGTCGGGCAGTTGCACCAGCGAGGCGTCGCCCTGCATCAATGTCACGCCCGACGGCAGGGTTTGCATCGCCTGCGCGAAACGGTCGGCCAGCAGTTCGATGCCCACCAGATTGCGTGGCGCAAAACCGATGCGCAGCAGTTCGAGCAGATTGCCGCCGGTGCCGCAGCCGACCTCGAGCACGCGGCGCTGCGAGAGGTCGCGCCAGCCTAACCGTGCGAACAGCCTGAGCATCGCGCGCTGGCGCTCCTGCACGGTGTGCCAAACATTTGGGTGCAGCATGCTGTAGCGGTCGGTGTCGGGCCGGCGCGCATATCGCTGCGCGACGAGCGACGCCTCATCGTGCTGTGTTTCGGTGCCCACGGGACTCGATGGCCGCAAGAAAAGTACGGGCCAGGACGGGATAGCTGAAGTGCGTCATCACATAGTCACGGCCGCGCCGGCCCATCACGGCACGCTCCTCGGCTGGAGCAGCCGCCAGACGACGGACGGCCTGCGATACGACTTGGGCGTTCCCGGGCTCCACGGTGATGCCGCAACCGCTGTCCGTCACCGGATCGTTGCCAGCGGCGATCGCGCACACCACCGGACGGCCGGCCATCATGTAATCCATCAGCTTGTTCGGACTGATCCCGAAACGAAACAATGGCTCACTCTGAAGACCGATGTAGAGAACATCCATCGCACGCAGCAAGGTCGGAATGGCCGCCTTGGAAACAGGCTCCAGCATGATCACATTGTCGAGGCCGTCGGCAGCTACCCGGCGCAGCAGTGCTGGCTTTTCCGGTCCATTGCCCACCAGCAGCCAACTGACCGCGAGATCACGCGACAGTGCTGCCGCATCGAGGAGGGTCCCCAACGAGTTCGCTAGGCCGTGGGCACCGGCGTATGCGACAAGCATGTGCCCGCGCTCGCGGGCTCGCGCGATCGCATCGGCATGAGCATCGGGTAGCGCAGCGGATTGGTCGTCACTCCACTCTGCGGGGTCGATGCCGTTCGGGATGTGGACGAACTTGTCGCCGGCCATGCCATGCTTGCGAAGATGGGCGGCGGCCTTCGGCAACATCGACACCACAATCTCCGCGTCGCGACAAGCCGCATTCTCTGCAAGCTGCATCCAGATGATAAAGGGATGCAGTCGTGACATGCCGCCGAGCTCGATCGGCGACAAGGGCCACAGGTCGTGAACCTCCCAGACGAGGGTCGCTCGGTGGCGTCGAGCAATGCGGCGAGCCGGGCCGATGTCCGCTGGATACGTCGACGAAGCGATCACGGCATCGGGCGCGGAGCGCAGCCAATGCCGCCACTGCAGCAGGCGGCGCAGGAATACAACCATGTTGAGCACGCGGGCGAGCCCGCTGCCGCGATAGGCCGGCGTCCGACACCAGACGAAGTCCACACCGTCGACGACTTCGTTCGTGAAGCGTCCGCGCATATCGGGTTGCCTGCTCCGCACGTGCGAGTGCGATGCCCCAACCACGGTGACGCGATGGCCCGCACGCACCCACTCGCGCGCCAGGTAGTAGGGCCTGTGCTCCATGCCGTACGAAGGACCGCCAGCATAGTGGTCGATGTAGAGGATGTGCATCAATGCGCCAGGTCATCGCTGAGACGCCGGACGATGCGCTGGGCGGCGTCACCCTCGCCGTACGGTTTGGTGTCCGCGCCACGGGTGCCGAGCGCTGCGAACAGCTCTCGGCTCACTTCGATGGCCGAGGACGCCGGCGGCGCCAGGCGGTTCCAGCCTGCGGCCACCAGCTCGACCCACTCCGTCTCCGATCTCAGGGTTACGCAGGGCACGCCATGGAAGAACGCCTCCTTTTGCACGCCACCGGAGTCGGTCGCGATCAGCGCCGCGTACCTCTCGAGCTGGACCATGTCGAGGTAGCCGACCGGATCGATCAGCATGACGCGTGCCGAGACCTCACCGTGAGCACCCTCTCGCGCCAGCGCGAACTTCGTGCGCGGATGCACCGGCCAGATCACGGGCAACCTCTCAGCCACCATGTTCATCGCACGGACGATCGTGCCCAGGCGAACTGGGTCATCGGTGTTCTCGGCGCGATGAACAGTCAGCAGCACATAGTTCGCGGGAGCCAGCCCGAGTCGCCCCAGGACCCGACCGGTCTCCCCGACCAAGGCCGCATGACGCTGCGCGACGTCGTACATGACGTCTCCGACCGCCACGATGCGATCCTCGGTAGCTCCTTCGCGGCGCAGCTGTTCCTCGGCCGCGATCGTCGGGGTAAACAGCCAAGTCGACAGGCGGTCGGTCAGCAGGCGATTGACCTCTTCGGGCATCGCCATGTTGAACGATCGCAACCCAGCCTCGACGTGCGCTACCGGGACGTGCAGCTTGGCGGCCGCCAGCGCACCGGCCAACGTCGAATTCGTGTCGCCGTAGACCAGCACGGCGTCTGGGCCCTCGGCCTGCACCACCTTTTCGAGTTCAATGAGCATGCGACCGGTCATCTCACCGTGGCCGCCGCCGTGAATGCCGAGGGCGTATTGCGGCTGCGCCATACCCAGTTCGGTAAAGAACACCGCCGACATGTTGGCGTCGAAATGTTGCCCGGTGTGGACGACGATTTCGCGCAGCCCATGCGAGGCGCGAATCACCTCCGAAACGACGCTCGCCTTGATGAACTGCGGGCGAGCCCCGAGGATGGTGAGGATCTTGGCCATGCCGCTACTGTGCCCGATGTGTGTCGACGACCCGGCGATAAGCATCGATCATGAGATCCAGCGATCGCTCCCAGGTGTAGCGCTCGAGCACGTGATACCGCGCGGCACGGCCCAGCGACTCACGCAGCGTCGGGTCGGTGGCCAGGCGGCACAAGGCGCCGGCCGCCGCATGCGGGTCGTTTCGCGGGACGATCAGCCCGGTCTCTTCATTGCGCACCACTTCTGAAAGACCCTCTGCGTCGGAAACGACGATTGCCCTCTCGCAAGCCGCTGCTTCGAGAGCAGCGACACCGAAGCTCTCTTCGCGACTGAGCGCGACAAAGATATCCAGGCGGCGCAGCATCGCGGGAACCTGATCGTGCGCAATCGCGCCGTGAAAGGTTGTGCAATCAGACATGCCCAACTCGGCGACTCGGCGCCGAAGGTGCTCTTTCTCGGGGCCATCGCCTGTGATTTCCAACCGCAGATCGTAGGTGGGACCGAGCCTATTGCGAGCCGAAGCAAAGGCTTCGACAAGCACGTCGACGCCATACGTCGTGGTGAGTGTCTTGACGGTACCTACGACAACCTGCCCTGTATGCCGGGGGCCGGGCATCGGAGCGAAACGTTCGTGATCCACCCCGAACGGCGTCACGAACACGCGCGGATGGTTGAAGATGTGCATCGCTCTGCGCGCCATGCACTCACTCGTTGAAGCCAGGGCGGTCGCACTGGCCAGATTGCCTCGGAGGAGCCATCGATGCAGGAGCGATGTGCGCGGAAAGTCGTAGACATCCGAGCCCCACAGCGACAACAGCGTCGGCTTGAATCTGGCTAGACGGGCGAGCAAGCCATAGCCCGACGCATAGTGCGCGTGAAGAAGGTCTGGCGAGATCGCGCGCAGTTGCACTGCCAATGCCGACCCGCACAACGCGTAGGCCCAGGGTGCCGAGCGTCCGAGCCGATGCCAGTGGACTCGGCGTTCGATGCCGGACGCGCGCTCGTGTGCACTGATCAAATGCACATCGAGGTCGCGGGCCACCAGGCCATTGACCCACCGGGCGGTGTGGATCGAGTTGGCCGGCGCCAGAAAGGCCACCCTCACCGCAGGTCCACCAAATCCGAGGCGACCTGGTGAGCACGCACCTGCCAGGTGTGCTCGTGCTTTACGCGCCGCAGCGCGGCAATCTTCTGCTGGAGAATCGATCGGTCTGCAGCGATGCGTCGCAGCAACTCGCCGATCTGCAATGCATCGTAAGGCACCGACCATCCAATTCCTTGCGCGATCGTGAACTCGGCCGCCAGGGTCCCGGCGCTGGCGAGCACCGGTTTCTCGGCACCGAGGTACTCGTACAGCTTCAGTGGCACCGCGAACTTCCAGTAAGGCTGAGGTTCCACGCACAGCACACCGATGTCGGACTCCGCGAGCAACTCGTCGACCTGAGATCCCGAGCAATGCACGACGCGTACGTTGCCCGCACTCGGCAGCGGATAGTCATCGCGCGCGGAGAGCCATTCCGACTCGCGCGTGCAGATCACCAGATCCACCTCTGACAGGTCGGCGAGAGCGCGCACCACCGCATGCATGCGGTAGTGCTCCCCGAACCCCCCAACATAGAGCAGTCTGAGGCGACCACTCGGCCGCTGCGGCAACGAGCGGCCGGCGAAGCCCGGTGGCAGCGATGCAAAGCGACCCGTTTCGATGCCAGGCACGTGTCGCGCCATCTCCATCGACGGCAAGTACAGGCGATCGACCAGCCGCGCGTATTGGAAAAGATCGTAGCGGTAGAACATCCGAGCCACCGCACGCTTCCACGCAGGCAGATGAACGGCATAGCCCGGGAAGCGCCAATAGACATCGCGATAGAAGAGTCCCACCGGAATCCGGTATGTCTTTGCGCGCGCGAACAAACCGAAGTCGAGCAGCGGGTGCAGCGGCAGGTGATGGCGATCGGTCAGCAGCGTAGGCTCGGTCGAGCTCTCGGAATAAACGAAGTCGTATCGCACGCCCTGCCGGAGCTTGCGGTACACGGCATCGATCGCCCGCGCACGCTCTGCGGAGTAGCCGCACACGGCGTCGATCTCGAACCCGAGGGAACGAAACGCCTCCATCATCTGAAAGGGTCGGATGCCACTGGCCGCTTGAGCGTCTGGCCGCACCGGCAGCGGGTGGTGAAAGATCATGCGCATGACTGCGCGGGCACTGATGCCATCTCTCTCGCCGGCTGACTGCCGAGCTGTCGTCCCGGCCGCCCCGGCTCGGCGAAGAACACACTATGCCAAACCGCCAGATTCAGCAGCCTGATGCGGACGGCGAGCGGCGACTGCTGAAGGTTCAGTCCGGCCTCGCGCGCAGCAGCGGTCGCAAACGCGCTGCTGTTCACGCAGCGGGTCAGCCAGTCGTGAAGCGGCCCGTGCGGACCGAACCACGCCGGCTCCGGAATGGCCCAGCCCACCTTGTCGCGCCGCCAGACGACTGCGGCCGGCAGTTCGTCGCGCACGGCGTGGCGCGCCAACCACTTGGTCCAGCCGTCGTGAACCAGATAGGCAGTTGGCACGCGCGCCAGGAAATTCACCAGCCGCCAATCCATGAATGGCATGCGCGATTCGAGGGACCACGCCATCGACGATTGATCGGCATAGTGAAGCAGGGTCTGCAGATCGGTGGCGAAGTCCCTCGTCAGCATCTGCGGCAGCGTCAACGGAAAGTCGCGCGCGCGCTCGATTCCGCGAGAGAGCGCCGCCAGCCCCGCGTGACCGAACAGGCGATGCAACGCATGGCCCGACAGGCCGACCCACGCGGCACGGCTGCCCCCTTGCGTGTTGCGTGCCAGCGCGCGGGCGCTGCGCAGGGCATCCGCCGTGCCGCTGTGGATCAATAGATTGCGCAGGTAGCGCAGGTATCCGGCGAGCTGCTCGTCGGCCCCTTGCCCGTCGAGCGTGACGGTGACGCCGCGCTGGGCCACCAACGCATAGGTATGCCAACTCGACATCAAGGTGTTGGCCGGCGGGCAGTCGAGCGCCCAGATCATTCGCTCGTGCTCGGCAGGCAGCTCCTGCCAGCGCGGTTCGACTGTGTTGGATCGCACGTCGAGGCGCTCGCGCAGCACGGCGATGAATCGGCTCTCGTCCGCCATGCGCAGCTGCGCTGCAAACGCTTCATTGCCGGTGCCTGCGCCGCGGTAGACGCTGGAGAACACTTCCTGACGCTCCTGCATGCCGCGGCGCCGCAGCTCGGCGTTGACGCGGCTGGCAATCTGGGAACTGTCGAGCCCGCCGGACAGCGCGGTGCCGAAGCGCACGTCCATGCGCATGCGCAGACGCACGGAATCGTCGAGCAAGACGCGGTATTGCTGCGCCAGCCGGTCGGCCGTCGCCGCGTCGAAAGGTGCCGCGAGCGCGACGGCGTCGACTTCGGGAGCCGACCAGTACGGCACCGGCTGCAGCGGCGCCGGTGCATCGATCGACACCTCGGCCCAGTGGCCAGCCGGAAAGCGATGCACGCCGGCAAACATCGTGCGCTCGTGCCATGCCTGCGCGCCTGCGGTCACGAAGCGCCGGCATGCTTCGGGGTCGACCCGCGCCTGCACGCGCGGGTGCACGAGCAGCGCCTTGATCTCGCTGGCGAGCAGCAACTCGCCGCCGTCGCCTGCCCAGTAGTACAGCGGCTTGACACCGAAGCGATCGCGCGCGATGACCAGCTTGCGCCGCTGCGAATCGAAGATCACGAACGCCCACATGCCGTTGAAGTGCGACCAGGCTTGTGGGCCCCATTGCTCGTATGCTGCCAGCAGCACCTCGGTGTCCGAATGCGAATCGAACCGGTGTCCGAGCGCTTCCAACTCGGCGCGCAGCTCCACATGGTTGTAGATCTCGCCGTTGAACACCCCGTGCAGGTATTCGCCGCGGCGCATCGGCTGGTGCCCATGCGGCGACAAGTCGACGATCGACAAGCGCCGATGTGCCATCAGCAACGAGCTCACGTGCGCCGATCGCTCGCGCGCGTGCCCCTCCGGACGCGACGGCGTGGGCATCGACATCACGGGCGCTGGTGTGTCGTCGCCACCCAGACGCAGCATGCGCCCGTCAGCGAGCACCGCGTAGCCTTCGTCATCGGGCCCTCGATGCCGCAGCGCGCGGGCCATCGCGACGATGGTGGCCACGGCCGTCGGCTGCCGCGGGCTGAGCGCTACCACGATGCCGCACATGGCGGTCAGGATCCCGCTCGACGTAGCGGACTTGACCGCGACGGTGACCGCAACAGGCCCACCGCCACGGTCGCCGCGAGCATGGCCATCAGCAGGGTTGCCTTCGCTGCCCAGGCCGCGACGCCCATCGCCCAACCGACGAGCTGCGCTGCCATGGCGGCCGCCACGAGGTATGCCATCGTCGCGGCGACCAGCGGCGCCCAGCGCAGCGGCAGCCGGTAGAGTCGCTGGCCCATGGCCAGCCATGCCGCGAAGAACTGCCCCGAGGCCGCGCAGGTCGACACTGCTGCGCCCACGGCCTGCCAGTGCGGGACCAACCACAGCGCCAGCACCAGACCCAGGGCGCCCGATGCGACAGTCAGCGCGAGTTGCCAGTGGGTCTTCTTCGCCAGTGGGATGCCTGGCGCGAAGATGTACATCTGCGCCAGCAGCGCCGCCGGAGCGAGCCACAGCACCAACGGAGCGGCGCCGGCGTAGTCGCCCGGCGCGAGCAGTGCCAGCAGTTCGGGACCGAACACTGCCAGCGCCAGACAGGCCAGCAGAGAGAGGCCCCAGAACGCCTCGAACAGCCGTGCCAGATTGGCAGGTGTGTCGGGTTCGGCGTGGTGGACATAGATCAGCGGCGTGAGCGCGCTTTGCACCCCGATCAGAACCAGAGTGGCCACGCTGGCCAGGCGGCTTGCGAGGCCGTACAGACCGACCTGCTCGAGCGTGCCCAGAGAGTTCAGCACGTATCGATGCAGGTTCAGCGTCGCGAAGACCGCCAGGCTGGCCGGCACCAGCGGCAGTGCATAGTGCAACATCGCTCTCAGCTCAGCGCGGTCGAGGTTCCAGCCGATGTCGCGGCGCAGCGTCCACGCGCAGCCCACAGCCACCACCGCCGCGGCGGCGGCTTGAAGCCAGAGCACACTGGACACGCTAGCGCGCTGGGTCATGACCAGCACGGCCATGCCAGCGAGCATGAGCAGCGAGTATGCGACCCCGACCGTGGCATAGGCGCGTGGCCGCAATGCGTAGCGGAACTGGCCCTGCAGCACCAGCATCAGCCCATTGGCAGCGACCAACACCACGCCCGCGCGCACGGCCGCCGGTGCATCACCGCGCGTGCTCAGCAACGCAGCGATCATCGGAGCGAACATCAGCCCGGTGGCCACGAACAGCGTGTAGCCCATCGCGGCAAAGGTCAGCCCCGTCGCGGCGAGCCGGCGCCGCCCGTCGCCGGCAGCGCGCTCGTTCCACAGTCGCGCCACCGCCTGCGGCGTCTCCAGCGGAACCACCAGGTTGGCCAGCACACCGGTTGTCACGATCAGGTCGAGCAGGCCGAACGAGTCAGGTGCCAGCGCACGCGTGTACAGCGGCAGCAGCAACAGTCCAAGGCCCCGCGAGACAATCGTGCCGAGCGCGTAGACCGCCCCGTCCCGCCAGAGCGCGCCGATCACGGTGCGGCCGCTCCGGCGAAGGCGGCGAAGGCGCGCTCGAGCACGGCCTTCGCACCCGCAGCCCGCGGGCCCTGTACCCACGCGGCCCCCAGTCCCGCTAGTTCGAGCGGTCCGGTGAGCACTTTCATGGAACGACCGCACCAGCCCCGTGCGACACGTGCGCGAAGCGTCCCGAGTAACACGCCTCCTCGGCATGGAAACAGGTTTCGACCATGCCGTTCGATCGCACCAGTTGGCGCACCTCGCTCTCAGAGAAGCGCCGTGCATTGCTCGGGCTATACCAGTCGAAGTTCGTGACGATCGAGGTTTCGAGGCCAAGCTCCTCGTTCCAGTAGCACTTGACGAAGTTCCAGTACAGGAAGCGTTGGACGTCGATGCGGCCGCCCTTGATGCCGAGCGCGGGAATGGCCGGTGCGTCGAAGGTGACGTCCAGCGCGGAGAGCCGTCGGCCGAGCTCGGCGAGCTGCGCGGAGAGCTCCCACAGCTGTTCTCGCGACAGTTCCTTGCAGTGGCTGCGAAAGTGCTCATCGAGCAGCTCGCGCGGCAGCGCCTTCTTCGCGTAGAAATAGCAGGCGAACTGCCCGTCGGGCCGCTTGGTCACGCGCGCCAGCTCCGCGAAGGTCGCCTGCGGATCCTCGGTATGCATGATGACCTGGTCGCAGCTGACATAGTCGGCTGCGCCGTCGCGCATGCCGGTCGACGCGATGTCGCCGCGGACGAAGAACAGGTTCGGCAACTCGGCGTAGGCCTGCGCCGCCTGCGCGGCGGCCCCGGAGAAATCCATACCTACGACCAGAGCTTGCGGCGCCAGGCGCGCGAACCAGGCCGCCTTGTAGCCGAGACCGCAACCGGCGTCGAGGATCAGCTCGCAGTGGCGCAGATGTTCTCGCAGCCCGTCCTCCGACGCGAAGCCGTACAGCTTCAGATACCAGTCGAGCTGGAAGGCGTAGAGCTTTTCCTTCTCGGCGCTGGCGCCATAGCGCTCCCATTTGTCGGAGAAGGCCTCGGTGGTCTGCTGCTGGTTGTCGTGGCTCGAGACTTCGGTAAGTGCGGCGTAGTTGCCGTGCAACGGCAATGGACGGTCGAACGCCCGTGCCAATCGAGCGGCGAACTTGTCTCTTTGCATGGTCGTCGTCTCACTGATCAGTCGGCGCCTGATTCGCTGAAGTCGAGGAATTGATGGTGATGAGCAGGCTCGAATCAGCGCATTCTCATCTGAATCAGCGAGGGGTCCTCCGTGTCGGCGCCGTCTGCGCAGGAGCGTGTCGAACAGGCCATCGTCGAGGCGTGTCCATCAACCGGTACGCGTTGGCGCGGACGCTCGAGTCGGCGAAGACACCATGCCCGCGATCCTGGAAGCGGTCCGCGAACGATTCGTCAGTGCGCACTCGTAGTCGGCCTTCAGGCGTGCCGCGATCTTGAGCGGATCGTGCCAGCGCTCCACATACGCCCGGCTGCAGCGCCCCAGCCTAGCCAAGTCGCCGCGTCGCGTCGTCGTCCATTCCTTGAGGACGGCGTAGACCGTCTCCGGCGTCGCCTGGATGATCGGCAGGTCGGCCCGCATGTCCGGTGGCAAATGCCCTAGATCGCCTTCGCGCAGGTAGCAGACCACCGGCTTGCCGAGCGCCATCAATTCCACGGCCAGCCCGCCGTACCATCCGGCCAGCAGTTGATCCACCAGTAGATCGGCGCGCTCGTAGGCACGGCGTGCTTCGCTGTGGCTCATCTTCTCGATCAGCATCAGTTCGAGCGCGACGCCCTCCGCCCGCAGTCGCTCGATCGCCTCCAGGACATGCCTCGTACCCTTGACACCTCGGTGCGACGGCGCATGCAACACGATCAGCGGACGACGCGGGTCGGTCTGTGCGGGCACGACTTGCCAGTCGCACAGATCGACGCTGGCGTAGGGCAGGAACTGCGCACGGCCGGGCAGCACGTGCAGCAGATCCGGGTTGAGGGCGTAGATGCAGTCGGCGTGGCGCGCCACGCGTGCGATGTCGGCACGTTTGCGGGCATCCGTTTCCGGCGTGTAGTAGTGGGGTTCGACCACGCGCGCATGAGTGATCGAAAAGTGTTCGCGGCAGTAATCGCCCTGCCGCGCGTCGTCGCCTTGATACGTCATGGCGATCCCCTTGCCCAACCATTTGAGCAACGGCAGGTCGCGCAAGTGAAACAGCCCGCAGTACAGGTTGTAGGCAACCCGAACGGGCACGGAATGGCGCGGATGAGAAGCGGGCGCGGGCGGCATGACCGTCTTCCCGAAGTTGAAGTGGATCATGTCGAAGTGGCGCACGGCGCGCCAAAGCAACCGCCAGCGCGCCGCCTCCACGGCGAGCTGCGACCTGCCGTTGGGAAGCATCACTTCATCGGTTGGGTAGCCGAACGGATGCGCCAGAAACATGATCGCGCGGCTGTCCAACCCCAGCGCGCGTTCGCTGCGCGCCAACTGCTGCGGCTGACCGCCGATCCCTTCGGGGCAGTGAAGCACGCGCATCTAGGCATCTCCTGTTGCGCACAACAGCCGCAGGCCCTCTCTGAGGTCGATTCGCGGCCCGCCGAGCAACGCCTTCATCTTCGAGATGTCGCCAACCAGGTCCGTCGGGGGTTGATCTGGTCGCGTGAAGACCGGATCCCGCCCGACGATGCGCCCGATCTCGTCCGCGATGGCGCGCAAAGTGAGAACTTCGCTGCCACCGATGTTGAAGACTTCGTGCCCACCGAGCAAAAGGCACCGCGCCACCGCATCGACCGCATCCGCGACGTGGATCGGGTTGATTCGGATGCCATCGTCCCCGTGCAGAGTGATCGCATCGCCGCTTCGCACGGACCGCACGAGGCGCGGCATCAGCATCGACTCGTTCTGCCCCTTTCCGTACACGAAGAAGAAGCGGCACAACGTGGTCTGGAAGAACGCACGATAGCTGTTGACCAGCAGTTCTCCGGCCTGCTTCGACGCAGGATAGAAGGCGAGATTCTCGGCGGGTTGATCGCCCTCGCGGAATGCGTGGTCGCCTCCCCCGTAAATGCCGCCCGTTGAAGCGTAGATAAAGCGCGCCGCACCCGCCCGCCGCGCGTAGTCGAGCAGCGCCAACGTGCTCCCTACGTTGACGGTGAACACGTCGGCGGCCTGCTCAGGGAATTCTCGGTAGCGCCGCGACTGCGCCAGGTGCACCACCGCATCGACATGCGAGGGCAAGGCGGCGTCAGCCAGCGGTCGCAACAGGTCATGGGATATCCAGTGCACGCCCCGGATCCCCAGCGGTGCCCGCGCGACCGCGTACACGTCGTGTTCGGCGCGCAGCTGTCGTACGAGATAGCTCCCAACGAATCCGGCCGCGCCGCTGACGAGAATCTTCACGCTTTGACAGCCCGAGCGAGATAGTAACGTTCGGCGAGCTGCCCGGCCGAACGCTCGTTGTCACGTAGAGATTTCGGTTGACGCACGCCGTGAGTCATGTCGAGAACGTCCTGAGTCACAGCGAGTCGAGCCGAGTTCGCTCATGTCAGGTAGCCGGCGAGCCAATGTTCCAGGCTCAACAGCGACCAGATGAACAGACGCCGGTTTTGCGCCCCCGTTAGATGTTCGTCGAGCAGTTCGAGCGCGGTGGCGCGGTCGATGATCGAATACAGCGCCGGGTTGCCATTGACCAGCGTGCGGCGCACGTAGTCGATGCTCTGCCCCTTGAACCACGAGGCATCCGGCGCCGAGAAGCCCTGCTTGACACCTTCGGCGACCTCGCGCGGCATGTACGCCTGCATCGCGTCGCGCAGGATCTGCTTGCCGTCCGCGGTCTTCAGGAAGTAGCGCCGCGGCTTGTCGCCGGGCTCGTTCTCGTTCAGCCGAACCACCTCCGCTAGGTTATTCAGCTTCAGCCCGACCGGGCAGCGCATCGCGAAGTCGACCAGGTCGTTGTCGAGAAAGGGTACCCGGGTCTCAAGGCCATGCGCCATCGACAGCTTGTCCTCGACGACGAGGAGCCCGTGCAGGAAGGTCTTCGCCTCGAAGTACAGCGAATGGTTGATGTAGTCCCCGGGCTGGCTCAGCTCGTTCGCGTGGTTCGCGAACACGTTGCTGAAGATCTGCCGCGGCGAGACCTCGGCAACTTGGTCCCAGACCGGCGCCAGTAGGCGCCGCGCCTGCGTGTCGTCCAGCATGCGCTGCCAGAAGCCGTAGTACTGCTCGGCGTACTCGGCGAAGTTGCGCGACGTGGCGCCGCGGTAGTAGCGCCAGGGGTAACCGCCGAAAAGCTCGTCGCCACCGGCACCCGACATCACAACCTTGACGAACTTGCCGGCCAGTTGCGCGGCATAGAAGTTCGGGTAGCTCTGGCCGACCCGCGGTTCCTCGAGGTGCCAGGCCAGGCGCGGCAGCACCCGCTCCATGTCGCCGGCCTTCAGCACCATCTCGTAGTGCTCGGTGCGGAACCGCGCCGACATCGCCTCGGCCTTCACCCGCTCGTCGAAACTCAGCTCGATGCCCGAGGCCGAACTGAGGTCGAAGCCGCAGGTGAAGGACTTCAGGTACGGCAGCGAGCGCGACGCGACCGCGGTGATCGCGCCCGAGTCGATGCCGCCACTGAGGTAGCTGCCGAGCTCGACGTCGGCCACCAGTTGCCGGTTCACCGCCTGCTCGAACAGGCGAGTCAGTTCCTCGCGCCACTCTCGCGTGTCGACACGGCCCTCGGGTTCGCTGAAATGGAAGTCCCAGTAACGTGTCGCACGCAGCGCTGGGCCTTCGTCGCTCAGCTCAAGCTGCGCGTAGTGGCCGGCCGGCAGCATCGCCACGTCGCGCAGCAGCGTGCGCTCGGTGAAGAAGTTCTGGAACGTCAGGTATTCGCGCAGCCCGGGCGCGTCGAGCCCGCGCTCGAAACCGGGAATCGCGAGGATTGCCTTGTGCTCCGACGCGAACGCGAACCGCCCGCCCTGGTTCGCGTGGTACAGCGGCTTGATACCGTAGCGATCGCGCGCGAGCAGCAGCCGGCGTTCTCGCCGATCCCACAGCGCCAGCGCGAACATGCCGTTGAAGCGCGCGATTGCATCCGTCCCCCAGGCTGCGAGGGCGTTCAGCACAACCTCGCTGTCGCTCCGCGAGCGGAACCACCAGCCTTCTGCCTCGAGCTCGCCGCGCAGCTCTCGGAAGTTGTAGACCTCTCCGTTGTAGCTCAGCACGAAGCGGTGATCGGCGCTAACCATCGGCTGATGGCCAGCCGGCGAGACGTCGATGATCGCGAGCCGTCGGTGGCCGATGCCTACCGGCCCGTCGATCCACTGGCCTTCGCCGTCGGGCCCGCGGTGAGCCATGGCGTCGGTCATGCGGCGCAGCGTCACAGGCGACACTGTCGTCCCGTCGAGTTGCACCAGCCCGGCAATGCCGCACATCAGGCAATTCGCTCCTGCGCCGCGGCGACCACGATCACGGGCACGTGGATCGCGATCAAGGGCATGGTCATCGCAGACTTCAGACCGGCAGGCCGACGGCGCGGCGGCGCACCTCAACCTCGGCCTTGTGCGCGCGCCGCCAGTCGATCAGCCGGCCCAGCCCCTCCTTGAGGTCGATCGTCGCGGTGAAGCCGATCTCGGACGCAGCGCGCCGGGGGTCACCGATCCGGTTGCGCACCAGCGTCGCCTGGCTGTGCGGCGCGTACTGGATCGGCTGCGTGCAGCCAGTCAGCTCCACCAGCATGCCGGCGAGCTCCTTCAGCGATGTACGCCGGCCGGTGCCGACGTTGTAGAAGCGGTCGACGCAGGAGGACTTCATCGCGCACACGTTGGCCGCTCCGCAGTCCTCGACAGCCACGAAGTCGAAGGCCTCGCTGCCGTCGCCGAGAATGGTCGGACCCTGCCCGCGGTCGATGGCGTCGAGCATCTTCATGATCACGGCGATGTAGGCGCCGTGATAGTCCTGCCGGGGGCCGTAGACGTTCATGTAGCGCAGACCGACGTAGTTGAGGCGGTAGCGGTGGTGGTAGGCGCGCAGCATCGCCTCGCCGGCGATCTTGGTGGCGCCGTAGAAGTTCTTGTTGTTGAACGGATGGTCCTCGTCCATCGGTTCGTGCACGGCGTCGCCGTACACCGACGCCGACGACGAGTAGACCAACCGCTTGATGCCACGCTTGACGCAGGCCTCCATCACGTTGAAGGTGCCGCGCACATTGACTTCGAACGCGCTGCGCGGGTACTCGTGGCATTGCAGCAGCCACAGCGCCGCCAGGTGGAACGCGCCGTCCGCACCGTCGAGCGCGGACTCCAGGATGTCGGTCTGCATCACGTCGCCGCCGACGTCGTACACCTTGACGCGAGGATCCTTCAGCGCCTGGTGCAGGTTCTCGGCGCGCCCGCGCACGAAGTTGTCGTAGATCAGCACCTCGCGCACGTCCTCGCGGATCAGACGGTCGACGGTGTGCGAGCCGATCAGTCCGGCGCCGCCGATGACCACGAGTTTCTTGCCTGCAAGGTCCATGCGCGTCGGATCTCGGAGTTGCGGTGGCTCGTCAGGCGGTCACGGCGTGCAGCGCCCGCAGCGCGCCGACGACGCGCTCCTGGTCCGCCTCGGTCAGGTCGGCACTCATCGGCAGGCTCATCACCCGTTGGGCCGTGGCCACGCTGTGCGGGCAGCACTCCGCCCCACACAGCCCCGCATAGGCCGGCTGGTGGTGCAACGGCTTCGGGTAGTGCACTGCGGTCGGAATGCCCTGCGCCTGCAGACCCGCCTGCACTCGAGCGCGATCGTCGACGAACACCGTGTATTGCGCCCATACGCAGTCGCGGTCCGGCCGCACGGCGAGCAACCCGACGCCGCTGCCAGCCAACAGCGCCTGGTAGCGCGCGCCGATCTCGCGGCGCCGCTGCAACTCCCACTCGAAGCGCTCGAGCTTCGCCAGCACGATCGCGCACTGCAGCGTATCCATCCGCCCGCCGACGCCGACCCGTGTGTGCGTGTAGCGCGCACTCTGGCCGTGGACGCGGATCTCGCGGCACGCCTGCGCCAGCACGTCGTCGCCGGTGAAGATCGCACCGCCGTCGCCGTAGCAGCCCAGCGGCTTGCTCGGAAAGAAGCTGGTGCAGCCGAAAGTGGACAAGTTGCAGCTCTGGCGCCCCTTGTAGGTGGCGCCGAAGCTTTGCGCGGCATCCTCGATCACCGGGATGTGGCCGTGCTTGGCCGCGACGGCATTGATCTCGTCCATGTCGGCCACCTGGCCGTACAGGCTGACCGGCATGATCGCGCGCGTGCGCGGCGTGATCTTCGCCTCGATGCCGCGCCAGTCGATGTTGCAGGTGTCGGGCTCGATGTCGACGAACACCGGCTTGCCGCCGAGCAGCACGATCATCTCGGCGGTGGCCGCAAAGGTGAACGGCGAGGTGATGACTTCGTCGCCCGGCTTCAGGTGGAGCGCCATCATGGCGATCAGCAGCGCCTCGGTGCCGCTGGCCACCGTGATGCAGTGCTTGGCACCGCTGCAGGCGGCGAGCTTGTCCTCCAGTTCCTTGACCTCGGGGCCCATGATGTACTGGCCGTGGTCGAGCACGGCCTGCATCCGCTGCGCGATGCGGTCCTTCAGCGCGGCGTACTGGGTCCTCAGGTCGACGAACTCGAGCTTGTCGGTCATGTCGCCCCCTTGGCGCCTCGCGCCGTCCTCCCGAGGGGGAGTGAGCGCCTTCGGGGCGGCCGAGCGCCGCTCATGCTGGCTCCTGCGAGCACACGCCGTCGCGCAGCCGGTAGCGCTCTCCGGTGATCGGGCACGCCGCGTTGGCATCGCCGTGCAACGGCATCTGCAAGCGATCGCCATGCCGGCTCATCCAGCCGATGTGGCGCGCCGGCACGCCGACCACGAGCGCGAAGTCGGGCACATCGCGATGGACCACCGCGCCGGCACCGACGAACGCATAGCGGCCGATCGTCGTGCCGCACACGATCGTGCTGTTGGCGCCCAGCGTGGCGCCGCGCCTGACCAGCGTGCGGCGGTACTCGGCCTTGCGGCTGACCGCGGCGCGCGGGTTGTAGACGTTGGTGAACACCATGCTGGGGCCGCAGAACACGTCGTCCTCCAGCGTGACCGCGTCGTACACCGACACGTTGTTCTGGATGCGCACGTTGTCGCCGATGCGCACGTCGTTGCCGACGAAGACGTTCTGGCCGAACGAGCAGCGCGCGCCGATGCGGGCGCCGGCGCTGATGTGTACGAAGTGCCAGACTCGGCAGTCGTCGCCGAGCTGCGCCCCTGGGTCGACGATCGCGCTCGGGTGGATGGTGGTGGCCATCGGATGTCAGTACGCCAGCGGCAGGTTGATGCGCTTGCCATCGCGCGCCGAGATGTACATCGCGATCAACAGCTCGAGCGATTTCAGGCCTTCGCGGCCGTCGGTCTCGGGGTCGGCCTCACCGCGCAGCGTGTTGATCACGTTGTCGTAGTACAGCGGATGACCGAAGCCGTAGACCGAGGTCGTCTGGTAGCTGGCGTCGTCGATCTCGCGGTCCATCTCGTGCGGGCTGTCGAACTCCCAGTGCTCGATCTTGTTGACCGCCACGCCACCGATGCGCGCCGACCCTCGCTCGCCGAGGATGGTGATCGAGCCCTCGAGGTTCTTGGGGTACGTCAGCATCGTGACGTTGACCGACCCCATCGCTCCATTGCGCCACTTGAGCGCTGCCACGCCGGTGTCCTCGACCTCGATGTTGCGCGCCAGTGTGCCGGTGTAGGCCATCACGCTTTCGACCGGGCCGACGATCCAGTCGAGCAGGTCCACGTAGTGGCTGGCCTGGTTCATGAACGCGCCGCCGTCGAACTCCCAGGTGCCGCGCCAGGCCGCGCTGTCGTAGTACGACTGCGGGCGCGACCAGAAGACGTTGACGGCGACCATGTAGATGCGCCCGAAGCGCTGCTGCTGCACCGCGCGCTTGAGCAGCTGCAGCGTGCGGTTGCGCCGGTTCTGCTTGACGACGAACAGCCGCACGCCAGCCTCGTCGCACGCCCTCACCATCGCCAGGCCATCGCTCCAGCGGGTGGCCATCGGCTTCTCGGTCATCACGTCGAGCCCGCAGCGCGCCACCTCGATCACCTGCTGCGGGTGCAGGCCGCTCGGTGTGGCGAGCGCCACACAGTCGGCTTGGGTGCCGGCGAGCAGCGCCGTCAGGTTCGAGTGGCCACGCGCGCCGGTGCGCTCGACAGTGGCCTGCAGGGCGACCGGATCGACGTCGCACACGTCGACGAGCTCGCAGCGCTGCGCGTGCTGCTTGATCGCTTCGACATGGTTGGCGGCGATGCGGCCGCAGCCCACCAGCGCGAAGCGGAGCTTGCGGTCGGTGATCGGCGGGCGGCGGACGTGCATGCGACGGTGCGGGCGCGGGCGCTGAAGGGACCGATCGATTCTAGGTTGCGGTTACATCCCCGGTCCGGGCAGTGCGACACAAAGGCAACGGCGGCGCAAGAAGTTGGCACATCGCGCGATCCGCCCTGCCACACCGTGTGGCCCGCTGCACAGGGCAAACGCCGCGGGCCGGCGGTGAGCTACCGCCGCCGGGC
>DASTZF010000230.1:0-9858 GCA_035764445.1 Burkholderiaceae bacterium
CGCGGCGCGCTCTCGGGTTCGCGGCGCGGTCAGTTCGGCAACGGCCAGATCGCGAGGAAGCGCCCGGTCGTCTGGTAGTGCGCGTTGGGGTTGAACTGCCGCACGCCCTCGTGGCCTTTCTTGCCGTGGATGTGGTCGTCGCGCGCGGCGTCCTTGCCGTCGTAGACCACCGGGTTGTTCTTGTCGTTCAGCGGCCGTTGCTGCCCGACGTCGATGCGGATGTAGGAGCCCTTGAACGTCTTGGCGATCTCCTTGTCGCGGCCTCCTTCGTTGGTGCCGTGCACGTAGATCACCTTGTCGACGCGCTTGCCGTTGTCGGTGTGCCCCCAGGCGACCACCGCGCCCTGCGAGCCGTACAGCGAGTCGTGCAGCTCGAGCCGGCTGGCGCGCAGCGAACCACCCGACGGGTCGTCGTGCATCAGCTTCTGGATCACCTCGCCGCCGCGCGAATGCACCGACACCGTCTCGCGGCCGACCTTGGTGATGCCGGCGGCCTTCAGGGCGTCGTCGGTGGTCTGCGCCTGGCTCTTCACGTTGCTCCAGTCGGCGTGGTAGTAGTTGTCGTGCGTCGGTGAATCCGCCGTCGGCGTGGCGCTCTGGCACTCGGGCAGCACGAACACCGTCTGCGGGTCGCGCGCCACCGTCTCGCGGATGCGCGAGTTCTGGCCGGCCTTCGAGCCCACCGGGTCGGCCACGGTGGCGTTGTCGCCGTGGTAGTGGGTGTGGATGCGGGCCGGCAGCTTGGGGTCGAAGCCCGGCCCCATCAGCGTCATCACCGGCTCGCGACCGTTGCCGGCGTTGAGCGTGACCACGATGCGCGCCCCCTTGGCCAGCAGGTCGCCGTACGCCACCTTGGCGTTCTCGATCGTGTGACCCAGGCGCTGCTGCGCCGGATCGCAGCTCTTCTTCAGCGCCTCGATGTCGGCTTTCGACGTCTGGGCTACGTCGTACACGCGGGTCGCCGCGTCGGGCACCTTGCACGCGTTGGCGTGGGCGCCGGCGACGGCGGTGCCGCCTTGCGCGACGAATGCCTGCTGCGCCAGCGGGTGCAGGCTGTGCGAGGCGCCGAACAGCGCGAGCGAGTCGCCGCCCGAGCGTGCAGCGCTGCCCAGACCGAGCGCATCGGCCAGGCGGCCAAAGTCGTCGGGCTGCTCGGCGGGCAACTCGGGCAGGCTGGGCGTGGCGCCTCCGGCGCCCACGAGGGACAGGGTGGTCATCGAGGAACTCCGAAACTCCGAATGCGATCGCGCCCATACGGGCGGGTGAGCCGATGTGTGTCCCGATCGCGGGCGTCGGTTCAACCGATTTTTTGCTGGCGCATGTCCGCTCGGAGCCTCGCTTTGCGTGACGCCCGCTCAGCCCTGCCGCCGCAGCGTGCGCAGCACCTGCTCGTGCATCGCGCCGACGGCGGCGTCCCCGGCCGACGCGCGGCTGCGCAGCAGCGCCACTTGCAGCGTCGGCAGCGCGGGCAGGCCGTGGCGCTCCTGCAGCAGCTGCAGCCCGGCCGGCATGCTGCAGCGGGTCAGCACCGCCACCGCGAGCCCGCTTTCCACCGCCGCGAGGTGGCCGGCCAAGCTCGAGCTGTTGTAGACGATGCGGTAGCGGCGCCTGCGCGCGGCCAGCGCTGCCAGCACGCCGCGGCGTGCCAGGCTGCCGGGCTCGTAGACCGCGATCGGCAGTGGGTCGCGGCGCCACACCTCGTGCTGCGCGGCGCCCACCCACACCAGCGGCTCGTGGAACAGCAGCGTGCCGCGCTGCGGCCGGTCGCGCGTGACCACCGCGAGATCGAGCTCGCCGCGCTGCACCTTGGGGATCAGCAGTGTCGACTGCTCGCAAACCAGCGTGATCTCGACGCCGGCGTGTCGGGTCGCGAAGCTGCGCAGCACCGGCGTCAGGTAGGCGATCGCGTAGTCGTCGGGCACGCCGAGCGTTACGCGGCCGCTGATCGCGGCCCCTTTGATGGCCGCCTTCGCCTGGCCGTGCAGCTCGAGCATGCGGCGCGCGTAGCCGAGCAGCTCGAGGCCGGTGGGCGTCAACTGCAGGTGGCGCGGCCCGCGCGTCAACACCGCGCGGCCGACCGCGTCTTCGAGCTTCTTGAGCTGCATGCTCAGCGCCGACTGCGAGCGGTGCACGTGCGGCGCCGCCGCGGTCAGCGAACCGGCGTCGACCACGGCGACGAAAGCGCGCAGCCAATCGAGTTGCAGGTCGGAAGCGGGCATCGTCAGGACCTATTCGAAGACCGGATGGTAATCGTCCAAACATTGCGCTGGTCGAATGGTTGGGGCGAGCGCACAGTGCCGCCGCATGGCCTCCGCACCCGCCTCCCGCAGCATCGCCGCACGCGCGCAGACGACCGTATCGCCGGCGTCGGCGCCGCGCGCCGGCGGCGAGCGCCGCGGCGTCGCGCTGATGGTCGGCGGCGGCCTGCTGCTCGGCACGATCGGTGTCTTCGTCGAGGAAGCCGGACAGCACCCGCTGACCACGGTGTGGTTCCGCTGTGCGTTCGGGCTGCTTGCGCTGCTCGCCTGGGGCGCCTTCAGCGGGCGCCTCGGCGAGCTCCGGCTGCGCGGCGTGGGACTGGCGACGGCGCTGGCGGCCGGCACGCTGATGATCGCCAACTGGGCACTCTTCTTCGCCGCCATCGCGCGCACGTCGATCGGCGTGGCGACGGTGGTGTTCCACGTGCAGCCGCTGTGGGTGCTGGCGCTCGGTGCGTGGTGGCTGCACGAGCCGGTCTCGCGCCGTCAGGTCGGCGCGGTGCTGCTCGCGCTGATAGGTCTCGCGCTCGCCACCGGCGTGCTCGACCGCGTCGGCGGCGACGCGGCATCGGCCCGCTACGCATGGGGCGTGCTGATGTGCCTGGGCGGCTCGCTCAGCTATGCCGGTGTCACGTTGATCGCCAAGTTGGCCAGGGACGTCAGCTCGTTTGCGCTGGCCTGGTGGCAATGCGCGGTCGGCGTGATGGCGCTCACAGCATGGCCGCTGATCGACGGCTGGCCGGCGTGGGGAGCGGCGTGGGGCTGGCTGGCCGGGCTGGGCGTGATCCACACCGGGCTCGCTTACGTGGTGCTCTACGCTGGCATGGCGCGCCTGAGCACCGGCCGCATCGCGTTGCTGCAGTTCGTCTATCCGGCCGCCGCGCTGGCGATGGACTGGCTCGTCTACGGGCGCGCGCTGGGCGCGTTGCAGCTGGCCGGGGTGGCGCTGATGGCCATCGCGCTGCTCGCAGTGCGACACCGGGCGTAAGAATCGGCAGGCATTCGCGGCAACTGGGATTAGCATTGCGCGTCCGGAGGAACGCGCGATGACGGTCCATTTTGTGATGCTTCCGATGGATGGTGGCCTCAGCCACGTGGCGGTGAACCCCGGCCTCGTGCGCTGCGTGCAGCCCAAGAGCCAGACGCAAGCGGAGATCTACTTCGACGACCAGCACTGGCTGGTGGTCGACAAGACGATGGAGCAGGTGGTGCGTGATCTCGAGATCGCCGGACGCTGACGATGGCCGACGACGACTACCGTCCGACCGAGCCGGTGATGGTCTACGAGCCGCACGGGCAACCCGCGGCGGAGCCGCCACCCGTACCGACGCTGCCCGAACGCACCTGGAAAGACAACCCGCTGCTGTGGATCTGCGTGGTCGTCGTGGTCTTCATGGCGGTGCCGTTCTTCGCCTATCGATCCACGCGAGTGTCGGCACCGGCCAAGCCCGCCGTGCAAGCGAGCGCGCCTGCGGCCGAAGCTGAACAGCCCGTGGCGACCGAAACCGCGCCACCGTCGCAGCAGCCCGAGGCACCACGCACCGCGACCCCGCGGTCGACGCCGGTGCCGGTGCGCGCGGCGCCCGATGCCGGAAGACAGATGGTCACCAAGTGCGTCGAGCGCGGCCGTGTCGTCTATACGCAGACCGGTGAGTGCGCCGGCAGCGTCAGCGCGGTGCCGATCGACACCGGCAAGAACGTGGTGGGGCCCGGCGGCGAGCCGCAACGCTGAGCCGCCACGGCGGCCGCCGACCGCGGCCGCTCACGGTTGCGGCCGCCTGCGCCGCGCGTTACTTCGAGCGCCCGTACTTGGCGGTGAAGCTGGCGGCGCCGAGCTTGTTGGCGTTGATCATGAAGCCGACCTGTGCCGCGGTGCCGCCGGCGGGAATGTCGAGCTTGTCGGCCTTCAGCGCGTAGACGGTGAAGATGTAGCGATGCGGCTTGTCGCCCGGCGGCGGGCACGCGCCGCCGAAGCCCGGCGCACCGAAGTCGGTGTTGCCTTGCGCGCTGCCGGCGGGCAGGCCCTTGCCGTCGGCGGTGCCGGCGCCTTCGGCCAGTTCGGTGGCGCTGGCCGGGACGTTGTAGACGACCCAGTGCCACCAGCCTGATCCGGTGGGCGCGTCGGGGTCGTAGACGGTCAGCGCGAAGCTCTTGGTGCCGGCCGGCGCGCCGCTCCACTTGAGGGCCGGCGACACGTTCTTGCCGGTGCAGCCGAAACCGTTGAACACCTGGGCGTCGCTCAGCGTGCTGCCGGGCTTGATGGTCGGGCTCGTCAGCTTGAATTCAGCTGCACTCGCGCTGCCCCAGGTGGCGCAGCTCAGCGCGGTGGCCAAGGCGAGTGAACGAAAAGGCGTGGGCATCGTGTTCTCCTCTTGTTGGGACGTGAGACAAGTCGTCGATGATGACGCACGGCGTCGCCGTGCGCACGAATGCGGTGTACGGCGGCAACGCGCTGCGGCATCCGCTCAGGGCCCGAGCACCCAGGCGCCGCTCGCTCCGGGCGTGTCGTCGGGCTGCGGTGTGCCGTTGCGCACGCGGCGCCGCTCGGGCGCCTCCTGCCAGTGCAGCACGGTGCGGATGTCGCGCAGCACGCTGGCATCCTCGGCCACGTAGCTGTGGCCGAGGCGGAACAGGCTCCAGCCGCGCACGCGCACGGTGTCGATGCCCGGCAGCACCAGCACCGGCGGCGCGCCACCGGCGCGCGCCTCGGAGGTGGCCCATTCGAGCGCGAGCAGCGCCTTGTCCTGGTCGGCCACGTACAGCGTGGTGTGCTCGGCGGCCAGCGGATAGACGCTGGCCAGCTGCGCGAACGAGCGCGCGTCGACGTCCGGTGCTGCCAGGAACACCTGGCCGAAGCGCACGCCGGTGCGCAGCGCGGCCTGCGTGGTGGCGCGATGCATCGCCGCCAGCAGGCCGCGGTTGCCCATGCTGTGCGCGATCAGGTGCACCTTGCCGCGCTCGACCAGCGTGGTGGTCATGACCAGGAAATCCGCCAGGACCTGCTCGCTCGCTTCGATGCGCGACAGGTCGCCGCTGTAGGCGGTGATGTTGGCCAGCGACGGCCAGCTGAAGAACGCGGTGATGCCCGGCACCTTGAGGTCGAAGCCGAGCTGTGCGGCGCGCTTGGCAGCCTCGTCGAAGCTGGTGTTGAAGCCGTGGATGTAGACCAGGACGTTGCGGTCGCGCGGATCGAGTCGGCCCAGGAAGCTGCGCACGTCTCTCACGAAGGCGTCCGGGCTCAGCACGGTGGCCGGGTCGAGCGTCAGGCGGTCGTCGACGCCGGTCAGCAGGCGCTGCCACAGCGGCGAGCCGAGCTCACCGGTCTTGTGGCTGAGCGGGATGCGCACGATGCGCTTGCCGAAGTGCAGCTGGTCGTCGGGCTCGGAGCCGAAGCCCAACTCTGGGTTATTGCGGTCGATCGGCTTGCGATTGGTGCCGAACCACACCGGGTAGCAGGTGCCGGAGAACTCGGCGCGGCAGTCGCCGCTCAGCGCGCGCATCTTCACCGCGGCCTCTTCGGCCGCCAGCGCGGCCGCCGCGGCCTGCGCAGCCTGCGACTCGGGGCTCGCCGCGGTGGCGGGCGCCGCGACCGCGGGAGCGGTGGCGACGGGTGGCGGCTGGTCGGGAGTGCTCGGTGTGGCGCAGGCCAGCAGCGCCATCAGCGATGTCGCAGTCAACCACAGCAACAGTGGACGAAAGGCGCGCACGACCAGCCCCCTGCCTAGCACAAACCTCGCGAGCAGCGATCGTACGACCGCGTCGCGCGCGTGCAATGCGTGGCGCCCCGCAGTACGCTCGCGCACGATGCCGACTTCGAGCGCCGACCCGTTCGACCTGCAGCGTTTCGTCGCCGCCCAGCAGCCGCTGTACGACCAAGTCACTACCGAGCTCGCTGCGGGCGCCAAGACGAGCCACTGGATGTGGTTCGTCTTTCCACAGCTCAGAGGGCTCGGGCGCAGCAGCACCGCGCTGCACTACGGCATCGCGTCGCTCGACGAGGCGCGCGCGTATGCACAGCATCCGCTGCTCGCCGCGCGGCTGCGGGAGTGCTGCGAGTTGCTGATGGCGGTGCAGGGGCGCAGCGCGCTGCAGATCTTCGGCTCGATCGACGCGTTGAAGCTTCGCTCGTGCCTGACGCTGTTCGAGCGCGCGGCGCCGCACGAGTCGCTGTTCGCACATCTGCTGGTCAAGTACTACGGCGGCGAGCGTGACGCCGCGACGCTGCGACTGCTCGGCTGAGGTGTCACCGCGGCGGCACGCGCGCCAGCGCCGTGCCTGCTAGCTTGCCGCACCACGCGCTGGCCGATCCGGCATTGCGCGAGCGCCCGGTGCTCAGCATCGCGCTCGACGCGGGCTTCCACTCGATCGGCCGTTCAACCGGGCGTTCAAGATCGCCACCGGCCTCACGCCCACCGAGTGCCGGCGCGAAAAGCTGGCCGATTCCTGAATTCGGCCAGACATCGTCGGCTTTCGGCGAGACGTGCGCGACGGCCACCTGCATCGTCGGCGCCCGCGTAGGCACGGGGCCTTCGGTGACAAGGAGCTGAAATGGACATGATGTTTGGTGGGCGCGTCGGGGCGATCGTTCGTCGCGCCGGAGCGGGTGCGGCGCTGGCGTGCGCGATGGTTGCAGCGCGCGCGGCGATGGGCGTGACGCAGATCGAATCGACCGCGGGTGACGGTCCGGTGACGCTGTACTACGCCACCGCGGCGCCGGAGCAGCCACTGCAGCGCGGCCGCCTGACGATCATGGCGGCCAGTGGCGCGGCACCGCAGCCGGGCAACGGCCGGCTGGTCGTCATCTCGCACGGTTCGGGCGGTGCACCGTGGGTTCACGCCGACCTTGCGCGCGCGCTGGTGCAGGCCGGCTTCGTGGTCGCGATGCCCGAGCACCGCGGCGACAACCACAAGGACACGTCGAGCCCCGGCCCGGTGAGCTGGTCGCAGCGGCCGGCCGAGGTGTCGCGAGCGATCGACACGGTATCGGCGGACGCGCGTTTCGGGCCACTGCTGCGCGTGGACAAGGTCGGCGTGTACGGCATGTCCGCTGGCGGCCACACGGCGCTGACGCTGGCCGGCGGCCGCTGGTCGCCGGCGCTGTTCAAGCAGCATTGCGATGCCAATCTCGAGCAGGACTTCAACGCCTGCGTCGGACTGACCACGCGCCTGAGCGGCGGCGCCTTCGACGGCCTGAAGAAATGGGTCGCGCACACGGTGATCGACCTGCGCTTCGGCGATGCGACGCCGCATGCATACAGCGACGCACGGGTCGCAGCGGTGGTGGCCGGCGTGCCGTACGCGGCCGACTTCGACATGGCGTCGCTGGCGCAGCCGCCGGTGCCGCTGGGCCTGGTGACCGCACAGCAAGACCGCTGGCTGGTGCCGCGCCATCACAGCGACCGCGTGCTCGCGGCGTGCCAGTCTTGCGAGCACATCGCCGACTTGCCCACCGGCGGACACGGTGCGTTGCTGTCGCCGCTGCCGCAGGGACTTCGCGGCCTGGAGGGCGATCTGCTCGGCGACCCCCCGGGGTTCGATCGCCGCGTGCTGCCCGAGGTCGACCGCAAGATCGCCAAGTTCTTCAGCCGCCATCTGCTGCAGTGACGCGGTGAGGCCAGGGCGGCTCACGGGGACGCGTGTCTTGCGCCACGTCAATGCGTCCGCGCGCAGGCCTACTACGCTGTCCACAGTTGAGGAGCGGCAGATGATCCAGGCCATACCCAGCGCAGCGACGCGGCTCACGCGCGACGGGTTCGCGGTGCTCGACCAGTGCCATCGCGATACGCTATCCACGCTCGACACGCTCGCTGAACTGGTGGCGCGCCTCGAGTCGGAAGGTGCCAGCGATGCCGTGCGCGCGATGGCCAGCCAGGTGGTGTCGTTCTTCAGCGCCACCGCGAAGGAACACCATGAGGACGAAGAGCGCCATGTCTTCCCCGAGGCGCTGGCCGCCGACGACCCCGAGGTCGTGCAGGCCGTGCTGCGGCTGCAGCAGGACCACGACTGGCTCGAGGAAGACTGGCTCGAGCTCTCGCCTCACCTCAACGCGCTCGTGGCGGGCCAGTCGTGGTGGGATCTGGCGTTCATCCGCGAGGCCAGTGCCGTGTTCAGCGCGCTGTCGCACGACCACATCGCGCTGGAGGAGGCGTGCGTCTATCCGCAGGCGCGCTCCCGGTTGAAGGACGCCGCGCGCCAAAGCATGGGACGCGAGATGGCTGCGCGCCGGCGGGCCCGGCGTTCCACAGGTCCGGGCGCCACCGGCTAGGCGATCTACAGCAGCGACTCGGGCACCAGCGGCGACAGCAGCCAGGTCTTGAAGCGCAGCCAGGCGGTGGAGTCGGGCTCCTCGGTCAGCACGATCTCCTGGTCGTCATCGTCGACGCTGATCCACTCGCACGCGGTGCCGGCTGAGTTGAGCCGCAGCTTGTAGGCGCTGCGCAGCCGGTCGAGATCGATGATGCGCAGCATCTCGCGCGCCAGCTCGCGGCTGTGGATCACGGCGCCGAGTTCGGTGTTGATCGTGGCCGAGCGCGGGTCGAGGTTCATCGAGCCGACGAAGATGGTCTCCTTGTCGACGACCGCCAGCTTGGCGTGCAGCCGGCCGAGCGACGAACCGAACAGGTTCAGCCGGCGATTCTTCTTGACCCGCGTGCCGCTGACCTCGTAGAGCTCGATGCCGAGTTCGAGCATCGGATCGCGGTATCTGGTGTAGCCCACGTGCACCACCGGCTCGTCGGTGGAACCGAGCGAGTTGGTCATCGCGACGATGTGCACGTTGCGCTCGCGCAGCTCCTTGAACAGCGCCATGCCCACCGGGCCGGGCACCAGGTACGGCGACGAGATCACGAGCTCGCTCTTTGCCTTGCGCAGCGCCTCGAACACGTTGTAGGTCACGCTGGTGTCGGCAAGCTCGCCGCCGGCCTCGCCGTCGAACGGCTTGTCGGGATGGTCGGCGAACACGTAGGCGTCGGCCCAGATCAGGCCAAGCTTGCCGTCCTCCAGGTCCTCGGCGATCGGGCCGTAGCCGAGGATGTCTGTGGCCGGCAGCGGCTCAGGCGGCGGCGTGATCTCGGGGCCGGTCCAATGCTCGAACTTCTCGCGCAGCAGCTCGGGGCCGAGCGGCGTGTGCATCACCGCTCCGATCGGATACACCGCGTCGGCGTTCCAGTAGCGGTCGAACAGGCCCTGCAGCGGCGGCAACACCCAGCCGACGGTGAATGCGTCGACGTCGATGAAGTTGTCGTTGCGGATGCTGCGCAGGAAGTACTCGTTGGCGACGTTGCGCCCGCCGATCACCGCCATCGCGCCGTCGGCGATGAACAGCTTGTTGTGCATCCGATGGTTGACGCGTTTCCAGTCGGCGGACATCAGGAAACGCGTCGCCTGGCCCGAGCCGCGCGCGACGAAGAACGGATTGAAGATCCGCACCTCGACATTCTTGTGTGCGGCGAAGGCGAGGAACAGCTCGTCGTTGCCGCTGGTGTAGAAGTCGTCGATCAGCAGCCGCACTCGAACGCCGCGGTTGGCCGCGTCGCGCAGCGCCCGCAGCAGCCAGCGGCCGGTCTCGTCGTTCTCGAAGTGGTAGTACTGGACGTCGAGC
>DASTZF010000231.1:0-3649 GCA_035764445.1 Burkholderiaceae bacterium
CGCACACTGCCGTAACCGCTGGCCGCGCTCACCCGCGCGCTCAGCACCCCCGGCACGCCGAGCAGTGCACCCTCGATCGCCAGCGCGCAGGCGGCGCAGTGCATGCCGCCGAAGCGCAGCGTCGCCTCGCCGACGCCGGCCTCGGCCGCACGCGCAGCACCGCTGGTGGGCGCATCGGTGACGCGCGCGGCCGCCGTGGAGGTGTTGATCATCGCCCCGTTCGCGAATTCGAAACGTCGGATCGTCCACGCTGCGCAGACAGACAGCCTTGAGATCGCTCAAAGCCAACTCCCATCGGGCAGCGACTGGGAGTGTGTGCCCGATGCACCGCGCACCGCAAGGGGCGCGCGGGCTTCAACTATGATTCCCGGGCCTCGCGCGCCGGGGCGCGCAGGGAGCCAGCGCTCCCATCGAAGAACCAAGACTCCCGCAGCGCCGCGGTTGCACCGCTGCGCTGCGCGCCCACACAGACTTTCGCATGCTCCCACTGCCCCCGGTCACCAAGGCGCTGATGCTGATCTGCACGGCGGTGTTTTTCGCCGACCAGCTGCTGGAGAACTCGTTCTCGCTCGGCATGTGGTTCGCGCTGTGGCCGCTCAACTCGGGCTACTTCTACCCCTGGCAGCTGGTCACGTACGCCTTTCTACACGGCGGCCTGGCGCACCTGATCTTCAACATGTTGGGTCTGTGGATGTTTGGCGCCGAGTTGGAGCGCCTGTGGGGCCACAAGCGCTATTGGCAGATGCTGTTGGCGAGCACATTGACCGCCGCACTGGCGCAGCTGCTGCTCACGTGGGTGCTGGGGTCGAACGTGCCCACCGTCGGTGCCTCCGGGGCGCTATTCGGACTGTTGCTTGCTTACGCGTTGGTGTTTCCGCGCCGGCAGTTCGACTTGATCGGTTTTCTGCCCATGGTGCTGCTGATGATCCCCGGGCAGATCTTCTACACCCTTGGCATCGTGCTGTTCGTGCTGCTGGTGACCAACCGTCAGATCGTGCCGCTGAAGCCGATTCCGGTGCCCGCGCTGACGACGGTGATGATCTTCGGTGCCATCGAGCTGATTCTCGGTGTGACCGGCACGCGCTCCGGCGTGGCGCACTTCGCTCACCTCGGCGGCATGCTCGGCGCCTGGCTGCTGCTGTTGTACTGGCGCGGCCGCCTGCCCCTCGGCCGCCGTCGCTGAACGCCGCGCGCTGGCGCTGGCCGTTGCGCACAAGGTCGCGCTGCGCGAAGGGCCAGCGCCGTGGTCGCGTGACAACACGGCCGATTGCGATCATGCTGGGTGACACGGATGGGGGTCGTCATCCGGGAGATCACGATGTCCTGGCGCCACTGGTTTGCGCGGCTGCCCGAATGCTGGCTTCGCAGCGTGAGGGCGCTGGTAGCGCTGTCTGCCGCCGCGGCATCGGTGAACGCGCAGGCGATCGACGTCGCCGCGCAGTCGCGCCTGCTCGACCGCGCCGCCGCCGCCGTGGTCGGGCTGCGCTCGCAGGCGGTCGACGACGCACGCTCCAACCGGACGCTCGGCCGCGAGCGCGAGGGCTCGGGTGTCGTGATCGACGGCGATGGCCTGGTGCTGACGATCGGCTATCTGATTCTGGAAGCCGAGCAGGTGCAGTTGGTCACCGACGACGATCGCGAAATCCCGGGCCGCGTGGTGGCCTACGACATGGCCACCGGCTTCGGTCTGGTGCAGCCGCTGACACCGCTGCGCATCGAGGCGGTGCCGCTCGGGCGCTCGGGCGGTGTCGCTCAGGACGAACCGCTGATGGTGGTCAGTGGTGGCAACGGCGGTGTGGTGAGCGCGGTGCGGCTGGTGTCACGCCGGACCTTTGCCGGCTACTGGGAATACCGCATCGACGACGCGCTGTTCACCGCGCCCGCGCGCGGCGACCACAGCGGCGCGGGCCTGTTCAACGGGCGCGGCGAACTGGTGGGCATCGGCTCGCTGATCGTCGCGCACGCGATGGGCGACAAGCAGCCGCGCCTGCCCGGCAACATGTTCGTGCCGGTCGATCTGCTGTCGCCGATCCTCGACGAGCTGCGACGCAGCGGCACCTCGGCGGCCAGCCGTCGCGCCTGGATGGGTGTCAACTGCGTCGAGGACGACGGCGAAGTGCGCGTCGTGCGCGTCAACGACGACAGCCCCGCCGACGTGGCGGGCGTGCAGGTGGGCGACCGCATCCTGCGCATCGACGACGTGTCGGTGCGCACGCTCGAGCAGCTGTGGCTCGCGTTGTGGCGCAACGGCCCGCCCGAGCGCGAGGTGCGGCTGGAGATCCAGCGCGACGGCGCCCGCCAGACGCTGCGGGTGTTCACCGTCGAACGCAGCAAGACGCTCAAGCGCTCGCAAGGCGTCTGATGCCCGGCGCTGGGGCGGCCGCGTCCATGGCCGGCGCGGGCAGCGACTGCAGCGCCACATCGACGCTCGGATAGCGCAGCACCAGCCGCAGCTCGCGCTTCATGCGCGTGTTGTCGAGTCGGCGCGACTCGCCGAGAAAGCTCATCTGCAGCGGCGACAGATGCTGTTGCGCCTGCTCTCGCGTCACGCGTGGCACGCGCGGCAGCGCGCAGCGGTCGGCGATCCGATCGAGGTAGGCGCCGATCTTCGATGCATCATCGTCGCTGACGTGGATGGCGCGCATCGCCGGCCCGCGCGTCAGCGCGGCAGCGCAGGCGCGCGCCAGGTCGTCGGCGTGGATGTGGTTGGTGAACACGTCGTCGGCGTCGGCCAGCGTCGGCGCGCCGCGGCGGACACGCTCGCGCGGATCACCGCCGTCGCGATCGAACGCGTAGATGCCGGGCACGCGCAAGATGGTCGCACGCGCACCGCCGGCACGCGCGTAGGTGCGCACGCGCAACTCGGCGTCGACACGCCGGCATGCGCGATCGGTGCTTGGATTGACCGTCCGCGTCTCGTGCACGCGCTCGCCCCCGCAGTCGCCGTAGACGCCGGTGGTGCTGGCGTAGACCACGCGCTGCACGCCACCGCCGCGTGCCAACGCAGCCAGCAGCGCCGCGGTGCGCCAGTCGTGACCGCCATGAGGCGTCGGCGGCGCGAGGTGCAGCACCGCATCGGCCAGCCGCGCGAGGCGCGAGAGCGAGGCCGGATCATCGAGATCGGCCCACAACGGCGTCGCGCCGGCGGCACGCAACAACGCGCGACGTGCGGGCGAATGCGTCACGGCCAGCACGTGCCAGCGCGGGTGCAACAGCTTGAGCACGCGCAGCCCGACGTCGCCGCAACCGACGATCAGCAGTCGCGGCCGGCGCAGCATTCGGGTCGCTCGGGGCTTCATCGGTGTGCGTGTGACGCCCGCAGGGCAGCAATGGCCAACGGGCACAATCGGGCCTCACCGAAAGTGTAGAGGGCCCTGCCGTGCTTGAAGCGCGGCCGCATGCCCCAACCCATAGCCTTCATGAACCTGCAAGTCACCGTGCGCCCTGCCGGGCGCATCTTCGAAGTCGCTCGCGACGAGCCGATCCTCACCGCCGCGATCCGTGCCGGCATCGGGCTGCCGTATGGCTGCAAGGACGGCGCCTGTGGCTCGTGCAAGAGCCGGCTGCTCGAAGGCCGCGTGATCCACGGCGCCCACCAGCGCAAGGCGTTGCCGCTCGCCGAGGAGGATGCCGGCCTCATCCTCACCTG
>DASTZF010000232.1:0-3491 GCA_035764445.1 Burkholderiaceae bacterium
GGAAGACGTGCACGCGCTGTCGTTCGTCGATCCGTGGTTCCTCGACCAGATCGAGGAACTGGTGGCCATCGAAGGCGAAGTCGCCGCCGCGGGCCTGGGCGCGCTGGACAAGCGCCGCCTGCGCGCGCTCAAGCGCAAAGGCTTCTCCGACAAGCGCCTGGGCAAGCTGCTCGGCACCAACCAGCACGAGGTGCGCGCGAGGCGCCACGCGTCGAGCATCCGCCCCGTGTACAAGCGCGTGGACACCTGCGCCGCCGAGTTCGCGACGCAGACGGCCTACATGTACTCGACCTACGACGAGGAGTGCGAGGCCAACCCGTCCGACAAGAAGAAGATCATGGTGCTGGGCGGCGGCCCGAACCGGATCGGCCAGGGCATCGAGTTCGACTACTGCTGCGTGCACGCCGCGTTCGCGCTGCGCGATGACGGCTTCGAGACCATCATGGTCAACTGCAACCCGGAGACCGTCTCGACCGACTACGACACCTCGGACCGCCTCTACTTCGAGCCGGTGACGCTCGAGGACGTGCTCGAGATCGTCGCGCTTGAGAAACCCTTCGGCGTGATCGTGCAGTATGGCGGCCAGACGCCGCTCAAGCTGGCGCGCGACCTCGCGGCAGCCGGCGTGCCGATCATCGGCACCAGCGCCGACGCGATCGACATCGCCGAGGACCGCGAGCGCTTCCAGAAGCTGCTGCACGACCTGAAGCTCAAGCAGCCGCCCAACCGCACAGCGCGCACCGAAGAGGCTGCGCTGCAGCTGGCGCACGAGATCGGCTATCCGCTTGTGGTGCGGCCGAGCTACGTGCTCGGCGGACGCGCGATGGAGATCGTGCACGGCGACAACGATCTGCAGCGCTACATGCGCGAAGCAGTGCGGGTGAGCGAGAAGTCGCCGGTGCTGCTGGACCGCTTCCTCGACGATGCGATCGAGGTCGATGTCGACGCGGTCAGCGACGGCAGCGAGGTGATGATCGGCGGCATCATGGAGCACGTCGAGCAGGCAGGCGTGCATTCGGGTGACTCGGCGTGCTCGCTGCCGCCGTATTCACTGCCGGCCCAGCTGCAGGACGAACTGCGCCGCCAGACGACGCTGATGGCCAAGGCGCTCAAGGTCGTCGGGCTGATGAACGTGCAATTCGCGATCCAGGGCGAGGTCAGCGAGCCTGCTCAGGCGCAGGTCTACGTGCTCGAGGTCAACCCACGCGCGTCGCGCACGGTGCCGTTCGTCAGCAAGGCCACCGGCCAGCCGCTGGCCAAGATCGCGGCGCGCTGCATGGCTGGGCAACGGCTGAGCGACCAGCGCGGCGTCAAGGGCGAGGTGATTCCGCCGTACTTCAGCATCAAGGAAGCAGTGTTCCCGTTCAACAAGTTCCCCGGCGTCGACCCGATCCTCGGCCCCGAGATGCGCTCCACCGGCGAGGTGATGGGCGTGGGCCGCAGCTTCGGCGAGGCGATGCTGAAGAGCCAGCTCGGCGCGGGCTCGCGCCTGCCGGACAAGGGCACGGTGGTGATCAGCGTCAAGAACAGCGACAAGGATCGCGCCGTCAAGGTGGCCGAGGAACTGATCGACCTCGGCTTCCAGATTGCCGCCACCAAAGGCACCGCAGCGGCGATTGCAGCCGCCGGCGTGCCGGTGGCGGTGGTCAACAAGGTCAAGGACGGCCGCCCACACATCGCCGACAAGGTGAAGGCCGGTGAGGTCCAGCTGGTCTACACCACCGTCGACGAAACGCGCACCGCGATCGCCGACTCGCGCCATATCCGCACCGCGGCGATCGCCAACCGCGTGACCTACTACACGACGATGGCCGGCTGCGAGGCAGCGACCGAGGCGCTGAAGCACCAGGACGACCTCACGGTGACGTCGCTGCAGGAACTGCACGCCGAACTGCAATAAACTGAGGCGGAAACGACGCGCCAGAGGCGCGTCGTCCGCGTTGACGCGCCCCAGGCGCGTTTTTCTCTTTGCACAGGATCACGTGATGGCCACGATTCCCCTCACGCGCCGCGGCGCTGAGCTGTTGAAGAACGAATTGCAGCGATTGAAGACCGTCGACCGCCATGCCGTGATCCAGGCCATCTCCGAGGCGCGCGGGCACGGTGATCTGTCGGAGAACGCCGAATACGAGGCGGCCAAGGACAAGCAAGCCTTCATCGAAGGCCGCATCGCCGAGATCGAGGGCAAGCTCGCTGCCGCGCTGGTGGTCGACCCTGCGTCGCTCGACGCCGGCGGCCGCGTGGTGTTCGGCGCCACCGTCGAGCTCGAAGAGGAGGAAGGTGGGCAGCGCGTCACTTACCAGATCGTCGGCGACGACGAAGCCGACCTGAAGCTGGGGCTGATTTCGATCAGCTCACCGATCGCCCGTGCGCTGATCGGCAAGGAAAGCGGCGACGTGGCCGACGTGCAAGCGCCCGGCGGCGTCAAGAGCTACGAGATCGTCGACGTGCGCTATCAGTGATGCGCGCTCGGACCGTGCGCATCGGGTCCGAGAGCGCCGGCCGCTAGCCGAGCGCTTTCTTCTTGATGCTGGCGACGCGCCGCTTGGCCCGCTTGATCAGCCCGCCCGCCGTGACGCGCTGGTTGCCCAGCACCTTGACTTTCTTGATCGTCGGTCGCTGAGTTGGGCTCTTTGAAAACTTGACAAGCCGGACGGTTCGCGGCCCGGGCAGGCGATCATCCCGTGCCTCGTGGATCTTGAGCGCCTTCGGGCGCCACAGCACCAGCAGCTTGCCGATGTGCTGCACGGCGGCGGCGCCCAGGCGATCGGCGGCATCGATCAGCAGCGTTGCGCGCTGCTCGCGCGAATCGGACAGCACGCGCACCTTGATCAGTCCGTGCGCCGACAGCGCGGCATCGAGCTCCTTGTGGACGGCCGGGCTGTAGCCTTCGGCGCCGATCATCACCACCGGGTCGAGATGGTGCGCCGACGCTCGCAGGCTCTTGCGTTGTTCGGTGGTGAGGGGCAGCGCCGGCACAGCCGTATTATGTCTAGGGCACCGCGCGGGTTGCCGCCGGTAGGCGACCCTTCAGCGCTAGCTGCCACGTGATGAGGATCAAGAGCAAGAAGGTCAACAAGGCCTGGCTGAGCGACCACGTCAACGACCCGTACGTCAAGCTCGCGCGCAAGGAGGGCTATCGTGCACGCGCCGCGTACAAGCTCAAGGAGATCGACGAGGCGCTGCACCTGGTCAGGCCCGGGCAGGTGGTGGTCGATCTCGGATCCACCCCCGGGGCCTGGAGCCAGTACGTGCGGCGGCGTTTTGCGCCCAAGGAGGCGGGCAGCGGGGGCGCAGCGGTGGGTGAACTCGACGGCACGATCATCGCGCTCGACGTGCTGCCGATGGCGCCGATCGAAGGCGTGGCCTTCATCGAGGGCGACTTTCGCGAAGAGGCGGTCGCCGCCGCGCTGGCCGACCACCTGCACGGGCGCGCGGTCGACCTCGTGCTCTCGGACATGGCCCCCAATCTGTCGGGAGTGGCGGTGTCG
>DASTZF010000233.1:0-11710 GCA_035764445.1 Burkholderiaceae bacterium
CCGCGCTTCTTCACGGTGTCGGTGACGCAGGACCTCGAGCCACAACTGGCCTGGCCCGAGCTGTGCTGGTGGGCGAAAGGCTGACATGCTGGGCTACATCCTCAAGCGCGTGCTGCTGATGATCCCGACGCTGATCGGTGCGCTGACCGTCACGTTCGTCGTCATCCAGTTCGTGCCGGGTGGCCCGATCGAACAGGCGCTGACCCGGGGACGCATCGGCCCCAGCGGCAACGCGGCGTACCGTGCGCGCGGCGACTCCGACGCCAAGCAGATCGAGCAACTGAAGAAGCTGTACGGCTTCGACAAGCCGGTGCACGTGCGCTATGTCGAGATGCTGTCCGACTTCGCACGATTCGAACTGGGCACCAGCTTCAGCCACAACAGGCCGGTGTGGGACCTGATCCGCGACAAGCTGCCGGTGTCGATCAGCCTGGGGCTGTGGACCTTCCTCGCCTCCTACCTGATCTCGCTGCCGCTGGGGATCACGAAGGCGGTGCGCGAGGGCAGCGCGTTCGATCTGGCGACCACGCTGGCGGTGCTGGTCGGCTACGCGATTCCCGCGTTCGTGCTGGGCGTGCTGCTGATCGTGCTGTTCGCCGGCGGCACCTTCCTGGACCTGTTTCCGCTGCGTGGCCTGGTGTCGGAGAACTGGGCCGAGCTGTCGTGGCCGGCACGCATCGCCGACTACTTCTGGCACCTGGCGCTGCCGCTCACCTGCCTGGTGATCGGCAGCTTCGCGACGATGACCTTCCTGACCAAGAACACGTTCATCGAAGAGATGCGCAAGCAGTACGTGCTGGTCGCGCGCGCCAAGGGGGTGTCGCAGCAGCGCGTGCTGTGGAAGCACATCTTCCGCAACGCGCTGATCCCGATCGTCACCGGGTTTCCGGCCGCGTTCATCGGTGCGTTCTTCACCGGTGCGCTGCTGATCGAGACGCTCTTCTCGCTCGACGGGCTGGGCCTGTTGGGTTACGAGTCGATCATCCGGCGCGACTATCCCGTCGTGCTGGGTTCGCTGTACCTGTTCACGCTGATCGGCCTGCTCGTCAAGCTGATCTCCGACGTGATGTACACGCTGGTCGACCCGCGCGTGCAATTCGCGGCGGTGGGGCGATGAGACAGGGGGCGCCGTGAGCGCGCAGCCGTCGATCGCGCTGTCGCCCGGGCGGCGGGCGTGGCTGCGCTTCCGCCGCAATCGCGTCGGCTTCGCGTCGTGCTGGTTGATGCTGGCGCTGCTGCTGGTCAGCCTGGCGGCCGAGCTGGTGAGCAACGATCGACCGTTCGTTGCGGTGTACGAAGGCCGCTGGACCTTCCCGGTGTTGCACAACCCGCCGGAGCGCGTGTACGGCGGCGACTTCGAGACCCCCACCGACTGGAACGACCCGTTCATCGCGCAGCAGTTCGCCAAGCCCGGCAACTGGCGCCTGCACACGCTGAACCGCAACTCGGCCGACTCGATCGACGCCTTCCAGCGCGCGCCGAATCCGGCACCGCCGAACACCACTCACTGGCTGGGCACCGACGAGGCCGGGCGCGACATGGTCGCGCAACTGATCTACGGCTTTCGGGTCAGCCTGCTGTTCGGGCTGGCGCTGACGGCGGTGGGCACGACGATCGGGCTGGCGCTGGGTGCGCTGCAGGGCTACTTCGGCGGCAAGGTCGACCTTGGGATGCAGCGCCTGATCGAGGTCTGGGCCTCGATCCCGGAGCTGTACCTGCTGATCATCTTCGCGTCGATCTTCGCGCCGTCGCTGCTGCTGCTGCTGGTGCTGCTGTCGCTGTTCGGCTGGATCGGGCTGTCCGACTACGTGCGCGCCGAATTCCTGCGCAATCGCGGGCTCGAGTTCGTCAAGGCCGCGCGCGCGCTCGGGCTGTCCAGCGGCCAGATCATCTGGCGCCACGTGCTGCCGAACTCGCTGACGCCGGTCATCACGTTCATGCCGTTTCGCATGAGCGATGCCATCCTCGTGCTGGTCTCGCTCGATTTCCTTGGGCTGGGCGTGCCGCCGGGCACGCCGTCGCTCGGCGACCTCGTGCGCCAGGGCAAGAACAACCTCGACGCGTGGTGGATCATCGTGCCGACCTTCGCCGCGCTCACCGTCACGCTGCTGCTGCTGACCTTCATCGGCGAAGCGCTGCGCGACGCCTTCGACACGCGCAAGTCATGAGCCGCCGGGCCGCTCCCAAGGCGACAACGAAGTTGCGGCGAAGACTCACAACTGCGCGAAGCGCTTGTGATGTCGTAGCCAATACCGCGGCGCGCAGCGCGGAGGTTACCCAATGAGCTCGGCCAACGCCTTGCTCGCGGTCGACCGCCTGTCGGTGCGCTTCGGCACCAGCACCGTCGTCGACGACGTCTCGTTCTCAATCTCGGCCGGCGAGAAGTTCGCGCTCGTCGGCGAGTCGGGATCGGGCAAGTCGATCACCGCGCTGTCGGTGCTGCGGCTGGTCGACGGCGCTGCGACGTCGGGCGCAGTTCGCTTCGGCGGCGACGATCTGGTCGCCAAGAGCGAGCGCGAGATGCGCGGCATTCGCGGCGCGCGCGTCGGCATGATCTTCCAGGAGCCGAGGACGGCGCTCAATCCGCTGTACACGGTGGGCAACCAGATCGCCGAGGTGCTCGAACTGCATCAGGCGATGCGCCCGAACGCCGCGCGCGCGCGGGCGACCGAGCTGCTCGCACGCACCGGCATTGCGGAGCCCGAGCGCCGCGTCGACGGCTACCCGCACGAGCTCTCCGGCGGCCAGCGGCAGCGGGCGATGATCGCGATGGCGTTGGCCTGCAAGCCCGAGCTGCTGATCTGCGACGAGCCGACGACGGCGCTCGACGTCACCATCCAGGCGCAGATCCTGGCGTTGCTCGACGAGCTGCAGGCCGAGATGGGCATGGCCCTGCTGTTCATCACGCACGATCTGAACCTCGTGCGCCGCTTCACGCACCGCGTGGGCGTGATGGAGCGCGGCCGGTTGGTCGAGCAGGGCGAGACCGCGCGGGTGTTCGCCGATCCGCAGCACGCGTACACCAAGAAGCTGCTCGCCAGCCGACCGCAGCGGGTCGTGCAGCCGGTGCCGGCCGACGCGCCGGCGCTGCTCGAATGCCACGGCCTCGGCGTGTCGTTCCGGCTGAAGAAAGGCATGTTCAAGCGCACGGACTACCACGCGGTGCGCGACGCGACGCTGTCGCTCAAGCGCGGCGAGACGCTGGGCATCGTCGGCGAATCGGGCTCGGGCAAGACGACGCTGGGCATGGCACTCCTCGCGCTGCAGCCGCTGGCCGCGGGCGTCGTGCGGCTGGACGGCGTGCGCATCGACAATGCCGGCCGCGACACGCTGCGCAGCATGCGGCGGCGGATGCAGGTGGTGTTCCAGGATCCGTTCGCGTCGCTGTCGCCGCGCCTGACGGTGGGCCAGATCGTCGGCGAAGGCCTGGCGCTGCACCGGCCTGAGCTCTCCGACGACGAGCGCGAGCGGCTGGTGCTTGCGATGCTGGACGAAGTGGGTCTGTCCGAACGCCACGGCGTGGCACACGTGCTGCAGCGCTATCCGCACGAATTCTCCGGCGGCCAGCGCCAGCGCATCGCGATCGCGCGCGCGGTGGTGCTGCAGCCCGAAGTGCTGGTGCTCGACGAACCGACCTCTGCGCTCGACGTGTCGGTGCAGCAGCAGGTGCTCCAGTTGCTCGGTGAACTGCAGCGCCGCCATGCGCTCGCCTACGTCTTCATCAGCCACGACCTCGCCGTGGTACGCGCCATGTCGCACCGGGTGATGGTGATGCAGGTCGGCCGCATCGTCGAGGAGGGCGAGGCCGAGGCGCTGTTCGCGGCCCCACGCGAGGCCTACACTCGCGAGTTGCTGGCGGCGGCTCGGCTGACGTAGCGCGGGCGAGGCGCGAAGGACCGACGTCCTGTCCTACGCAGGGCGTTGCCCGGCCCGCCACCCTGACATCTCCACGCCATCGATCCGACCTCGGCGCGAACGTGATCGCTCCCGCAGCGGCGCCGCCGAGTTTCAGAGATAGGTCCACAGCATCTTCGTCGCCAGCACGTACAGCAGGCCAGCAAAGATGCGACGCAGCGTCGCCACCGGCAGGCGGTGCGCGGCGCGCGCGCCCACCGAGGCGGTGAGCACGCTGCCCGCGACGATGCCCAGCAGCGCCGGCCCGTACACGAAGCCCAGCGCCAGCGATGGCAGATCGGGTACCTGCCACCCGCTGAACACGTAGCCGATCGTCCCCATCACCGCGACCGGCACGCCGAGCGCGGCGCCGGTGCCGATCGCGGTGGTCATCGCCACGCCGCAGAACAGCATGAACGGCACCGTGATGAAGGCCCCGCCTGCCGACACCAGCCCGCAGACGACACCGATCAGCAGCCCGATCGCCACCAGCGCAGGCGTGCCGGGCAGCGTGCGCGCGGCCGACGGCTTGCGGCCGAGCAGGATCTGCGTCGCCCCCGCATAGACGATCACCGCGAAGGCGAGCGCGAGCGCGCGCTGCGGCACCCACCGCGACGCCGCGGTGGCGAGCAGCGTGCCGACGACCATGGCTGGCCCCATTCGACGCACCAGCGACCAGTCGACGCCGCCGAGCCGGTGGTGCGCGCGTACGCTGGCGCTGGAGGTGAACATGACCGACGCCATGCCGGTGCCCAGCGCGAGGTGCACGGTGTGCTGCGGAACGAACTGCTGTGCCGTGAACATCGCCGCCAGCACCGGCACCATCGTCATGCCGCCGCCGATGCCCAGCAGACCGGCGAGGAAGCCGATGAGGGCACCGGTGGCGAAGTAGGCGAGCATCCAGGCGCCGACCATCGCCGCAGTATCGCCGCCCTCAATCGGCGAGCGCTGAGGGCCGGCTGGATCGGCGGCGCCGCGGCGCGCCGGCTGGCTATCCGGTCGGCGACCCCCGGTTGCAGGAGACTCCCCCCTGAGACGGTGATTCCGGCGGCGCGTCGATGCGCGCACCATTCGCGCATGGCGCGTCGTACGCATCTCTACAGATTTTCGCTCGACGACCGCTCGACCGACTATGCGGACCTGGAGCGTGGCAACGCTTCGACCGCGCCCGCGCCATGGCAGGCGAGCCAGCGTTCCAACTTCGAGCAGCCGAGCCGCGTCGGCGAGATCGTCCAAGCTCGCCGCCGGCGCAAGCAGCTCAAGTTGAACCTGGCCGTGGCCGGGCTTCTGCTGCTGTGTGCCCTCATCGGCGCTGCAGCGCTCGCCCGCTGATCGATCGTTCCGCACGCTCAGGAGTCACGGTCCGTGATCCGTGCATCCGAACACCAGGCGCTGATCCACGTGCTGCTGGAGCGCTACGGCCTGCCCGCGGACTGCGTCGAGATCGTCCCCGACGTGCGCGCGTGGTGCCTCCAACGACGCATCGCGGCACCGAAGATGAAGTCCGAGCGGGCGGCAGTCTCCTTCTCGCGCGGGGACTCCTGCGCCATCGTGCTGCGCGATGAGCAGACCGATCGCATGATCCATTCGGCCAAGCAGCTGATGGAGCTGTTTGGCGGATACGGCAAGGAGGTTGCGGAGCTGAAGGACGACGTCGCCTACCTCGCGCATCTGGTGTTGCACGAGATCGCCTACTTCAAGCTGAAGACCACCAAACAGGACCCACGCGACAAGTGGGCGTTCCAGCAGCTGCCGGGCGCACTGGCGGCTGCCCGGGCGAGCAGCCAGTCGTTCAGCGGATCGCGGCTGTAGCCCCCGCAGTCGACGTCAACCTCATCGGGCTGAGCGTCTCCTCGATCGCTGCGTCACGCCGCGTGGCGCCGACGGCTTGGCCGCGGGTGATCGTCCGGGACCGAACTTCACCCGGTTCGTCGATGCGGCGACGAACCCGTCCCGCCGCCATTGCCGCAACTCTCGCCACGCCCACCAGCCGATCGCTGCCAGCACCACGCTGTCGAACACCACCAGAAGCAGCGGATCGATCATCGCTTGTCCGGTCGGGAGAGCCACGAGCCCAGCAACAGCGCGACCACCCCGATGGCCGCGGGCACCAGGGTCGCTAACAGTTCAATGAGGCTGTCCATCGCAATGCAACAGGGCAACAAGAGTGCCTGCTGGCCCCCGCGCTGGTGACAGTCCCCTCGACCGAGGCGGCAGGACCGCCGGCGACCGAACCGCGAGCGTGATTTCCGGTGCCCGGTTACCGTCGCGGGATGTCCGTCCCACCGTCGATTCGCCCGCTGTCGCCCGTGGTCGCCGGCCTCGCGTGGGGGCTGCTGGCGGCGGCGATCTGGACCGTCTACTCGGTGCTGGCCCGCCTGGGCATCAAGTGGGGCCTAACGCCGCTGGACATGACCCTGCTGCGCTTCACGCCCGGCGCGCTAGTGATGCTGCCGTTCGTCTGGCGCTGGGGCCTGCGCGACCTGGCGGGCATCGGCTGGGGCCGCGGCGCCGTGCTGGCCGCGCTGTCGGGGCCGGTGTTCAGCCTGTTCATGATGACCGGCTTCGCGTACGCGCCGCTCGCGCACGGTGCGGTCATCGCGCCCGCCTGCCAGATGTTGACCGGCATCGGGCTGTCGGCGTGGCTGGCGCGTGCGCCGGTCACGCGCGAGACCGTGGCCGGCGCCGCCTTCGTGCTACTGGGCCTGGTCTTCATGGGTGGCGACGCGCTGCTGCACGCGGGTGGCAACGCGGTGTTGCTCGGCGACGCGCTGTTCGCGGTCGCGGGTTGCAGCTTCGGGTTGTTCGGCGCCCTGTCGCGGCGGTGGCAGGTCGATCCGGTGCGCGTCACCGGGGTCGCGGTGGTGCTGTCGCTTGCGATGTTCGCGCCGCTGTATGCGGTGGTCGCCGACCCGCGCGGGCTGCTCGCCGCCGCGCCCGGCTTCGTCGCGCTGCAAGCGGTGGCGCACGGCCTGGGTGCCGGCCTGGTCGCCGTGCTGGCCTACAGCCGTGCCGCGGAGCTGCTGGGCCCGGGACGGGCGGCCTTCTTCGGGGCGATGGTGCCAGGCGCTGCGTCGCTGCTGGCGATCCCGGTGCTCGGCGAGGTACCGACCGCGCTGCAGGTCGCCGGGCTGCTGGCGGTCGTGGCCGGGCTGCTGCTGGCCTTCGGCGCCGTGCGCTTCGTGCTGGAACGCCGACGCGCTGCGCAGGCGTGACGGTTGCCGAGGGTGCGCCCAGGAGGCGATCCGCATGATGTTCGCAATCAAAACCGAGGTCAGCGATCCACAGGCGTCGACGTTCGTGTTCGCCTCGCAGAAGACGATGTATGGCGGCAAGCAGATCGCGACCGGCGACACCCTCTTCGTCTTCGCCAGCGAGAACGAGGGAGGGCCGGGGCTCGTCGCCAGAGGCGTCGTCACCGCGGCGCAAGCGCTGGCGCGCAAGAGCGGGATCGCCCGCCAAACGCCGCGCGTCAGCATCACCGTCAATCGCACCGCGCTCGCCAAGCGCCGCCTCGGGCGCAGCGAGCTCAAACCCTTTGCGCAATGGGACGACGACCGACCCGAGACCGAGCTCAACTTCAAGTTCTATCGTCAGTCGACCAACAAGATCGTCGGCATCTCGGATCGCGCAGCGGCGTTCCTCAACGAGTTCTTCTGACGCAGACGCGTCGTCGCTCGCGCGCGCTTCGCGCCGCGGGGTTCACGCTATCCTCCGGGGCCGCCGGCACGGTCGGCGTCCGGTACGAATCCCTGGGGATGGCATGACGATCTCTGACGACGCACCAACAACGACAACGCCCGCCATCCCGCTCGACAAGGCCGCCCTGCGCCGCAGGTACCGCGAGGAACGCGACAAGCGACTGCGCCCCGACGGCAACGACCAGTACCTGCAGCTCAAGGGCCGTTTCGCCCACTACGCGATCGACCCCTACACCCCGCTGGCGCCGCGCGCGCCACTTGGCGATCACGTGACGTTCGCGTTCGTCGGCGGCGGCTTCGCGGGGCTGGTCACCGCGGCGCGCCTGGTCGAGGCCGGCGTGCGCGACGTGCGCATCGTCGAGAAGGGCGGTGACTTCGGCGGCACCTGGTATTGGAACCGCTACCCCGGCGCGCAATGCGACACCGCATCGATGGTGTACATGCCGCTGCTGGAGGAAACCGGCCACATGCCGTCGGAGAAGTACGCGCACGGGCCGGAGATCCTCGCGCACAGCCAGCGCATCGGCCGCCACTACGGGCTCTACGAGCACGCGCTGTTCCACACCGAAGTGCAGGACCTGGCATGGGACGACGCGCGCTCGCTGTGGCGCATCCGCACCGATCGCGGCGACGCGTTCACGGCGCAGTTCATCGGCCTGGGCACCGGCCCGCTGCACGTGCCCAAGCTGCCGGGCATTCCCGGCATCGAGTCGTTCCGCGGCCACGCCTTCCACACCAGCCGCTGGGACTATGCCTACACCGGTGGCGATCGCTTCGGCGCGCCGATGACCGGGCTGGCCGACAAGCGGGTGGCGCTCATCGGCACCGGTGCCACCGCGGTGCAGTGCGTGCCGTACCTGGCGCGCGATTGCGGCGCGCTGTGGGTGTTCCAGCGCACGCCGTCGTCGGTGGACGTGCGCGCCAACGCGCCGATCGATTCGGAATGGTTCGCGTCGATCGCGACGCCGGGCTGGCAGCAACGCTGGCTGGAGAACTTCACCGCCAACCAGGCCGGCGGCAGCGCGGCCGAGGATCTGGTGCGTGACGGCTGGACGGACCTCGCGCGCCGCATCCGCGCCAAGGTGATGCGCCTGCCGCGCGAGCAGATGACGCCGCCGAACATGCTGGCGGCCTTCGAGGACTCCGACGACGAGAAGATGTCGGAGATCCGCGCCCGCGTCGACGCCATCGTGCAAGACCGTGACACCGCGCAGAAGCTCAAGGCCTGGTACCGCCAGCTGTGCAAGCGCCCGTGTTTCCACGACGAGTACCTGCAGGCCTTCAACCGGCCCGGCGTCGCGCTGGTCGACACCGACGGCAAGGGTGTCGAGCGCATCACCGAGCGCGCTGTCGTGGTGGCCGGCATCGACTATCCGGTGGACTGCATCATCTACGCGTCGGGCTTCGAGGTCGGCACCGCGTACAAGCGCCGCGCCGGCTTCGACCTTGTTGGCCGCGCTGGCGTCAAGCTGTCGGACCACTGGGCCGACGGCATGCGCAGCAAGCACGGCATCCACGTGCACGGTTTTCCCAACGCGTTCATCGCGCAGCCGACCCAGGGCGCGAACCTGATCTCCAACGTGCCGCATAACCTCACCGAAGCCGGCAAGACGATCGCCGCCGTCGTGCGTCACGCGCTCGACACGCGCGCGCGCGAGGTCGAGGTGACCCGCGAAGCCGAGGACGCATGGATCAAGCTGCTGCTCAGCGGTCCGGGCATGCTGATCGGCTCGCTGGACTGCACGCCGGGCTACTACAACAACGAAGGGCAGGATCTCGGGATGCGGGCCAAGCTCAACGTCGGTTATCCGCTTGGCGCCCAGGCGTACTTCAAGTACCTCGACGGCTGGCGCGCGTCGGGGCGCTTCGAGGGGCTGACGTTCAAGGTCTGAGCGGCATGCAACGCCAGGTCTTGGCGGGCTAGCCCGCCAGGCCGCGCAGCGCGGCGTCGAGCGCGTCGCGCCGCTGCTGCACCTCGCTCCACATCCGCCCGCCGATGAGCCCGCCGTCGACGACGAGCGCGTGCCCGTTGACGAAGCTCGCTTCGTCGCTCGCCAGCCAGGCGGCCGCGTTGGCGATGTCTTCCGGCAGCCCGGCGCGCCGCAGAGGCTGCATGTTCGTCAACAGTTGCTTTATCAGCGGCACCGAGCGATCGGCGGCCTCCGGCGTGAGCCCGTAGCCCTTGCCGAAGATCGGCGTCGCGATGCCACCCGGGCAGATGCAGTTCACGCGCACGCCACTCTCGCCGAGCTCCATCGCGACGCTGTGCGTCAGATGGATCACCGCGGCCTTGGCGGCGCTGTAGACGTGCGGGCCGAGGCCGGTGCGCAGGCCGGCCACGCTGGCGGTGCTGACGATGCTGCCGCTGCCCTGGCGCTTCATCACAGGCGCCGCGTGCTTGATGCCGAGGAAGACGCTGCGCAGCAGGACGCCGATCGCCGCATCGAATGCGTCGGCGTCGACATCCTCGATCGGTCCGCCAGGTCCCGGGCTGCCGGCGTTGTTGACCAGCACGTCGACATGGCCGAAGCGGCCGACGGCCTGCGCGATCAGGTCGCGCACGTCGGGCTCGCGGCTGACGTCGCAATGGCAGTAGGACGCCGCGCCGCCGAGCGACTCGACCAGCGCGCGGCCGCGCGCGTCCTGCACGTCGGCGGCGACCAATTGCGCGCCGTCGGCGGCGAACCGCCGTGCGATCGCCTCGCCGATGCCGCTCGCCGCGCCGGTGACGATCGTCACCTTGCCCTGCAGTCGTGCCATGGAGCACCTCGCGTCAGACCTTGGAAGGCGTCAGCATCGCACAGACAGCCGGCGCCGCGCGGGCGCAACGCCCGGGACGCGCCGGGGTCTCCTACTGGTCCGCGCAAACTTGCAGCGCGACCAACCGAGTCAGAAGGCGCCTTCGACCAGGTTCGTCGGCCGGCCGGCGACGAAGTTCTCGATGTTGTCCACCAACTGATCGGCCAGCGTCTGCTGCGCCTCGTCGGACGCCCACGCCACGTGCGGGGTGAGGATCACGTTGTGCCGCTTGGCAGCGCGCATCAGCGGGTTGTCGGGCTTGGGCGGCTCGCCGTCGACCACGTCGAAGCCGGCGCCGGCGATCAGCCCGGCGTCGAGCGCGCGCACCAGCGCGGCCTCGTCGACCAGTCCGCCGCGCGCGGTGTTGACGATCAGCGGCTTGCGCTTCATCGCCTCGAACTCCGGCATCGCGATCATGTGGCGCGTCTCGGCGGTCAGTGGCGAGTGCAGCGAGATCACGTCGCTCGTCTCGATCACCTCCTGCCACGGCGTGTACAGCGGCCCGAGCCCGCTCTTGCCCTTGTGGGCGGCGAACATCGGCTGCATGCCGAAGGCCTTGCCGAGCTCGGCCACGCGCTGCCCGAGCACACCCTCGCCGATGATGCCGAGCCGCGAGCCGCGCAGATCGCGGATCGGATGGTCGAAGAAGCAGAACTGCCCCGACTGCTGCCAGCGCCCGGCCAGCACGGACTCGCGATACGCGACGACGTTGCGGCGCAGCGCGAGGATCAGCGCGAACGCGTGCTCGGGCACCGTGTTGATCGCATAGCCGCGGATGTTGCTCACCTTGACGCCGCGCGCGGCGCAGGCCGCCTTGTCGACGCAGTCGGTGCCGGTGGCGGCCACCGCGATCAACTTCAGCGCGGGCAGGCGCTCGAGCGTCGCGCCGGTGATCGGCACCTTGTTGGTGATGGCGATCGACGCGCCGGCCAGGCGCTCGATCACCTGGTCGGCGCGCGTCTCGGCGTGCTCGATCAGCTCGTGGGCGAACGACGGCGGCCGCACGCGGATCTGCGGCGCAATCGTCGCGCGGTCGAGGAAGACGATGCGTTGGGTCATACGGTGGCGGTCTCGGGTTGGGTGGCGAGCAGGCGACGCGCCTCGGCGACGATCGCCTCGGGCGTGATGCCGAAGTACTTGTATAACACCTCGGCGGGTCCGGAGGCGCCGAAGCCCGTCATGCCGACGAACCCGCCGCGCTCGCCGAGCCAGCGGTCCCAGCCGAAGCGCAGCGCCGCTTCGCAGCCCACGCGCACGGTGCCGGGGCCGAGCACACTCGCCCGGTAGCCGGCGTCCTGCGCCGCGAACAGCTCCCA
>DASTZF010000234.1:0-11613 GCA_035764445.1 Burkholderiaceae bacterium
CCGGCGCCGAGCGCATCGGCCTGGCCGACACCGTCGGCTATGCCGACCCGCTGGCCGTGACTCGGTTGTTCGGCCCTGCTCGCCGCGTCGCCGGCGATCGATTGAGCTGCGCGCACTTCCACGACACGCGCGGCCTCGGCTTGGCCAACGTGTTCGCAGCGTGGCAGAGCGGCGTGCGCCGCTTCGACGCGTGCCTCGGCGGCCTCGGCGGCTGCCCGCATGCGCCCGGCGCCAGCGGCAATGTCGCCACCGAAGACGTGGCCTACCTGTTCGCCAGCATGGGTGTCACGACCGGCCTCGACTTCGATCGCCTGATCGCGTTGCGTTCATCATTGGCCGACTGGCTGCAAGGAGAAACCTTGCACGGCACGCTGTGGCGCGCCGGATTGCCGAAGACACTGAGACCGGCCGCCTGAACGGTCGGCAGGAGACAAGAATGAGCGAGCCCGCAGGGCAGGGCCGACTGCCGCAACCGCTTGCCGGACTGAAGGTGGTGGAGTTCACCCACATGGTGATGGGCCCCACCTGCGGCATGGTGCTGGCCGACCTCGGCGCCGAGGTGATCAAGGTCGAGCCGATCGACGGCGACCGCACGCGCACCCTGCTCGGTGCGGGGATCGGCTTCTTTCCGATGTTCAACCGCAACAAGAAGAGCATCCAGCTCGATCTGCGCAAGCCCGCGGGCGTCGCGGTGGCGCGCCGGCTCGCCGCCAGCGCCGACGTGGTGGCCGAGAACTTCAAGCCCGGCACGTTCGCCAAGTACGGGCTCGACTACGCGTCGCTGTCGAAGGACAACCCGCGCCTGATCTACGCCAGCCTGAAGGGCTTCCTGCCCGGTCCCTACGACCACCGCACCGCGCTCGACGAGGTGGTGCAGATGATGGGCGGCCTCGCGTACATGACCGGCCGCCCGGGCGATCCGCTGCGCGCCGGCTCGTCGGTCAACGACATCATGGGCGGCATGTTCGGCGCCATCGCGATCCTCGGCGCGCTGATCCAGCGTGGCATCAGCGGGCGCGGCATGGAGGTGCAGAGCGCGCTCTACGAGAACAACGTGTTCCTGGTCGGCCAGCACATGCTGCAGTACGCGATCACCGGCAAGCCGGCGGCTCCGATGCCGGCACGCATCAGCCCGTGGGCGATCTACGACGTGTTCACCGTCAAGGACGGCGAGCAGATCTTCCTCGCCGCGGTCAGCGACGCGCAATGGCTGACCTTCTGCGACGCGCTCGGCCTCGCCGACCTGAAGGCCGACCCCGCTCTCGCGACCAACAACGACCGTGTGCGCGCGCGGCCGACGCTGTTGGCCGAGCTCGGTCGGCGGCTCAAGGACTTCAGCGCTGCCGAGCTGTCGCGCCGCTTCGAGGACGCGGGGCTGCCGTTTGCGCCGATCATGAAACCGGAGCAGTTGCTCGACGACCCGCATCTCACGGCCACCGGCGGGCTGGCCGACATCCAGCTGACCGACGGCGAGCGCGCCGGGCAGCCGGTGAAGACGACGTTGTTCCCGTTCACCCTCGACGGCCAGCGGCCCGGTGTGCGCTTGAATCCGCCCAGGCGCGGCGAGCACACGCGCGAAGTGCTGACCGCGATCGGCATGCCCGCGCGCGAGATCGATGCGTTGATCGACTCGCAGGCGATCGCCTGACACGACACATCCGCAGAGACACTACCGTTCCACTCAGGAGACATCACGATGACGAAGCACGCCACCCGGCGCGATGTGTTGGCGCTGGGGCTTGGCGCCGTGTGCGCCGTTCCGACCTGGGCCCAGCAGGCCGGCGACCGGACCGTGAGGTTCGTGCTGCCCAACGCCACCGGCTCGGGTGTCGACGCGATCACGCGCGCCGCGCAGCCGGCGCTGGCCAAGGCGCTTGGCCACTCGGTGATCGTCGACAACCAGCCGGGTGCCGGCGGCATCGTCGGCCTGCAGGCGCTGGCGCGCTCGGCGCCTGACGGCTTCACGCTCAGCGTGGTGTCGAACAACGTCGTCATCTTCCCGAGCGTCTACAAGACGATTCCATTCGACATGCCGGGCGACTTCACGCCGATCGCGATCTGCGGCGCGACGCCGATCGTGCTGGTGGTCAATCCGAACAAGGTGCCCGCCAAGGACCACAAGGAATTCGCGGCGCTGCTGAAGAGCAAGCCCGGACAGTTCAACTATGGCTCGGGCGGCAACGGCACGATCCTGCACCTCACCGGCGAGCAATACCTGGAGGAGATCGGCGCCAAGGCCAACCACATCCCATACAAGGGCGTGGGACCGATGGTGACAGACCTGATCGGCGGTCAGATCGACTTCGGCACGCTGGCGTTGCCGAGCGTGCAGCAGCACATCAAGAGCGGCGCGCTGCGCGCGATCGGCGTCGGCGGCGCACAGCGCTCGCCGGCAGCGCCGGAGATCCCGACCATCGCCGAGCAGGGCCTGCCGAGCTACGTGGTCGAAGCCTGGTTCGGTGTGCTCGGCCCCAAGGGCATGAGTGCGGCCGACGTCAAGCGCGTGAACGAGGCGGTCGTCGCTGCCTTTGCCGACCCGGCGGTCAAGGACGCGATGGCCAAGCAGGGCAACACCATCAACGTCAGCACGGCGGAATACGCGCAGAGCTACTTCCGCAGCGAGAAGGACAAGTACGCCAAGCTGGTGAAGAAGGCGGGCATCGAGCTGCAGTGACGCAGCGAGGTCGACGACGGTGGCGCTGCTGCGGTTCGCTCCAAGGCTGCTCTTCCTGAGCGCCGATCCGGCGCGCGTGCGTGCGCAACTCGCGGGTGAGTCGTTGACACTCGAACAGGCCGCACCGCTGCGCGACGACGTCTCGACCGACGAGATCTCGCCGCTGCCGGCGATGGTGCACGTCGACGCGTCGCTCGGCCGCTACCCGTACACCGGCTTCAAGACCGGGGGCGAGCAACCGATTTCGCGCGACGCGGCGCGCGAAGCGGGCATCGAGGTGGTGGTCGCTGGCCGCCGCTACGGCAAGGGCAGCTCGCGCGAGCATAGCGTGGTGGCCGAAACCGCCGCCGGCGTGCGGCTGGTGATCGCCGAGAGCTTCGAGCGCATCTACCGGCAGAACGCCGACAACGTGGGGCTGCTGACCAGTACCGACTTCGGTCTCCTCGCGCGCATCGCGCGCGGCGAGGCGATCGACCTCGAGGAGCTGCTGGCCGGCCGCGACGCGTTGACCGCGGCGATCTTGCGCAGCGGCGGCCTGTTGGCGTATGGCAAGGCCAGATTGCGCGATGCGGCGGCGTCGCACACGGCCGGCGAAGACTGCGCATCGCCCGCACCGCGCACGCTGTTCCAGAAGATCGTCGATCGTCACACCTTCGACACCGCCGACACGCCGGCTCGGCTCGCGGTGGGAGAAGGTGGCTTCGTGCGCGCCGACCTGCGCTTCATCCACGAGTACTACACCGGCATGTGTGCGCACCTGCTGAAGCAGGCGTTCGGCGATGCACTCAGCTTGCACGACCCCGGCAGCATCGTCGCGTTCGAGGACCATCTGTCGTACGTGCACCGCAGCCCGGTGCACGTGGCGCAGGGGCTGGTCGGCAACGTGGTCGGGCTGTCGCGCGCGCATCGCGCATTCGTCGAGCGCTTCGGCCTCACGCACCACGGCTACTTGCAGGCGCAGCTCGACGCCGGCGATGCCGGCAACACCGGCTCCCAGGGCATCTCACATGCACTGGTGGCCGAGCGCTACGCGCTGCCCGGGCAGCTGGTGGTCGGCACCGACTCGCACACCACTCACTCCGGCGCGCTTGGCTGCGTCGCGTTCGGCGTCGGCACCACCGACATGGCCAACGCCTTCGTCACCGGCGCGGTGCGGCTGACGATGCCGCCGTCGCTGCGCGTCGAGTTGCACGGGCCGCTGCCGCCGGGCATCACCGCGAAAGACGTGGTGCTGCACCTGCTGGCACTGCCATCGATGCGCGCCGGCGATGGTGTCGGCAAGGTGTTCGAGTTCGGAGGCGGGGCGGTGCGCGCGATGTCGATCGACGAACGCGCGACCTTGTGCAACATGGTGGCCGAGCTTGGTGGCTTCACCGGCATCGTCGCGCCCGACCTGGAGACCGTGCGCTTCCTGCGCGAGCGGCGCGGCATCGAGTTTCGCCTCGAGCCCTGGATGACCAGCGACGCGGGTGCCGCCTACGCGGTGACGATCGAGGTCGACTGCACGCGGCTGTCGCCAATGGTGGCCGCTCCCGGCGACCCCGGGCACGGTGTGGCGCTGCGCTCGCTGCGCGAGCGACCGCGCGTCGACATCGCGTACGGCGGCTCGTGCACCGCGGGCAAGCGCGAGGACTTCGATCACTATCACGCGGTGCTGCGCTGGGCCGCCGACCGCGGGCTGCGCGTGGCCGACGGCGTCAAGCTGTACCTGCAGTTCGGCACCGTCGACGTGCGCGACCACTGCATCGCGCAGGGCTACCTCGCGGCGTTCGACGCGGTCGGTGTCGAGATCCTGCAGCCGGCATGCGGGGCGTGCGCCAACTGCGGGCCGGGTGCCTCGGAGTCGAGCGAGCAGGTGACCATCAGCGCGATCAACCGCAATTTCCCCGGCCGCTCGGGCCCGGGCTCGGTGTGGCTGGCCAGCCCGCCGACGGTGGCCGCGAGCGCGATCGCCGGCGAACTGGCGTCATTCGACGAATTGCAACGCCGCTTCGCTGGCGTCTGAACGCGGGCCGTGCGCGGCCTGTGCGAGACTCTCGCGCCGTAGAGGTGGTCCGGGCGCGTGCGCGCGAGAGGCTCCGCCGCTCCTGCCGATGACCACACCTGCCGCCGCGCTCAAGCCGCAAGCCTTTCTCGCCCTGCTGTTGCTGGCCTGCACTTTCGCCAGCAACCACGTCGCGGCGCGCGTGGCCTTCGATCACGGCGTCGACGTCGTCACCGCGGTGGCGGTGCGCAGCCTCGGCACCGCAGTCGTGGTGTCGTTGCTGGTCGCGTGGCAGCGCGTGCCGTTGACGCACACCGCGCGCCACCGTCGCTTCATGTGGCTGATCGCGCTGCTGGTGACCGTGCAGAGCGTCTGCCTGTACGCCGCGGTGGCGCGCATGCCGGTGGGGCTGGCGCTGCTGGTGTTCAACAGCTATCCGATCTGGGCCACGCTGGCGGCGCGCGTCTTCTACGGGCGCCGGCCCGACCGCGCCGCGTTGATCGCGATGCCGGTCATCCTGCTCGGTCTCGTGCTGGCGCTCGACGTCGTGCGTTTGCTCGGCGGCTCTGCCGCCAGCGATGCGTCGATCGGCCACGGCGTGCTGTTCGCGCTCGGCGCCGCGAGCAGCTTCGGCCTCGTGCTGGCGCTGACGCAGCACGAGGTGGCCGACCTCGATGGCCGTGCGCGCAGCGCGTTCACGATGGCGGTGGTCGGTGCGCTCGCGCTGGTCGTTGGTTTGTCCACCGGCGGCCTGCATTGGCCCAACGCCAGCGCCGGTTGGTGGGGCCTGGTCGCACTCAGCGTGCTGTACGGCACCGCCTTCACCGCGGTATTCACCTTGCTGCCCAAGCTCGGCGCGGTCAGCAACTCGCCGATCCTCAACGTCGAGCCGGTGGCTGCGCTGGTGCTCGGTGCCCTCGTGCTCGGCCAGATGGTGAACCCGCTGCAATGGCTGGGTGCGCTGATCGTGGTCGGCGCGGTGATGGCGCTGGGGTTGCGCAGGCGCTGAAGGTCCCGCGATGCTGGAAGCGTTCCTGTGGTCGACCGGTGTCGTCGCGCTCGGCGAGATGGGCGACAAGACGCAACTGCTGGCGCTGCTGCTGGCCGCACGCTTCAGGCGCCCGTGGCCGATCGTCGCCGGCATCGCGGTGGCGACCGCGGCCAACCACGCGCTGGCCGGGCTGGTCGGTCACTGGATTGGGCAAGTGCTCGGGGCCGACGTGTTGCGCTGGGTGGTCGGGCTGGGCTTCATCGCGATGGCGGTGTGGATGCTGATCCCCGATCGTCCCGACGACGGCGCAGGCAAAGGTCGTGGCCACTGGGGCGTCTTCGTCACCACGCTGGTGTCGTTCTTCATGACCGAGATGGGCGACAAGACGCAACTGGCCACGGTGGCGCTGGCAGCCCGCTTTGCCAGCCTGCCGGCGGTGGTGGTCGGGTCGACGTTCGGCCTGTTGCTGGCCAACGCGCCGGTGGTGTGGCTCGGCGAAGCGCTCTCGCGCCGACTGCCGATGCAGCTGCTGCACCGCCTGGCCGCGCTGCTGATGGCGGTGATCGGCGTGCTCGCGCTGGCCAACGTTGGCGGCGCGTTCGACTAGCAACAATGCGCTATTCAGCTCACCCTCGACGTGTGAGCGATCCGAATCGACGCCTTCACGAGGGTGGCAACGGGCGATGCACAGGACAGACCCCGGGCCTAGCAGTGTTCCCAAAACGCCTCGTTCCAGGGGCGAAGATCGAGTTCGCTCGTCCACGCGGTCTTGGGCTGTTTGTGTAGAGCGAGGATGGAGTCGGCAACGTGGCTCGGGTCGGCTTGCACAGCGTCGGTGTCGCCGCCCGGTTCCTCGCGAATGTCGGCATCGATGACGGCGTGCGCGACGTGGATTCCCTGGGGCCACAATTCGCGCGCCAATACCTGTGCCAATGCGCGCTGACCGAACTTCCCAACCGCCAGATTGAGGTGCCCGGCGCGTCCCAGCAACGAGGAAGTGGAACCGACAAGAACAATCGTCCCTGAGCCGCGCGGGAGCATGTGACGCGCTGCTGCACGACTGACGTGGAAGGCACCCAGGCAGTTGTGCCTCCAGGCTGTCTCGAAGGCCGACACCTCGATCTCTGTGGCCTGCCCGCGCCCAAACCATTGGACCGAATAGACGACCAGCGCGGGGATTCCGTGGCGAACACTGATGCGCTCGAACAGGCGAGAGACGGCAACTTCGTCCGTCGCGTCAATTCCGCAGGACTCAACGTTGACCCCGCCGGAGTGAAGCTCGTCGACAAGAGGCTGGAGCTTCTGGGCGTCGCGAGATACAAGAACGAGATCAAATCCGTCGCGTGACAGTCGTCTGGCTAGAGCATGGCCGAACCCGGGTCCCACCCCCACGATGACTGCACACCGTTGAGAAGGGAGCAGTGGCTGTGCCTCGCGATCCGAATGTGACGGATAGGCGATCGCCTCAACGATTGGGTGCGCATTCTGCGAACTGTACGCATGCGACCGAATCGATCCGTTTGTGATTCGGACTCTGCGGTCAAGCCGGAAAATCAACGAGACAGGGCCAAGCGGAAGTCGCCGCCAAGCCTTCATGCTTCGCCAAACGCGATGCAGCATCGTTGTCCTCCCTAACTCGATGATCGCACTGCACCGCGTCACCGCCTCGACAACCTGATGGATCACCGGCCCCGCACTTGGAGGGGTAGAGTTTCTCTTTTGGGGTTCAGCTCCCTGACACACCGCCAAGATTCGGCGCGGCGGCGCTGCTGCGCGTCACACCCGCGCGGCGTTGTCGAGCGCCTGCGCGAGGTCGCCACGCAGTGCACGCAGCGCGGCCAGCTCGGAGCCAGGCGCGCACATCGTGGCCCACAGCAGCGTGCTCAGCGATGCAGCCGCGGCGTCGACATCGATCGGCTTCCTGCTCGACACCGCCTCCCACAGCATCTGCTCCATCGGCCCGAGCACCAGCGAGCGCAGCAGGCGCAGCGGCACGTCGGCGCGGATCGCGCCGTCGGCCTGGCCGCGCGACAGCAGGTCCATCAGCGGCGCGGTATAGCGCCGGTGCAGTGGCAGCACCGCGGCGCCGAGGTCGGCCGTGCCCTTGTCGCGGCCCTCGGATAGCACCAACGCGCACATGCCGGTGCCGTGGCCGAGGAACAGCCGCAGGTGGGCATGCACGAAGAACTCGAGCTGCGCGCGCACCGGCTTGCCCTTGGGTAGCCCGTCGGCGATGGCGGCGGTGATCTCGTCGTACCAGTCGCTGATGACCCGCACACACAGCTCGCGCTTGCCGCGGAAATAGGTGAACACGGTGGCTTCGCTGACCCCGAGCCGCTGCGCGATCTCGGTGATCGTGGCGCGCTCGTAGCCGCGCTCGGAGAACACCTCGCGGCCGACGCGCACGATGTCGCGCACGCGTCGCTCGGACTTGGCGCTGGCCGGCGAGCGGCGCTGCGACAGCGGCGCGCGCACGGCGGTGCCGGCCGCTGCAGCGACTGGCCGGGGCGCCTTGCGCGACGCGTTCATGGGCTCAGGCGGTGGTAGTGCTGGCGATCAAGGCCTGGGCCTTGGCGACCACGTGGGCGGCGAAGGCGGTCGACTTGCGCTGCACGGCGTCGAGGTGCACCGCCTTCAGCGTGGTGCGCGCGGCCACCGCGCCGGTCGTCTCGTCGACCATTTCGTGCTCGAAGCGCAGGCTGCGCTCCTTGACTTCGAGCATGCGCGTGCGCACGCTCACGACCGCGCCGGCATGCAGCTCCTGGAGGTACGAGATGTGCTGGTCGACGGCCGCCATGCCGCGCTGGGCGCTGCGCAGGTACGGCACCGACAGCCCGATGGCGTTGAACAGCTGCCAGCTGGCCTCGTCGAACTTGCCGACGTACCACATCACGTTCATGTGGCCGACGTGGTCGCAGTGCCAGGGATAGACGGTGCCGCGGTAGGTGAGGAGGGCTTCGGTCATGCTGGGAGGGTCGGTTGAACAAAGTTGAGTATGACTCAAGAAAGGCTTGAGATGCAACCGCGACCCTGTTACGCTTGCAACCCTTGCCCGAACGCGGGCGAGCGATCCATCCGTAGTTGAGCCTGGCTCAAAGAGAGCCAGGACTGCAGGAGACCACTGTGTTCGAGTCCACCTTCCAGATCGATCTCGGTCCCGACATCGCGGCGCTGCGCGATGCGGTGCGCGACTTCGCGCAGCACGAGATCGCGCCGCGCGCTGCGGCGATCGATGCCGCCAACGAGTTCCCGGCCGACCTCTGGCGCAAACTCGGCGAGATCGGCGCGATGGGGCTCACCGTCGACGAGGCCTACGGCGGCACCGCGCTGGGCTACCTCGCGCACATGGTGGCGATGGAGGAGATCAGCCGCGCCAGCGCGTCGGTGGGCCTGAGCTACGGTGCGCATTCGAACCTGTGCGTCAATCAGATCCACCGCAACGGCAGCGAGGCGCAGAAGAAGAGGTACCTGCCCAAGCTGATCAGCGGCGAGCACGTCGGCGCGCTGGCGATGAGCGAGCCCGGCGCGGGGTCAGACGTCGTCAGTATGACGCTCAAAGCAGACCGCCGCGGCGATCGCTACGTGCTCAACGGCAGCAAGATGTGGATCACCAACGGCGGCGACGCCGACACGGTGATCGTCTACGCCAAGTCCGACCCACAGATGGGTGCGCGCGGCATGACCGCGTTCATCGTCGAGAAGTCGTTCAAGGGCTTCACGCACGGCCAGCACCTCGACAAACTCGGCATGCGCGGCTCCAACACCTATCCGCTGTTCTTCGAGGACTGCGAGGTGCCGGCCGACAACGTGCTCGGTGGCGAAGGCAACGGCGCCAAGGTGCTGATGAGCGGGCTCGACTACGAGCGCGCGGTGCTGGCGGCGGGGCCGCTGGGCATCATGGCCGCCTGCATGGACGTGGTGATCCCGTACGTGCACGAGCGCAAACAGTTCGGCCAGAGCATCGGCGAATTCCAGCTGATGCAGGGCAAGGTGGCCGACATGTACACCACGCTGCAGGCGTGCCGCGCGTACGTCTATGCGGTCGGTCGCGCCTGCGACTGCGCCGATCACGCGCGCACGCTGCGCAAGGATGCCGCCGGTGCGATCCTTTACGCGGCCGAGAAGGCGACCTGGATGGCTGGCGAGGCGATCCAGGCGCTGGGTGGCGTGGGCTACACGAACGAATTCCCCGCCGGACGCTTGTGGCGTGATGCCAAGTTGTATGAGATTGGCGCCGGCACTTCGGAGATCCGTCGCATGCTGATCGGCAGAGAACTGTTTGCGGAGACGCTGTGATGCCGCAGCTCGCGAGCAAGCTCAATCCGCGCTCCGACGAGTTCAGGGCCAACGCCGCGGCGATGCGCGCACAGGTCGACGACCTGCATGCGCAGCTCGAACGCGTCTCACTCGGCGGCCCGGCCGACGCGCGTACCAAGCACACCGGCCGTGGCAAGCTGCTGCCGCGCGAGCGCGTCGAGCGGCTGCTCGACCCCGACACGCCGTTCCTTGAGATCGGTGCGCTGGCGGGCTTCAACGTCTACAAGGAGAAGGACGGCTCCGACGCCGCGCCGTCGGCCGGCATGATCACCGGCATCGGCCGCGTGTCGGGCGTCGAGTGCCTGATCGTCTGCAACGACGCCACCGTCAAAGGCGGCACCTACTACCCGCTGACGGTCAAGAAGCACCTGCGCGCGCAGGAGATCGCGCAGCTGAACCGGCTGCCGTGCATCTACCTGGTCGACTCCGGCGGCGCCAACCTGCCGAACCAGGACGACGTGTTCCCCGATCGCGAGCACTTCGGCCGCATCTTCTACAACCAGGCCAACCTCAGCGCGCAGGGCATTCCGCAGATCGCGGTGGTGATGGGCTCGTGCACCGCCGGCGGTGCCTACGTGCCGGCGATGAGCGACGAGACGATCATCGTCAAGAACCAGGGCACGATCTTCCTCGGCGGCCCGCCGCTGGTGAAGGCAGCGATCGGCGAGGTGGTCAGCGCCGAAGACCTCGGTGGTGGCGACGTGCACACGCGGCTGTCTGGCGTAGCCGATCATCTGGCCGAGAACGACCTGCACGCGCTCGCGCTGGCGCGCCAGGTGGTGGCCAACCTCAACTGGACCAAGCCGCAGCAGCTGCGCCTGGAGCCGCCGCTCGCGCCGCGCTTCTCGCCCGACGAGCTGTACGGCGTGGTGCCGGTCGACACGCGCAAGCCGTACGACGTGCGCGAGGTGATCGCGCGCATCGTCGACGACAGCGCGTTCGGCGAGTTCAAGGCGCGCTACGGCTCGACCTTGGTCACCGGCTTCGCGCACATCGAAGGGATGCCGGTGGGGATCGTCGCCAACAATGGCGTGCTGTTCTCCGAGAGCGCGATGAAGGGCGCCCACTTCATCGAGCTGTGCTGCCAGCGCCGCGTGCCGCTGATCTTTCTGCAGAACATCACAGGCTTCATGGTCGGCCGCAAGTACGAGAGCGAAGGCATCGCCAAGCACGGCGCCAAGATGGTCACCGCAGTGGCCACCGCCACGGTCCCGAAGTTCACGGTGATCATCGGGGGCTCGTTCGGCGCCGGGAACTACGGCATGTGCGGCCGCGCGTACTCGCCACGCTTCCTGTGGATGTGGCCCAACGCGCGCATCTCGGTGATGGGCGGCGAGCAAGCCGCCGCGGTGCTGGCCACTCTGCGCCGCGATGGCATCGAGGCCAAGGGCGGTGCGTGGAGCGCCGCCGAGGAGGCGGCGTTCAAGAAGCCGATCCTCGAGCAGTTCGAACACCAGGCGCACCCGTACTACGCGAGCGCGCGGCTGTGGGACGACGGCGTGATCGACCCGGCCGACACGCGACGCGTGCTGGCGCTGGGGTTGAGTGCGAGCCTGAACGCGCCGATCCCCGAGTCGCCGAAGTTCGGCGTGTTCCGGATGTGAAATGGCCCACCCCCGAAGCGCCTTCGGCGCCTCCCCCTCGAGG
>DASTZF010000235.1:0-8409 GCA_035764445.1 Burkholderiaceae bacterium
CTCGACGATCCGTCGCGCGGGGCAGGTGCGCCTGCCGCAAGCCGCTGCCAGCCTGACGCTGACCACCGCGTTGTCGATCGTGCCGCTGCTGGCGGTGGGCCTCGCGCTGTTCAGACGCTTTCCGGTCTTCAAGCCGTTGGAGGTGGCGATCGAACAGCACCTGTTGAAGAGCCTGCTGCCGGCCGACATCTCGGGGGCGGTGTTGAAGTATCTGTACCAGTTCGCCGCCAACGCGAACGGCCTGACGCTGGTGGGGTCGCTGTTCGTCCTCGCGGCCGCGGTCATGATGCTGCTCACGGTCGAAGGTACGCTCAACCAGATGTGGGACATCAAGAAGGCGCGCCCGCTGCCGCGGCGCCTCGGCCTGTATCTGCTGATGCTGACGGTCGGGCCGCTGCTCGTCGGGGCCAGCCTGTGGGCGAGTGCGACCCTGCTCGGTGCCTCGATGGGCCTGGTCCGCAGCGTGCCGCCGTCGCTCGCGTTCGTGCTCGACCTCGCACCGATGGCGCTATGCAGCGTCAGCCTCGCGAGTTTGTTCCACTGGCTGCCCAACGTGCAGGTGCGCTGGCGCGAAGCGATCGTCGGCGGGATGCTCGGTGGCATCGCGCTCGAACTGGGAAAGCGGGTGTTTGCGGCCTACCTGATCCAGGGACCGACGTACCGGTCGCTGTACGGGGCGTTCGCCACGTTGCCGGTCTTCTTGCTGTGGCTGTACTTTTCGTGGCTTGTCACGTTGAGCGCAGCGCTGATCACCGCCCACCTGGGCCGCGCCACGGGGCCGAGGGGCCGTCAGGTGCGCTCCGGCGCCAAGGCGAGGCTCGCGCGAGCGCGCGGCTGAAGGGCGGCTGAAGGTTCGACGCGCCGACCTCCGCTGCCGAGCGAAGAGCTCAGTGCGCAGGCCGACCCAGCGCGGCGGTGCTGCCCTTCGTCTGCGCGCCGGTGACGCTGGCAACGCGTGCAGCCGCGGCGCAGGCCCCGGTGTCGTCCTTTGACCGACCGAGCGTGACTTCGCGCGAGGTCTTCAGTTGAAGCGACACCTGCCACACGGGCGAGCCATCGTCGCCTGTCGCCTCGCGGGCCAGCACGTACTTGATGGTGCCGAAGGTTGCGACCAGCTTGCCGCGCTGTATCACTGCCCGCGTCAGGCGATCGAACACGATGCGTTCGCTGCCGCTCAGCAGCACGAGTGACGACGGCGAGTCGGACTCGATCGCCAGTCCCTCCGGTTGCTCCTTGCGAGGCAGCAGGTTCCCGACTACGGACCACATGTGCGTAGTTGGCCCGGTCGCTGGCGCCAATGCAATGGGAGGCACCCGAATGTCCGCGCGGGGTTGTAACCAACAGGCCGCCATCGAATTGGCGGCTGGTCCTGACGGTGCGTGCTGCCAGGCCGGCACGACCATGCAACTCGTACAGGCCGGGACCAGCGCGACCTCGTTTTCCGGCTGATCGACGACTTCGAGCACCGGTTGCAGTGGTCGCCCTACGAGAAACGCGATCCGTCGATGGATGGCGGTGCGCTGGATCGGCGATCGCACGATCGACGATCCGCCGCGCCCCTACAGTCCCGGCGTGTCCGCGCCTGCCGAGTTGCTGCGCGACGCGATCGCCCCGCGGAACAATCGGCCGTGCACGCAACCAAAGCACATGCCGCGCCCGCTGATGGAGGCTGCATGATGCGTCTTGCCTGGCTCGTTGCTCTGCTACCGTCGATAGCCGGCGCGCAATCGGACTCCAGAACCGTCACGGTGCCACCGCAAGGTGTCGACCCGATGCAGTTCGATGCCAAATGCGACGGCGCGACTGACGATGTGGCCGCGATCACCGCCGCCATCAAGAGCGCGAAGGCGAAGGGCTTGCCGGTGGTGCTGCCGGCCGCCACTTGCGCCTACGGTGCGGTGCTGAACCTGGACGGAGTGAAGATGATCGGTCGCGGCGACTCCTCGATTCTATGGGCGCTGGACCCTTCGCACGAGGTCATCTTCCTGCGCGGCTCCGGCGCCGAGGTGAGGAACTTGAAGCTGATTGGCGTCAAGCCGACCGCGCGCGCCGCGCCGTGGGAGGGCTCGCGGATCGTGGCGTTCGGTGCCAGTGACTTCGTCATCGACAACGTGACGATCGACGGCTCAACCGGCACCGGCGTCCAAACGGCGCGCGGAGCGACCAAGGGCACCATCTCGAACAATCGCATCAGCAACACCATGGGCGACGGCATCCACATCACCGGCCAGGCGAGCTACATCACGATCTCGGGCAACATCATCGACGGCACCGGCGACGACGGCATTGCGGTGGTCAGCTACCAGGGTGACAAGGGGCTGACGCACCACATCACCGCGGTGCGCAATACGGTCAGCAACAACAAGGGCGGCCGCTCCATGAGCGTGGTTGGCGGCTCGGACGTGCTGTACGAGTACAACCGGCTGAGCAACAGCGGCCGCCGCGCCTGCTTGTACCTGGCGCAGGAAGACTCGTGGAAGACGCTGCCGATCAGCAACGTGATCGCGCGCTACAACACGCTCAGCAATTGCGGCAGCCCCGCCACGGGCCACGCGGCAGTGATGCTGTTCGCGGACTCCGCGGAGAACACCAGCGTGCAGATCCTGCGCAATGACATCGCGCAGAGTGGGCAGGCGGGCATCCGTATGTTCGGACGGAACACCGGCGTCACGATCGACGGCAATCGGGTCAACGGGGCGGGTCAGGCCCTGCAGCTGCCGGCGGGTGTGACCGCGACGCCGTACTCGGCGGGGGCGGTGGGGGCGCAGTAGGGCCACGGTCATCGGGGTCGACAACCGACCGCGATCGACCCCAAAGCAGTAGACGATGTCGCCGTACCTGGCACCCGCGTCGCGCAGGAATGCTTGCCGCATGGCGTCGAAAGCGACGATCGGCATTCCCCATGCGGCGGCTTCCACCGCGCGGCGCTCGACTGCACGACGGGCAAGTTCCTCGCGTTGCATGTTCGTGTCCTCGCGTCGGTCGCCTACGGCAAGGGCAGCCATACACTGACTCGGGACCGAATCGGCACTCGCTGCGTGTTCGCGGCGGTGCGGATGCTGGTGGATCCGACTCAGCCCGATGACTTCAAGCAAGTGCACGCGCTGCAAGACGCCATCAGGATCGATCAGAAGAGCGCCGGCCGGCTCGAGCTGCCGACCTGGGACATGGCAAGCCAGAAGCAAGTGCGCGACGCGCTGCTTGCGCTCAACGACACCCTGCCGGATCTGCGCCACGCCGGGGGTAAGCGCAATGAAGTCGATCCGGTGCGGCACCTCATCGCCACCGCATCGGGCTGGGGCCTCAACCCCGATCAGGACGCGATCTACCTCAACATCACACCTGCGAAGAACGACAGGCAGACTGCCTACCGGATGAGCGTCAAGGACGTACCCGTCGACGGCTTTTGGTCGGTGACGGTATATGACGCGTCTGGGCACTTCCAGAAGAACAGCTTCGACGCATACAGCATCAACAACCTCACTGCCAAGAAAGGCGCTGACGGCTCGGTGACGATCCAGTTCGGCGGCTGCGACGGCAAGGTGCCCAGTTGCCTGCCGATCACGAAGGGCTGGAATTACATGGTCAGACTCTATCGGCCGCGCGACGAGATCCTGACCGGCAGATGGGTGTTTCCCGAAGCGACGATGTCCTAAAGCGCGCTCAGGCAGTGTCCACCACTGGCCAATGGCAACTGCCCGTCGAGAGTCAGCAGTCGACCCGCAGCAGACCTACGTTTGCCGTGCGCGTTCCCTGACGCTACAACTCGATCCGGCCTACTGCCCAGTTGATCCCGGCCACCTCGGGCATCTCGCGACCGTCGTCCTTGCCGAACTCGGTGTCCATCGCGGCGTTGAGTTTGCCGTTCATCGAAGCCACCAGCGCGTCGTTCGCTCCGGGGGTCGCCGCCAGGTTCCTCATCTCGTTGGGGTCGGCCTGCAGGTCGTAGAGCTCGAGGTCGTTCAGCTGATACAGCTGCTCGATCGTCGTCGGCCGGTGCCGCTGCAACGGTGAGAAGTAGCGCGCGAACTTGTAGCGGCCGTCGAAGGTCGCGCGCACGCTGCCGCGCTTGCGCAGGTCAGGTTTGAAGCCGGCGTCGCGGATCGCCGTCTTCTGGTCCTTGCCAGCGACTGTGCCTTCGGCGATCACGCGCATCAGCTCGGCATCGGTCTGCGCGACGCCGCTGAAGGTGAACAGGATCTGCTCGCGCACGGTGTGCACACCGCTGCTGCCCGGGTTGCCGATCGCGGCGCTCAGGTCCTTGCCGGGCAGGTCGCGACCGGCGAACTCGGCGCTGCGCGTGCGGTCCACGCCCGCCAGCGACAGCAGCGTCGGCGTCACGTCGATGTGACTGCTCAGCGCGAGGGTGCTCTGGCCGCCGCGCACGTCGGGGTGCACGACGTAGAACGGCAGGTGCAAGCTCTCTTCGTAGGTGAAGGCCCCCTTGCCGCGCAGGCCGTGCGCGCCGCCCATCTCGCCGTGGTCGGACGTGAAGACGACGATCGTGCGCTCGCTAAGCTTCAGCGCATCGAGCTCGGCCAACAGCGCCGCCACCTGCGCATCGACTGCGCGGATGCAGTTGAAGTAGTAGTCGGAGAAGGTGCGCCAGCGTTGCTCTTCGAGCGGGATGCGGCCGAGCGTGTAGCCCCACGCACGGTCGTACTCGCCATGCGCCTTGGGGCGCCCTGCCTCGTCCAACGGCTGGCGCAGGCTCGCCGGCAGCGGCGCGTTCCAGCTGCGCTGGTAGTCGGGGTGGTCCGGCACGCGGGCGCTGTGCATCATCAGGTGCCCGGTGTCCTGCACGCGCTGGCCAGGCGCGTCGGTGTTCAGGTACATGATGTCGTGCGGGTTCACCAGGCTGACGAACAGCGACCACGGCTTGCCCTCGTTGCTCAGCCCGCGTCCGCGATTGCGCAGCCACGACACCGCGCTGCCGGCGATCATGTGGTCGAATTTGTAGCCACCCTGCGCATGCGCCAGCACGTCACCGGGCCATGCGTAGTCGGAGAAGCCGTAGGCGTCCATCTCGGTGGTGAACAGGCGGTCGGGGTCGGTGCTCTCGAACTCCTTGTTGAGATGCCACTTGCCCTTGTACGCGGTGTAGTAGCCCGCCTTGCGCAGCATGTGGCCGATGGTCGGGGTGCTGGTCGACAGCGCCTTGATCCACTGCGCGTCGGCGTTCTCGAACATGCGGTTGTCGGCCGTCTGCAGGCCCGTCATCAGCACCGCTCGCGACGACGTGCACATCACCGCCGGGCAATAGTGGTTGTGGAACTTGACGCCGCTGCGCTGCAGCCGTTCGTGACCCGGCAGGCCGAAGCCCACCGGCCAAGCTCGGAAGTAGCGTTCCTGGTCGGTGAACACGAACACGATGTTCGGTCGCGTGTTGCCTTTGGGCTGGATCGCCGACGCCTGCGCGCGCAGCGGCGAAGTGGCGGCGAGCAGAGCGCCGCCGGCCAGCGCGGTGGCACCACCGATCAGGACGTCGCGACGGGTCGGTGCGCGAGGGTTGAGTTCGTCTTGCATGCGAGGTCCTTCCGGGTGATGCCTTGTTGCGCGGTGCGCGCGGGTGGTCTTCAGGACGGCGTGTCGTCCAACGGTGGCAACGGGGCGCGCGCGAGGCCCTTTGCCTCGCGTCTCGGGATACCCAGCGCGACAAGGATGAGCTCGGCGGTCTCGGAGCCCACGTCGCGCCAGGTGGCATGCCCTTCGAGCACCGGCAGCATGGCGGCCAGGGTTCCGCCGCTGACGAGGCACACCATCGCGGGGATCTGCTCGGGAGCGATCTTGTAGCGCCCCGACGCGATGCCGGCCTTCATGTTGTCGACGGGATCGCTCGCGGACACCGCTTGCAGCAACGCGAGGCTGAGGCCGAACCGGTGCATGAAGCGCCCCCATGGGGGCTCTTCGTGCGCTCGTCGGATGTACTGTCGAATGCCGATGGCCATGCGATGCGCCGGATCGTCGACGCCTTCGAAGCCGCGCATCACCCGATCGACCATCTCGCGCGCGAGTTGAGCGGCCACGTCCTCGAACAGTGAGTCGAGGTTCGGGACATTGCCGTAGATCGTGCCGCGTGCCATGCCAGCTGCAGCTGCCAGCTCGCTCACGTTGACCCGAGTGGCGCCCGTCTCGGTGAACAGCTTCAGTGCCGCGGCGTGAATGCGCCGTAGCGCGGCGCTTGGGGATATTGATGCGGCAGAAAGCATTGAACACTAGTGTTCACTATTCTCCACTCTTTGTCAATCATGAACGATCATGGAGACGGGCAGGCAGGTCCAGGGAAGCCTGATTCCGCGCAAGATCACGACCTGGCTCGACCGAAGGAGAACCCGCCATGGCTGCGCCCGCTGTCCCACCAACCGCCCTCTTCCAAGGCGGCTGCGCGTTCTGCGAAGGCAGCTACGTTGCGCTGTCGGAAGCCAAACTCTCGCTGTTTGACTGGGGCTTCACCCGCTCCGACGCCACCTACGATGTCGCCACCGCGTGGCGCGGCGCGTTCTTCCGGCTCGATGCGCACATCGATCGCTTCTTCAGGAGCCTGGATAAGCTGCGCCTGGCGATCCCATACAGCCGCGCGGAGCTGCGCGAGATCCTGCACAGCTGCGTGCGCGCCGGTGGCCTGCAGGATGCCTATGTCGCGATGGTCTGCACGCGTGGCGTGCCACCGCGCGGCGCGCGCGACCCGCGGCAGGCACAGAACCGCTTCTACGCTTATGCGCTGCCCTACGTGTGGATCGCGCCGCCAGAGAAGCAGGCGGCGGGCATCGATCTCCACATCAGCACCACCCGCCAGCGCATCGCGCCGGCATCGGTGGACCCGACGATCAAGAACTACCACTGGATCGATCTCGTGCAGTCGATGTTCGATGCCTACGACCGCGGCTGCGACACCAGCTGCGTGGTCGACGCCGACGGCTGTGTCACCGAAGGCCCTGGCTTCAACGTGTTCGCGGTGCGCGGCGGCACCGTGTACACCGGCGACCGAGGCGTGTTGGAGGGGATCTCGCGCCGGACGGCGATCGAGCTGTGCGAGCGGCTCGGCATCCCGCTGCGCCTGGCACCGCTGCCGGCCGAGTCGGTGCGCGGCGCCGACGAGGTGTTCCTCACCTCCAGTGGTGGTGGCGTGCTGCCGATCGCGAAGATCGACGGTCGGCCCCTGGCGCGCTTTCCGGGCCCCATCACCCGCCAGCTCCAGGATGCCTACTGGGCGCTGCACGATGAGCCAGCCTACCGAGACCCGGTGAGCTACGACTGAGTGGGCGGCAGACGCGGGCGGGTGTCCATCCAGTCGAGAAGATCGAGCATGTTGCCCAGGGCCGTGTTGCGCCGCACCTGTGCCCGGACTAGCTCGGCCGATGCCCGTACGAATGCGCTCAGGCATCATCGCCCCGCGGCGCACGACGAGACGGACACGTTGGCACGGGCGAGGCCCACGCAACCGGCGTCAACGTCGGTGCGCGAGCGGGCAGGAGGATGCTTCGATGAGCACGGGCACGTTGCCGGCGTGGCGACAGTGGCTGCGCGGACTGTCGCAGTGCGCGTTCCAGGCCAACGAGACCACCGGCGCGTTGTTCGCTGCCGCCGTCGCGGTTTACAGCGTGCGCATGGCGGGGCTTTATCTGCTGGGCGCGGCAGTCGGCACGTTGGTCGCACGGCTCGCGCGGGCCAACGCTGAACTGCTCGATCTCGGGCTCTTCGGTTTCAACGCCGCGCTGATCGGGCTGGCGCTGGGCAACTTCTTCGAAGCGGGGGCGGCGGTGTGGCTGTGGGCGACCGTGCTGGGCGCCGTGGCCACACTGGTCGCGGTGGCGATGGTGCGCTGGCTGCCGTGGCCCTTTCTCGCCGCGCCGTTCATCGTCACGCTGTGGGCGGTGTGGCCCTTTGTCGGCGACATGGGTCTGACGAAGATCGACTTCGACGCATTCGCACCCGCTCCGGTGCACTGGGTGATGGCGGTGCTGGCGGCGCCCGGCCAACTGGCGCCATGCGCTCGTCGCGGCCCTCGGTGCGTTGGGTGCCGGGGCCATCGCCGTGCAGGCCGGCGCCGCGGGCGCCGCGATCAACGCCGGTTTCATCGGCTTCAACGGCGTGCTCGCGGCGCTGGCGGCGTATGCGCTTATCGCCCCTGACCTGCGGCTGGCGCTGCTCGGCAGCCTGCTGGCCACCTGGCTCGCGAGCTACGTGACCCGCGGTGCGCCGGTGCCGGTGCTCGCCTCTGGTTTCGTGATGAGCGTCTGGCTGATGCTGGCGTTGGGTTGGCTCAATCTGCGACTGGCCGCCCGCAAGCGACACGCATGAGCAGGCGGCACGGCGCCAACGGCATGCCATCGCGCACGGCAGAACACCATTGCGGAACAGCTATCGCCCGTTGGCCGCGAGCGCAGCGTCGAGCTCGCGAAGCAACTC
>DASTZF010000236.1:0-3950 GCA_035764445.1 Burkholderiaceae bacterium
TTAGGCCATGGGTCACCCCCCGGACTTTCGGGGCGAATGCGATCGATCAGGACCTCAACACTTGGCGATCGGGTATGGCGACGCTGACATCGGTCGGCTTGAGACTGAAGTGGGTCACTCACTGCCGGCGGTCTGAATGACAGCGGCCAGCGCTACCGGTATTTCAACGATCGATCTACCGTACGACTGCTTCACCTTCGAGACCGGGTACTCGGCTATCGGTGGCGGCGAGCCGGCGGCGAATGACCGGTTACGCTCGGGGCGAACTGGCACTCCCAACCCATTGCGGACGGTCTGCCTTCGCGCAAGCCGACACTCGCCTGACCGGCAACCGACACTCATGGGTCCCTAATCTCCGTCCGATTGCTCCTCCTAGACAACCGCGTTGCGCTTTGGCTGCTTCCCTGAACCGCTGCGCACTGAGCTTCGGGATGCGCTTCAGGGTCCTGAAATCGACGTAGACGATTCCGAACCGTGTCCCGAAGCCATCTGTCCATTCGAGGGTCATGGCTTCCTCGATCACGGGTGATGGCAGTGTGCTCACAGCGTGTCCTCCTGTCACAGCTGTCCGGTTGCCAGCATCACCAGGCATTCATTTCGCAGATTGCGAACACCCCGTGTCGATGAACCGATGGGCCTCGCCCAGAGCGTAGGCGACCGCGGTATCGTGGGTGTGAAAGGTCGGGGAGTTGAACTGAAGCCAATCGGTTTGCTTTCCATCGCTTGAAGTTAGCGCGTAGCCCGCGATGAACAGGCTGCCTGGAGGATTGGCTCGCTTCAGTTCTTGCCACCTCACGGTAACGGAGGAGCCTTTGTAGGTCGAAGTCCGAATGCGCGATGTCATGATCGTGCCCGGTTGTTGCGGCAGCCGCTACTTTGCGACCGCGAGGGGTCTCGTTTCTGTTCGCTGAACCACATTGGTCGCTCAGGAGAGCATGAGCCACTGCGTCAAGCGCGTCCGCAAACGGCATTCAAGAGGACGTTGGTGGGTATGCTGATCAGATGCTGACCCCTCAGAACCCCGCACTTTTGTACGGCACGTCGACCCCGACACTGCATGTCGGGGAGGGGCAGCGCGCCCTTGACGCCGATTGCCTTCCCATCCGCAGTGGTTCGAGCACCGATAGCGGAAAACCGCTGTGAGCAGGCAGATCAGCCGATCGACCCAACGCCGTCTGATCCGGTGGATGGGCGCACTGCAACGTGGGCATTTCATTCCAAGCCAGAGCGCCCGACCGACTGGCCTGGCTTCGCGCTGCGATGCTCGTTGCACAGATGGCCAAACGTCACGCGTCCGCACTTCGCGCAGCGCTGCATGCTGGAACCGGTGGTCGTGTGTGTGGTGCTGGGTACTGTGATGGTTGGCAATGGTGCTGTCTCGCGGGCGCCTAGCGTTGTGTTCGGTGCAGGGTACGTTCGTGTTTGGCGGCCCGATGGCACATTGCGATGCCGATCAGGCGCCCCAGACGATGGCTTTGCCGTCGCGATGGGCCCGCTTCATCATCTCGACGAACGGCCATGCACACTGTCGTAGCGTCACGACTTGGCGAATCGCAGCATTGTGGCCATCGCCGAGGAATGCGTCGTTGGCCGGTCGACGCTGCGCTTGCACATCCTCTTGCTCGATCGCACTGGCGATTGCCACCATCGCTGCCGGCATCGCTGCTGGCGCGATGATGCCGGCGGCCGACGGCTCCATGCCGATGATACGCAGCAGCTGTTCGCCGCGCGCACCGAGCAGAGTCAGGCGGCTGGTCGCTTTGGACTTGGACTCGTAGCGCATCGAGAATCGTCGCTCGACCACGGTCAGTCCTCATCGCCCGGCGGCTTCCGTCTCGCGTAGCTCACGGCATCCGACACACTGGCGTAGCGAAAGCCACGGCATCGGTCCGCACCGTCGTCGAGGCGAATATCCAGCGAAGCGATCAGCTCATGTTCCGCATCGGTCGCAGGAGCGAGGCGTTTGCCCCCGCTACGAACGAGCCGCCGACATCGGCTTGCCATGGTCTGTTGCACATCAGCCTCGCGTAGGTCACCGCATCTGCCACTCGTTGGGTTCGAACGGGACATCGAAGGCGGTTGCGGTCCGTCCGGTTTTCGACCGCACACGGTCCACATCACCGGCGATGGAAATAGGGTCATCGGGTCGTCCAGTCGCGCGACGTCATCGTCTAGTTCCGTTTTCGCCGACGTCCCGGCCTTCAGTCACCGCACAGGCGATGCCTTCGCACCGTCCGGAGCGCGGGGCTGCGACGTGTGGCCCCGATCAAGCATCAGCTTCGCGTAGTTGACTGCGTCCGACAGAACGTCGTATCGAAAGCCCTTGAAGCGGTAGGCGCGTCCGTCGAAGTCAATGGCGAGCGTCGCCATCAACGCGCGCTGCGCTTCGGTCGGCGGGGCGAACAAGCTGTATGACCGGAACGGGCCTCCAGGATCCGGTTGCGCCTTCGACCGCATCAGCGTTGCGTACGCAACCGCATCCGCCAGCCGGTCATACCGGTAGCCGTTGTACAGGTAGCGCAGGCCATCGTGACGAATGCCGAATTTCATCAACGCATGCTCCTGGTCGATCGACACCTGCTCGGGCACCGCGAAGGGTTCGGCAGCACCATCGAGCAGACGCTCGTCGTTCCCGCGGCGGGTCTTGGTCATGGCGTAGCCTGAGGCTCCGGGTCGCTCGCGTCTGTGCGGGAGGCAACGCTGTTGCAGGTCCGTGGCAAACGACTTCGCTGGCGATCGGGCAAGTACCAGGCATTTGTGCGTCGGCGAACAGACTGACAACGCTGTCGGACGCTACAAGACGGGCTCCACCTCGGCTCCACGCCGTTGGCCAACCACGGAAGCGAACATCCATGATGATCCGACGCAAACCGCAGCAGACCTCTGCGCCCAAAGCATTGCCACAGCTGAAGGCCGACTCCTCCGTCGAGGGGTCTCCACCCCCTGCCACGGTCGCCTCGAAGGTCTCCGAGGTGCCCACGAAGGCCAAGTCATTGCCGGGAAAGGCTGGACCGACCCTTCACAAAGGCCCTGCGCTGAGCAAGAGCCGATGGCAGCGCTGAGTTGCCGCGCGACAGAGCGCGCCAGGTGCCGCAATCGCAGTCCAGCGCTGCGCGCGACCTAGACGGAGACTGCGTGCCGAGCATCGGGCCAACTGTCGGCGCCTTGCCATGGGCGATGAACGCCCGCGACGTGCTGCTGCGCGCCGTGCAGACACAGGTGCGCATGATTGTCGCCAGCGTACGCGGCACGCGCGATCCACCGCCGGCCGACAGGCGGACCGCTGAGGTCGACGCGCAGGTGCTGGCGTCCCTCAGTGCGCTGGATGCGCTGCGAAGTGCGTTGACCCGCGAGCGGCAGCGATGCCGTCGGATCGAACGCGAGCTGCTCGATGCCCGCGCCGCGCTGGCCCGATCCAGGGCGGAGCTCGCCATGGCGCGTCACGGTGAACGGCATGCGCACCATCTCGCGTCGCACGACAGTCTGACCACGCTGCCGAATCGGCGCTTCTTCACCGAGCGATTGGATCAGGCACTGACGCGGCTCGGGCCCGCGTGTCAGGACATTGCCGTCGTGTACCTCGATCTGGACGGCCTGAAGTCGATCAACGATCGGTATGGCCACGACACCGGCGACCAGCTGCTCAAGATCGCCGCCGCACGACTGCGCGGGGCGCTGCGCGCACAGGACATCGTCTGTCGGCTTGGCGGCGACGAGTTTGCCTGCCTGTTGATCGACTCGCTGAGCCGGCCGCAACTCGAGCATCTCGCGTGCAAACTGTTCGACGCCGTATCGGCGCCGATGCAGATCGGTGGGCAGTCGCTGGTCGTGTGTCCCAGCATCGGCATCGCGGCTGGCGACAGTGGCTCCAATGGTGCCGCGTTGCTCAAGCAAGCCGACGCCGCGATGTACTGCGCCAAGCGTGAACAATCGGGCTATGCCTTCTTTGG
>DASTZF010000237.1:0-2427 GCA_035764445.1 Burkholderiaceae bacterium
CCGCGCCCGCCACGCCGGGTTGAAAGCGGGCGCCGGCCGCGCTCAGCGGCGCAGGCGCAGCACCGTCCAGCCCTTGCGCATGGCGGTCGAGGCCAGCCGCAGGTCGGGGTCGACCACCACCGGATGGCGCACGACGCTGAACAGCGGCAGATCGTTGATCGAATCGCTGTAGAAGGTGGCCTGTCGCAGCACGCCGTCCGGAAGTCCGCACGCGGCCGCCCACGCGCGCAGCCGCTCGACCTTGCCGATGCGCAGGTTCGGCGTGCCCGACGTGCGGCCGGTGTAGCGGCCGTCGACCACCTCGACCTCGGTGGGCACGTAGTCGTCGACACCGAGGGCTTGCGCCGTGAGTTCGCTGACCACGCGGTTGGTGGCGGTCGTCAACACCAGCCGGTCGCCGGCGTCGCGGTGCTTGCGCAGCAGCGCTCGTGCGTCGTCCGGGATGCGCGGCAGGATCTCGTCGTCGAGGAAGCTGCGGCGCACCGGCAGCAGTTCGTCGACACCGCGGCCGTTCAGCAGCGATGCGTGGAAGTCGCAGTAGTCCTGCGGCGTGGTGGTGCCCGCGATGTACCGCTCGGCGATCCGTTCGCAGCGCTCGCGCCAGCTCCGATCGAGCAGGCCGTGCTCGATCAGATAGTCGCACCACAGCACGTCGCTGTCGCCGCTGAGCAGCGTATGGTCCAGGTCGAACAGGGCGAGTCGCATCGCACCCACGCAAAAGACAGTAGCCGGCGCCATTCGCCGGGGAGCCGGCGGCGATTATCCGGTCTAGCGGGCCGCCACAATGCGGGGTTGGGCGGCGCCGACCGCGCGGGCCAGAACCGTCTCACGAAACGCATGCCACCGCACACCCTCGCCGCGTCGACCGTGGTTGCAGCCCTGCTCGCGATCGCCTCCGCGCCGTGGGCGTTCGATGCGCCGTGGCTCAATTTCATTTTCAAGCCGTTGGCCACGTTGCTGATCCTCGCCCATGCCTGGGCTCGCGGCGGCCAGCAGCCGGTGGTTCGCCGCTGGATCCTCGCCGGCCTCGGGCTGTCGCTGGTCGGCGACGTCGCACTGATGTGGCCGCGCGGGTTTTTGGCCGGGCTGATCGCGTTCCTGCTGGCCCACCTCAGCTACATCGTCGCGTTCACCCGCGAACACCGCTTCCTCGCGCAACCGCTGGCGCTGACGATCTACGCGCTGGTGGCCGGCAGCGTGCTCGCCCTGTTGTGGCCGTCGGTGCCGGCCGCGCTGCGCGTGCCGGTGGCCTGTTACGTGCTGGCGCTCACTGCGATGTCGGCGCAGACCGCGGTGATCGGCTTGACTGCGCGTGACGACGACCGGCGGCGCGGCCGTGTGTTGATGCTCGGCGGTGCGTTGTTCATGACGTCCGACGCGCTGCTGGCGACCAACCGCTTCGCGCTGCCGCTGCCGGCCGCGACGCTGTGGATCCTGGCGACCTACTGGTCGGCGCAGTGGTGCATCGCGTCGTGGCTGAGGCCCGACGCTGCGGGAACGCACGACGGCTGAGCGCGTCAGCGACTCACATGCCCTTGAACAGCCCGGCGTAGCTGCGGCTGACCTCGAGCTTCTCGGTGTGGCCCTTGACGCTGACGATCTGGCGTCCGCGGAAATCGCGCGCCACGCTGGCTACCGCGTTGACGTTGACCAGCGTCGAGCGGTGGATCTGCCAGAACAGGTGCGGGTCGAGCTCGTCGACCAGTTCCTTGATCGGCTTGCGGATCAGCGCCTCGAGTTGCGCGGTCTGCACGCGCGTGTACTTCTCGTCGCTGATGAAGAACAGCACGTCGGCCACCGGGACCATCTGGATCGTCGAGCCGACGCTCGCCTGAATCCACTGCAGGTAGCTCGCGGCCGCCGCGGGGTTGAGCTGCGCCGACAGCTTGTGCAGCAGCAGCTGGATTGGCACGCTCGGCGCCGCGTCGGCGGTGCCGCGCGTGGCCAGGCGCTTCTTCAGTCGCTCGACGGTGAGCGCCAGCCGCTCGCGCTCGGCAGGTTTGAGCACGTAGTCGGCCACGCCCTGCTCGAACGCCTCGATCGCATACTGGTCGTACGCGGTGACGAACACGATCTCGGGCAGCAGCGCATCGTCGCTCAGCTCGAGCTGTGCGATCTGCCGCGCCGCCTCGACCCCGGTCAGCCCCGGCATGCGGATGTCGAGGAACACGATGTCGGGCTGGTGCTGCTGAACCGCCTGCACCGCCTCGAGCCCGTTCTTCGCTTCGGTGACGATCTGCAGCTCGGGCCATACCTCTGACAGCCGGGCGCGCATCTGCTCGCGCATCAGCCGTTCGTCATCGGCGATCACGGCGCGTGGCGCGGCGGCGCTGCTCATGCGGCGATCGTACCGGAGCGCCGCGGCGCGACCGCACGCCACAGCAGCCACGCCAGTAGCCACAGCGGCGACAACAGCGCCAGCAGCAC
>DASTZF010000238.1:0-21057 GCA_035764445.1 Burkholderiaceae bacterium
CTACCATCGCTTCGGCCTCAAGGGCACGCCACCGCCGGAGCTCGCGGCGCCGCTCGATATCCGGGGCGAGGTTCGCGGTGCGATGCCGAAGGAATGGCAGAACGCGCAGGGCCGGCTGTACGTCCGTCTCGACTATGCCGATGTCGGCGCCTGGCGCGAATGGCTTCCGCTTCCGCCGGCGATCACCAGCGGCCGCTGCGCGCCCAGCAGCAGCGCCCGCACATCACGCAGGGCACCGGGCGCCGGCCATGCGGTGGCAATGCTGACGCGCGGCAGCACCGGTGCTGCGGTGTGGGTGGTCAGCATGTCTTCTGGCAGTGCCAGCACCACCGGCCCGGGCCGCCCCTGCAACGCGGTGTGGAACGCGCGCGCCACGTACTCGGGCAAGCGGTCGGCGCTGTCGATCTGAGCCGCCCACTTGGCCATGCCGAGCGTGCCGGGACCGAACATCTGCCGGTAGTCGACCTCCTGGAATGCCTCGCGGTCGCGCTGGTCGCTCGCCACCTGGCCGATGAACAGGATCATCGGCGTCGAGTCCTGCAGTGCGGTGTGCACGCCGATCGCCGCGTTGCTCGCGCCCGGGCCGCGGGTGACGAAGCAGATGCCTGGGCGGCCGCTGAGTTTGCCCTGTGCGTCGGCCATGAACGCGGCACCGCCCTCCTGTCGGCAGGCGATGAAACGGATCCGCTGTGCGTGCTGATGAATACCGTCGAGCACGGCCAGGAAGCTCTCGCCGGGCACGCCGAACACCGTGTCGACACCCTGTGCGATCAGGGCCTCGGCCAAGGCATGGCCGGCGATTCGCTGCGTCATGGTGACCTTTCGATTGCGTTCGGGGCCGATTATCGGCAGCCGCGGTGGCAAGACCCCGCGGCGGAGGAACGCCGCAAGAATTGTGAGCGTTCGTGACCGAGCGGCTGCGCGCACGCCGTGACGGCCCTGCAGCGACCCTGATGGCTCCCCCCAAGCGCCGGCGCCCGTGCCGGTGGTCGGCAAGCCAAGTGCGACGAATGCCACAGTCGAATGCGGTGACATTCGCGTACACCGCAACAGGCGCGCGCCGATTCGACGGCCTAGATTGACCCATCGCGCGCGGTTGAGCTGGCGAGGCGGTCGGCTCGGTTGCGGGGAGAGATTTTCATGCTGAAGAGCCTGTTCGGTGATCTGGGACCGCGTCCGGTGGGCACCGGCTACGCGCCGACCGAAGTGGCGTTCGCCGCCACCGCGGTGCTGGAGGAGGCAGCCCCCGCAGCGCTGCCGCGCGAGCATGACCCGCACGTGGTCGACGTGTTCGTCGCCGGGTCACCCGCGCAGTCGATCCGCGAGCACTTCACGCAGGCGCGCGCCGACCTCGGCAGTGCGCCGTCGATGATCACGTTGCTCGACCCGTCGCGCATCTGGGCACCGGCGGTGGTGAAGGCGCTGTCGGACGCCTCCGGTCAGCCGGTGGAGAAGTTGCACCTGCGCGAGCGCGCCACGCTACGCACGCTGGCGGTGGTCGAGCGCACCGCGGTGCCACGCCGGGCGGCGGGTCCGCTGAAGATCTACCACGCCGACGTGCGCGCCTCGGGCCTTGATCACGACGAGATCGTCAACGCGCTGGCCGAGCGCTCGCACATGACGGCGGTGATCGTCGGCGCGCTGCAGCCGCATGCTCTCGACGCACTGCTGCGATCGCTGCTGATCGCCACCCAGCAGCCCGACTGGCATTGCCCGTGGCTGGTGTTCCTGTTGCCGCCGAATTCCGGTGCGATGCGCCATCGCATCCTGAGCCAGCCGTGGCCACCCCGGGTGCGTGCGACCGCGCTCACCGAAACACTCAACGGCGCCTCGACGGTGTGGAACACCGTGCTGTCGGCCTGGGAAGCCTGCGCCAATGCACCGACCTTCGCAGCGACGCCGCAGGCCAAGCTGCTCGACGACTCCAACGTCACCAAGGCCCTGTTCGGCCTCGTGCGCACCGAAGGCGTGATCGCCTGCGGCGTGGTCGACTTGAACAGCGGCGAGCTGCTCGCGCACGACAGCCGCGACAGCCTAACGTTCGACCTCGGCGCGCGCGCGCGCCGGTTGACGGCGGCGCGCCGCGTGTTCAGCGCCGCCGGCGGTGAGTACGGCGCCGAGAGTGAAGAGCTGATGGTGACGCAGGGCCCACGCATCGAGATGCTGCGCGCGGGGTTGCCGCCGCCAACGCGCTTCGGCCTGGTGCTGATGCTCGACCGGCGACTGGCCAACGTGCCGTTGATCCGCTTCAAGACCCTGCAGGCGGAGAAGCACCTGCTGTAGACGTGCAAAGGCACCTGCTGTGCAGGTGCAAACGCCCCTGGGCTACCATGTTCGCTCAGGGATTCATAGGGCCGCCGCGGGCGGCCTCCACGCATGGCCCAAGTCCTCTACGACTACACGCGCGCCGATGCCAGCGGCGCGAGTTGCATCGCCCACGCCTGGGCGAAGGTGCCGGTGCCGCTGACACGGCAACGGCGCGACGAACTGAAAGAGACGATTGCACGTGAGTTGAAGGCCCGCGACGCCGTGCTGGTCGCGCACTACTACGTCGACGGTGACCTGCAGGACCTCGCGCAGGAGACCGGTGGCTGCGTCGCGGATTCGCTCGAGATGGCGCGCTTCGGCCGCGACCATGCGGCCAGCACGCTGATCGTCTCGGGCGTGCGCTTCATGGGCGAGACGGCCAAGATCCTGTCGCCGGGCAAGCGCGTGCTCATGCCCGACCTCGACGCCACCTGCTCGCTCGACCTCGGTTGCCCGCCAGAGGACTTTGCCAAGTTCTGCGACGCTCACCCCGACCGCCAGGTGGTGGTCTACGCCAACACCAGCGCGGCGGTGAAGGCGCGCGCCGACTGGATGGTCACGAGTTCATGCGCACCGGCGATCGTCGCGCACCTGCACGCGCAGGGGCACAAGGTCTTGTGGGCACCCGACAAGCACCTCGGGCGCTACATCCAGCAGACCACCGGCGCCGACATGCTGCTGTGGGACGCTGCTTGCATCGTGCACGACGAGTTCAAGGGCATCGAGCTCGACCTGCTGCGCAAGGACCACCCGCACGCGATGGTGCTGGTGCACCCGGAGTCGCCCGAGGCGGTGGTGCGCCAGGCCGACGTGGTGGGCTCGACCTCGCAGTTGCTGAAGGCGGTGGTCGATGGCCAGGCGAGTGAGTACATCGTCGCCACCGACAAGGGCATGTTCCACCGCATGCAGCAACTGGCGCCCGGCAAGTCGCTGATCGAGGCGCCGACCGCTGGCAACAGCGCCACCTGCAAGAGTTGCGCGCACTGCCCGTGGATGGCGATGAACGGGCTGGAAGGCGTGCTCGCCTGCCTGCGACACGGCGCCGGCGAGATCCACGTTCCGGAGCCGACCCGCGGTCAGGCGCTCGGCTGCATCGAGCGCATGCTCGACTTCGTGGCCAAGAACCCGCAGGCCATCAGTCAACCTACTCGCGGCTTCGTGCGCAACATCGGGGTTGCCTGAGGTGGCCGTCGACGCAGCGACGGCGCTGCAGTTCGAGTTCAACGAGACGCTCGAGCAGGCGCGCGCGCGCAACATTCGCGATGCCTTGCGCGAGGACGTCGGCCGCGGCGACTGGACCGGCTGCCTGTTGCCCCCAGACCGCCGCGTGCGCGCGCAGGTGCGCGTGCGCGAAGCCGCGGTGCTGGCCGGCCGCGACTGGTTCGACGGCTGTATGGTCGCGGTCGATGGCGGCACCGTCGTGCGGTGGCACTACGACGAGGGCGCCGAGATGAAGGCCGACAGCGTGGTGTGCGACATCGAAGGCGATGCCCGCGCGCTGCTCACGGCCGAGCGGCCGTCGCTCAACTTCCTGCAGTTGCTGTCGGGGACCGCGACTGCGACGCGAGCGCACGTGCGCGCGATCGCCGGTGCCTCGCCCAACCCGCGCGGCTGCGCGGTGCTCGACACGCGCAAGACGCTGCCCGGGCTGCGGCAAGCGCAGAAGTACGCCGTCCGCGTGGGCGGCGGCGCCAACCAGCGGCTGGCGCTGTGGGATGGCGTGCTGATCAAGGAGAACCACATCGCTGCCGCCGGAGGGGTGACGCAGGCGCTGCGGCGCGCCCAGGCGCTCGACGCGGGCGTCGACATCCAGATCGAGGTCGAGACGCTCGACCAGCTGCGCGAGGCGCTGGCCGCCGGAGCGAACAGCGTGCTGCTCGACAACTTCAGCCTCGCTCGGATGCGCGAAGCGGTGGCGCTGACGGCCGGCCGTGCGCTGCTCGAGGCGTCGGGCGGCCTGAGCCTCGAAGGCCTGCGCGAGGCCGCTGCCACCGGCGTCGAACGCATCTCGATCGGCAAGCTGACAAAGGACGTGCGGGCGATCGACTACTCGATGCGCTTGGTCGACAGCTGATCACGCTGGCACCCGGCTGGCCTCGGTCCACGGCCGGGCCTACTGCCGCATTTCCAGAGCGTCAGTCCACGGCCGGGCCTGCATGCCCGGCCGGCGCGTGCCAGCGTGCAGGCGCTGGCATGCGCCCAGCCTCACCCTCGGCTGCGCGCGGGACGGGTCAGCACCGTAGGCAGGCTGACCGGCAGCGTGGCCGGGAAATCGCGGCTGTAGTGCAGGCCGCGGCTCTCGTGCCGCACCAGCGCCGAGCGCACGATCAGCTCGGCACACTCGACCAGGTTGCGCAACTCGAGCAGATCGCGCGTGACGCGGAAGTTGGCGTAGTAGTCGTCGATCTCGCTTTTCAGCAGCTCGATGCGGTGCAGCGCGCGCTCCAGGCGCTTGGTGGTGCGCACGATGCCGACGTAGTTCCACATCAGCAGCCGCAGCTCATCCCAGTTGTGGGCGATGACCACCTGCTCGTCGGCATCCTCGACCTGGCTCTCGTCCCACGCCGGCACCGGCGCCAGCGCTGCGGCATCGGCCTGCAGGATGTGCGCCGCGCAGGTGCGGCCGAGCACCACGCATTCGAGCAGCGAGTTGCTGGCCAGGCGGTTCGCTCCGTGCAATCCGGTGTAGGTGGTCTCGCCCACGGCGTACAAGCCGATGACGTCGGCGCGGCCGTCCAGGTCGCTGACCACGCCGCCGCAGGTGTAGTGGGCCGCCGGCACGACCGGAATCGGCGAGCGCGCGATGTCGATGCCCAGCGCCAGGCAGCGCGCATGGATGGTCGGGAAATGCTCCTTCACGAAAGCCTCCCCGAGGTGCGTGGCGTCGAGCCACACGTGGTCCAGGCCGTGCCGCTTCATCTCGAAGTCGATCGCGCGCGCGACGATGTCGCGCGGCGCCAACTCGCCTCGCGAATCGTGCGCATGCATGAAGCGCGTGCCGTTGGGCAGCTTGAGCTGCGCACCCTCGCCGCGCATTGCCTCGGTGATCAGGAAGCTGCGCTCCTGCGGGTGGTAGAGGCAGGTCGGATGGAACTGGATGAACTCCATGTTGCCGATGCGGCAGCCCGCGCGCCACGCCATCGCGATGCCGTCACCGGTCGAGGTGTCGGGATTCGTGGTGTAGCGGTAGACCTTGCCGGCACCGCCGGTGGCCAACACGACCGCCGAGGCGGGCAGCGCCTCGACACGCCGATCGTCGATGCGCAACGCATAGACGCCGTAGCAGCGCGCAGCCTCGGTTCGCTTCAGATGACGCGATGTGATCAGATCGATCGCCATCCAGCGCTCGCGCAACGTGATGTTGGGATGCGCGCGCGCCTTGGCCAGCAGCACATCGTGGATCGCGCGGCCAGTGGCGTCGGCGGCGTGCGCAATGCGTCGCACTGCGTGACCGCCTTCACGCGTCAGGTGCAGCCCCAGCGGTCCGCTGGGGTCGGGCGAGAACGGCACGCCCAGCTCGACCAGCCACTGCACGGCCGCCGCGCTGTGCTCGGCGATGAAGCGTGCCGTGTGCTCGTCGACCAGCCCGGCGCCGGCATCCTGCGTATCGCGCACGTGCGAGTCGACGCTGTCGTCGCTGCCGAGCACGCCGACGATGCCGCCCTGCGCCCACGCTGTGGCAGCCTCCGACAGGTCGCGCTTGGCCAGCATCACCACCGGCCCGCGCTGGGCCAACTCGAGCGCCACCGTCAGACCGGCCAGTCCGGCCCCGACCACCACCACCGCAGCTTGCCCTTGCGACACTCGCCTCTCCTGGATTCGACGATGTACCGAAGCGGCCACATCGTCGGCGCCACCGTTGTCACGCCCCCATTGAGGGGGATGGCCGACCCCGGACGCCTTCACGAGCATTGTGACGAAATCCCGCGGCCTCTCGGCCACGAGCCCTACACTTTGCCGCAAGCCACGCGGTGTCTTTCGGCCGTCACGAGAAGCAGTCATGCCAAAGCCGATTCACGAAATGTCCCAATGGGACGCCTCTGTTCACAACTCACGCGTTCCTGAAGAGGAATGGCAGGCGACGCGTGAGCTGACCCACGTGGCCACGCAGATCCAGCCCAATCGCGACGAATACCTGGCCCCTGAACGCCGCGAGATCGGGCGTCGCATTAGCGAGCAGCAGCATGAGTTGTTCGTGGTCTGCGACCCGTCCGAAGCGATGCAGCAGCAGTTCCAGCAATGGGCCACCGACTTCATCGCGATCCACGACATCGCTTCCGACTCGTCGCCGCGCATCCTGGGTGGCCTGGCCGCGGCGACGCAGCGCAAGGTGCAGAAGCTCGTGATCCGCCGCCAGGGCCACGGCATGGCGCTGGCGACGCTGGAATTCGCCGAGCTGCCCGGCGCCAACGGACAGATGCTGCGCGTGTACTCGACCCGCGTCGACGCCGACACGCAGCAGCGCAGCGAGCTGGCGCGCGTGTTGCTCGCCCACAGCCGCCTCGGCGTGGTGATGGTCGGCGATCTACCGCCGCACGCACTGGAGTCGGCGCTCAAGCCGCTGCGCGACGGGATCGCGCGCGGTCCGTGGCCGGGACGCCAGTTGCTGTTCGTGCCGCTGTCGGCGGCCGGCGTTCTACATCAGCAGGCATCGCTGCTCGGCGTCCGCAGCGGTGTGCAAGTGTCGATTGCGCCGCAGGCGATCAAGCCGTCCGATGCTTGGGCGTCGATCAGCAACACCTGGAACCGCGTGCGCGGCGACTCGAGCGCGATGACGGCCCCGGCGCAGCGTCCGGCTGCCACGCCAGCGCACGATCCGATCGCCTTCCCTGCTCCGGTACGGCCCGCAGCGCCTGCGGTGGCGCCGCTGCCGATGCAGCCGATGCCGCCGACCCGCCCGAGCCCGGCCGCACCCAGCGAGCCGAGCAATCCGTGGCAAGCCTACGTGCGTCAGTGCGTCGAGATCACCGGCATGATCAGTTGCTGCGTGTTCGAGCTCACCACACAGCGCACGTTGGCGCACGCCGGTGCGCGGCCCGGGCCGGCGTCGCTGGCGGCGCAGGGCGCCGCGTTGCACGAGGCCGCCAACACGGCGGCCAAGGCGATGGGCTTGCCGGTGGGACCACCGGATCTGTCCGTGTCGTTGAGCGGACATCACCTGATCCTGCGTGCAATCGCCGGCCACCCGGGCCTTGCGCTTCACGCGGTGCTCGACAGCCACGCCACCAACTTGATGCTGGTGCGCATGAAGCTGCAGCGGCTCGACCAGGACACTCAGCAGAGCGCCGCCTGACGGGAGCGGCCGCCCGGGCCGGCGCGCCAGGGCTCAGTGAACCACGCGCCCGAACTCGAACTCGCCCTTCCTGAAGTCCACTGGCACCACGTCCTTGGGGCCGAAACGACCCTCGAGGATCAGCTTGGCCACCGGATTCTCGATGCGCTGTTGGATCGCGCGCTTCAGTGGCCGTGCACCGAACACCGGGTCGAAGCCGACCTTGGCGATCTCCGCCAGCGCCGCGGGCGAGACGTCGAGCTTCATCTCCATCTTCTCGAGCCGCTGCTCCAGCACCTTGAGCTGGATGCGGGCGATCGATTCGATGTGCTTCTGGTCGAGCGCGTGGAATACCACCGTCTCGTCGATGCGGTTGAGGAACTCGGGCCGGAAATGCGCCTTCACCTCGGCCCACACCGCGTCGCGGATGCGCTCGCTCGGTTGCCCGGCCATCTGCATGATCATCTGCGAGCCGAGGTTGCTGGTCATCACGATCACCGTATTCTTGAAGTCCACGGTGCGGCCCTGCCCGTCGGTGAGCCGGCCATCGTCGAGCACCTGCAGCAGCACGTTGAACACGTCCGGGTGCGCCTTCTCGACTTCGTCGAGCAGCAGCACCGAGTACGGCTTGCGGCGCACCGCTTCGGTGAGGTGGCCGCCTTCGTCATAGCCGACGTAGCCCGGCGGCGCGCCGATCAGTCGCGACACCGAGTGCTTCTCCATGAACTCGCTCATGTCGATGCGGATCATGTGGTCATCGCTGTCGAACAGGAAACCGGCCAACGCCTTGCACAGCTCGGTCTTGCCGACCCCGGTGGGCCCGAGGAACAAGAATGAGCCGAGCGGCCGATTGGGATCGGACAGCCCCGCGCGCGAGCGGCGGATCGCGTCGGCCACCGCGGTGATCGCCTCGTCCTGGCCGATCACGCGCTCGTGCAGCTTGACCTCCATCTGCAGCAGCTTGTCGCGCTCGCCCTGCATCAGCTTGCTGACCGGGATGCCGGTGGCGCGTGACACCACCTCGGCGATCTCTTCGGCGCCGACCATCGTGCGCAGCAGTTGCGGCTTGCCGCTCTTGCCCTTGTTGGCCTCCTTGGCCTGCGCTTCCTTCAGGCGCTTCTCGAGCTCGGGCAGCTTGCCGTACTGCAGCTCGGCGACCTTGTTGAAGTCGCCCTTGCGCTTGAGCTCGTCGATCTGGTGGCGGATGCGGTCGATCTCTTCCTTCACCTGCGCCGACCCCTGCGCGGTCGCCTTTTCGCTCTTCCAGATCTCCTCGAGGTCGGCGTACTCGCGCTCGAGCCGTACGATCTCCTCTTCGATCAGGCCCAGGCGCTTCTTCGACGCCTCGTCCTTCTCCTTCTTGACCGCTTCGCGCTCGATCTTCAGCTGGATCAACCGGCGGTCGAGCCGATCCATCGCCTCGGGCTTGGAGTCGATCTCGATCTTGATCTTGGCCGCCGCCTCGTCGATCAGGTCGATCGCCTTGTCGGGCAGGAAACGGTCGGTGATGTAGCGGTGCGAGAGCTCGGCCGCGGCAACGATCGCCGGGTCGGTGATCTCGACGCCGTGGTGGACTTCGTACTTCTCTTGCAGGCCGCGCAAGATCGCGACCGTCGCTTCGACGCTCGGCTCATCGACCAGCACCTTCTGGAACCGCCGCTCGAGCGCGGCGTCCTTCTCGACGTACTTGCGATACTCGTCGAGCGTGGTGGCGCCGATGCAGTGCAGCTCGCCGCGCGCCAGCGCCGGCTTGAGCATGTTGCCGGCATCGATCGCACCCTCGGCCTTGCCGGCGCCGACCATCGTGTGCAGCTCGTCGATGAACAGGATGATGCGGCCTTCGTCGTGTGCGACCTCCTTCAGCACGGCCTTCAGACGTTCCTCGAATTCGCCTCGGTACTTGGCACCTGCCAGCAGGCCCGCCATGTCGAGCGACAGCACGCGCTTGTCCTTCAGCGTGTCGGGCACCTCGCCATTGACGATGCGCTGCGCCAGGCCTTCGACGATCGCCGTCTTCCCGACGCCGGGCTCGCCGATCAGCACCGGGTTGTTCTTGGTGCGCCGCTGCAGCACCTGAATCGCGCGCCGGATCTCGTCGTCGCGGCCGATCACGGGATCGAGCTTGCCCTGGCGGGCGCGCTCGGTGAGGTCGAGCGTGTACTTCTTCAGCGTCTCGCGCTGGCCTTCGGCGTCGGCCGAGTCGACCTTCTGTCCACCGCGCACCGCGTCGATCGCGCCCTCGAGCGCCTTGCGCGTCAGTCCGTGGCCGCGCACGATGCCGCCCAAATCGGTCTTGCTGTCGGCCAGCGCGAGCAGGAACATCTCGCTGGCGATGAACTGGTCGCTACGCTTGGTGGCCTCCTTGTCGGCGGCCTGCAACAGCGACATCAGGTCGCGCCCGGGTTGTACCGGTTGCCCGCCGCCTTGCACCTGCGGCAATGCGTTGATCGCGGTGTCCATCGCCGTACGCAGCGCGGCGGTGTTGGCACCGGCGCGATCGAGCAGCGCCTTCGGTCCATCGGTCTGCGCCAGCATCGCCGCCAGCAGGTGAGTGGGTTCGATGTATGGGTTGTCGCGCGCAACGGCCAGGCTCTGGGCGTCGGCCAGGGCTTGCTGGAACGCGGTGGTCAGCTTGTCGAGACGCATGGATTCCTCCGAACTGCAGCGCAGGTGGGGAAGGCGGCCGGCATTTCAAGGCGGTGAGCCGCGCGGTGCCGGGCCAGTCTGCGCCAGATCGAAACGACCTGCCGCCGGCTACAACGGCTCGCCGATGCGGCGATAGCGGCTGGCGTGGAACAGCAGCGGAGGCCCGGAATGCGCGCTGTGGTGGACCACCTCGCCGATGAACAGCACGTGGTCGCCGTGGCGCTCGGCGCCGCGACGGCGGCACTCGAACACCGCCAGCGCGCCCGCCAGCACCGGGCAGCCGTGGCGCCCGGGGTGCCAGCGGCCGTGCTCGAATCGCTTGCCATGCGGTGCGGCGAACCGGCGCGACACCTCCAGATGCGCCTCGCTGAGCACATTGATTGCAAAGTGCTCGGCCGCCTCGAAGGCGGCCAGGCTCGGGCTCTCGCAGCGCAGCGACCACTGGACGAGCGGTGGTTCGAGCGACAGCGCACCGAACGAATTGACCGTCAAGCCGACCGACGCGCCCGCAGCGTCGCAACAGGTGGCCAGCGTCACGCCGGTGGCAAAGCGGCCCAGCGCCGAGCGCAGGGCGGCCGACTCGGCGCCGCCTTCGAAGGGGCCGCGCGTCACGGCGCGGCCTCTCGATCGCGGCAGGTGCGCGCTGGGCCGGGCGCGTTCACCCAGCGTTGCCCATCTGGATGCCCCAGCGTGCCAGGGCCGCATCGTCGGCCTGCCGCGCGTCGACCCAACGCGCGCCGTCGGGCGTGGTCTCCTTCTTCCAGAACGGTGCCTGGGTCTTCAGGTAGTCCATCAGGAACTCGCACGCCTGAAAGGCGTCATGACGATGGCTCGAGGTCACCACGACGAGCACGATCTGGTCGCCGGGCCGCAGTGCTCCGACGCGGTGGATCACCCGCACGCCGAGGATCCGGAAGCGGCGGCGCGCCTCGTCGACCATCGCGTCGATCGCACGTTCGGTCATGCCCGGGTAGTGCTCGAGCTCCATCGCGCTGACCGGGGTGCCGTCGTTGCGGTCGCGCACGGTGCCGACGAACGACGCGACCGCACCGACCGCCGCATCGCCGGCGCGCAGCGCCGCCACTTCGGCACCGGCGTCGAAGTCGGAGCGCTGGATGGTCACCACGCTGCGTTGCATGCGTGCGATTCTGTCATGTGGCCTGGCGGCCACGTGCCGCACCTCACCCTCCGGTGACCGGCGGGAAGAACGCCACTTCGGCGCCCTCGTGCAGAGCGATCGACTCGTCGGCCATCACCTGGTCCAGGGCGCAGCGCACCGCACGCTGACGCGCGAGGGAGCGTGCATGGTCGCCGCCACGCGCCAGCAGATGGTCGCGCAGGTCGCCGAGCGTGCTGCCAGCCGGCAGATCGAGCGACTCCCCGGTACCCAGCGCCTCGCGCAGCGAGGCGAAATAGCGCACTTGAATCCGCACCATCGACCTCACTGCAACAGCAGCGGCAGCGGCAGGAAAGGCACGATGTCGCCACGCCGGATCGCGTGACCCGGCGGGTTGTCGACCAGGCCGTCGGCCCACACCATCGAGGTGAGCACACCCGAGCCCTGGTTGCCGAACAGCTCCAGCGTGCCGTCTGCGGCGACGCGCGCGCGCAGGAACTCACGCCGCTGCACCGGCCTGGTCCAGTCGAAGCCGGCCGTCATCGGCACCGGGCGTGGCCCCTGCGGCGACGTGCCCGACAGCACTCGCAGCACCGGCATCACCGCGAGCAGGAACGTCACCGTGCTCGACACCGGGTTGCCTGGCAGGCCGACGTACAGCGACTCTGTGGCATCGGGACGCCGCACCGCGCCGAACGCCAGTGGCTTGCCGGGCTTGATCGCCACCGACCACAGGTCGAGACGACCTTCGGACTGCAGCGCCGGTTTCAAGTGGTCTTCCTCACCCACCGACACGCCCCCGCAGGTGAGTACGAGGTCGGCCTGCGCCGCGGCCCGCCGCAGCGCGTCGCGCGTGGCGTCGAGGTCGTCGGGCACGATGCCGAGGTCGACCGCGACACATCCTGCCGACTGCAGCAGACCACGCAGCGTGAAGCGATTGGAGTTGTAGATGGCGCCGGGTCTCAGCGGCTCGCCCGGCATCGCCAGTTCGTCACCGGTGGAGAACAGGGCCACCCGCGGCCGCCGCCACACCTGCAGCCAGCCGCAGCCGACCGACGCCGCCATGCCCATGGCCTGCGGTGTCACCCGTGCGCCGGCGCTCAGCACCACCGCGCCGCGATGGACATCTTCGCCACGCCGTCGGATCGATTGGCCGGGCGTCGGTACGGTGTGCACGATGACCCGGCTCAGCTCACCGTCGCGCTGCGGCGGCATCGCCTCACACAGCTCCTGCATCACGACGGCATCGGCTCCGGGTGGGATCTGCGCACCGGTGAAGATGCGCGCGGCGGTTCCCGGCGGCAGCGTGCGGCCGACCTGCCCGGCCGCGATGCGCTGCGAAACCGCCAGCACCGTGCCCGCGGCCCGGACATCGGCGACGCGCACCGCATAGCCGTCCATCTCGCTGTTGTCTTCGGGCGGCACGTTCAGCGTCGAACGAACGTCTTCGGCAAGCACGCGCTGCAGGGCGTCGAACGTCGAGACCTGCTCGCGCTCGCGGATCACGTGTTCGCGCGCGCCTTCGACGAGCCGTCGCACGGCGTCGTCGAGGCTGAGCAGCGGCGCATCGGGCTTGCGGGTCGTCGCGGCGGTCATGCTTGCAATCGAGGCAGGAGAGGCATTGTGCCAACGCAGCGTAGTCGTCGCCCGCTTGCGGGCACCCGGCTCGGGCGTAGCCGACGGCCGATCAAGCCGCGTCGAGGGCCGAGATCAATGCCTTGACGCGCTCGGCACTGGCCGGCACCACCGTGCAGCGACGGGGCCGTTCCTCGAGGCCCTGCAGTGCCGCCGGCCGCGGCGGCGGTTCACCGATCGCCTCGACGATCGTATCGGCGAACTTGACCGGCAGCGCTGTCTCCAGCGCGATCACCGTCTCGCCGGGCCGACGCAGCTCGCGCGCGACCTTCACGCCGTCGGCGGTGTGCGGATCAATCAGGTCGCGCTGCTGTTGCCACACCTGGCGAATCGTCGCCACGCGCTCGGCGTGCGTGCTGCGACCCGACACGAAGCCGAATTCCAAGCACCGCGCATACGTGGCCGCATCGAGCGCGAAGCCGCCTTCACGCGCCAGCCGCGGACCGAACAGCTCGCGGGTCTTGGCGGTGTCGCGGCCGAGCAGGTCGCAGATGAAGCGCTCGAAGTTCGACGCCTTGCTGATGTCCATCGACGGGCTCGATGTCTCGTGGGTCTCGGCGGCCGAGCGCACGCGGTAGCGGCCGCTCTTGAAGAACTCGTCGAGCACGTCGTTCTCGTTGGTGGCCACGATCAGGCGCTCGATCGGCAGGCCCATCATGCGCGCGACATGCCCCGCGCACACGTTGCCAAAGTTGCCCGAGGGCACGGCGAAGCTGACGCGTTCGTCGTCGGCGCGCGTGGCGCGGAACCAGCCGGCGAAGTAGTACACGACCTGCGCCACCAGCCGTGCCCAATTGATCGAGTTGACGCTGCCGATGCGGTGCGCGCGCTTGAAAGCCAGATCGCTCGCCACCGCCTTCACGAGGTCCTGGCAATCGTCGAATACGCCATCGACTGCGATGTTGTGGATGTTGGCGTCCTGCAGGCTGAACATCTGCGCCTGCTGGAATGGGCTCATGCGCCCGTTGGGCGACAGCATGAACACCTGCAGGTCGCGCTTGCCGCGCATCGCGTACTCGGCCGCGCCGCCGGTGTCGCCCGAGGTCGCGCCGAGGATGTTGAGCCGCTCGCCGCGGCGCGCCAGTTCGTACTCGAACAGCGCGCCCAGCAGCTGCATCGCCATGTCCTTGAACGCCAGCGTCGGGCCGTTCGACAGGCCCTCGACCCACAAGCCCGGCTCGAGCGCGCGCAGCGGCGTAATCGCGTCGCTGCCGAACACCTGGCGCGAGTAGACCTTGCGGCACAGCGCTCGCAGGTCGGCAGACGCAATGTCGTCGATGTACAGCGACAGTATCTCGAACGCCAGATCGGCGTACGGCAGCCCGCGCCAGCGCGCCAGAGTGGCAGCATCGACCGTGGGGTAACGCTCGGGCAGGTACAAGCCGCCGTCGGGCGCCAGGCCCTCGAGCAGGATGTCGCTGAAGGCGCGCGGTGTCGCATCGCCACGCGTGCTCAGGTACTTCAATTGAGCTCTTCTTTGCGGATGCGCACGATCGGCGCCAGCACCGTCGGCAGCGCCTGCATCGTCGCCATCGCCTGGTTCATGCGTCCTTCGCGCGTGTCGTGGGTCAGGATGATGAGGTCGGTCTGCCGCTCGCCCTCGGCCGATTCGCGTTGCAGCACGGCGTCGATCGAGATGTCGTGCTCGGCCAGGATGGTCGTGATGCGGCTCAGCACACCGGTCTGGTCGGCCACGCGCAGCCGCAGGTAGTACGCGGTAACGACCTCATCCATCGGCAGGATCGGTGTGGCCGCCAGCGCGTCGGGCTGGAACGCGAGGTGCGGGACGCGGTGATCGGGGTCGGCGGTATGCAAACGCGTGATGTCGACCAGGTCGGCCACCACGGCGGAGGCCGTCGGCTCGGAGCCGGCGCCCTTGCCGTAGTACAGCGTCGTGCCGACCGCATCGCCCTGCACCACCACCGCGTTCATCGCCCCTTCGACGTTGGCGATCAGGCGCTTGCTCGGAATCAGCGTCGGATGCACGCGCAGCTCGATGCCCTGGGCGCCGCGGCGCGCCATCGCGATCAGTTTGATGCGATAGCCGAGCTGCTCGGCGTAACGGATGTCGGTGGCCTGCAACCCGGTGATGCCCTCGACGTGCGCCTTGCCGAACTGCATCGGTACGCCGAACGCAATCGCGCACATGATCGTCGCCTTGTGGGCGGCGTCGATGCCCTCGATGTCGAACGTCGGGTCGGCCTCGGCATAGCCCAGGCGCTGCGCCTCCTTCAGCACGGTGCCGAAATCGAGCCCCTTGTCGCGCATCTCGCTGAGGATGAAGTTGGTGGTGCCGTTGACGATGCCGGCTACCCACTCGAGGCGATTGGCCGTCAGGCCTTCGCGCAGCGCCTTGATGATCGGAATGCCGCCGGCCACCGCGGCCTCGAATCCGATCATCACGCCCTTGACGTGCGCGGCGGCGAAGATCTCGTTGCCGTGCACGGCCAGCAGCGCCTTGTTGGCGGTGACCACGTGCTTGCCGTTGGCGATCGCCTCCAGCACCAGCGCCTTTGCCGTCGTCGTGCCGCCGATCAGCTCGACCACGATGTCGATGCCCGGGTCGGCGATGACACGGCGGGCATCGTCGAGCACCTGGGCCGCATCGCCGACGATGCTGCGCGCTCGCGCGAGGTCGAGGTCGGCCACCGCCGCGATGCGAATCGCGCGGCCCGCGCGGCGCAGGATCTCTTCTTGGTTGCGCTGCAACACCTTGAACGTGCCGCTGCCGACCGTCCCGATGCCCAGCAATCCGACCTGTATGGGTTTCATTGCCCGTGTCTCTGCCGGTAGTGGTGCAGGAAGCGCTCGATGCGGCCGATCGCCTCGGTGAGGTCGTCCGGGTTGGGCAGGAAGACCAGGCGGAAGTGGTCGTGCCGCGGCCAATTGAAGCCGGTGCCCTGCACGATCAGCACCTTCTCCTCGGCCAGCAGCTCGTAGGCGAACTGCTGGTCGTCGGCGATCGGGTAGATCCTCGCGTCGAGGCGCGGGAACATGTACAGAGCCGCCTTCGGCTTGACGACGCTGACGCCGGGAATCGAGGTCAACAGCTGGTACGCCAAGTCGCGCTGCTTGGTCAGCCGCCCGCCCGGCGCCACCAGGTCCTTGATGCTTTGGTAGCCCCCGAGCGCGGTCTGGATCGCCAGCTGACCGGGCGTGTTGGCGCACAGCCGCATCGACGACAGCATGTTCAGGCCTTCGATGTAGTCCTTGGCATGGCGTTTGTCGCCGGAGACCACCATCCAGCCGGCGCGGTAGCCGCAGGCGCGGTAGTTCTTCGACAGCCCGTTGAACGTGACGAACAGCACATCGTCGGCCAGCGACGCGATGCTGGTGTGCTCGTGGCCGTCGTACAGCGTCTTGTCGTAGATCTCGTCGGCGAACACGATCAGGTGGTGCCGCCGCGCGATGTCGACGATCTCCTTCAGCAGCTCCGGCGGGTACAGCGCGCCGGTCGGGTTGTTGGGGTTGATGACCACGATGCCGCGCGTGGCCGGCGTGATCTTGCGGCGCAGGTCGGCCAGGTCGGGCAGCCAGTCGGACTGCTCGTCGCACAGGTAGTGCACCGGCGTGCCGCCCGACAGCGACACCGCAGCCGTCCACAGCGGGTAATCAGGCGCCGGCACCAGGATCTCGTCGCCGGCGTCGAGCAGCGCGTTGAGGCTGAAGGCGATCAGCTCCGAGGCGCCGTTGCCGAGGTAGACATCGTCGACCGTGACGCCGGTGACGTGCTTTTCCTGCGTGTAGTGCATCACCGCCTTGCGCGGTGCGAACAGCCCCTTGCTGTCGGTATAGCCCGCGCTGGCCGGCAGGTTGCGGATCATGTCCTGCACGATCTCGTCGGGCGGATCGAAGCCGAACACCGCGAGGTTGCCGATGTTCAGCTGGATGATCTTGTGGCCCTCCTCCTGCATCTGGCGGGCCTTCTCCAGGACCGGGCCGCGGATGTCGTAGCCGACGTCGGCGAGCTTGCTGGACTTGGCGATCGGCTTGACCAAACGGGCTCCTCGGTTGTGCTGCAGACAGCGCCGTTTGCTGCGCTGCGCCAACTACAATTTAACCATAGCGACTTCGCACGACCGACGACGGATACGCTGCATCTGTGGCCCCGCGCCGCGAGTGGCCGCGCAGCGTGAAATTACAGCCAGATTCCCTCGAAGGCACGAACACGATCGCGCGCCACGATGGCGCGCGCATCTGGGTCGGCGCGCAGGTCCACGAAGGCAGCGTCGTCGTGCCCTGGTCCGGCACCGTGCAGAGTTGGCCGCCGGGACGGTTCAACGATCTGACCGAGGCGCACTTCGAGGTCCTGCTGCAGCACAGCCCCGAGCTCGTGATCTTCGGCAGCGGCGCGCGGCTGCGCTTTCCGAAGCCGGCGCTGCTGCGCACGCTGATCGAGCGCGGCGTGGGGTTCGAGTCGATGGACACCGCCGCCGCCTGCCGCACGTACAACGTGCTGGTCAGCGAGGGCCGCAACGTGGTGGCTGCCCTGTTGTTCGAGGGCCAGTGACGGGCCGCGCACAACCGCCGGCGCCAGGGCCAGCTGCATGCCCCCGTGCGGCGGGTGCCACCGCCGAAACTTTATAATCACCGGCTGTGCCAGCCAGGCACCCCGACAACGACAACGCACCTCATGACGCCTGTCCTGAACAAACCCCTGCCCGAGTTCGAAGCCGTCGCGACCAGTGGGGTGAAGTTCACTCCGCAGGCGTTCCTCGGCAAGGTGGTGGTGTTGTACTTCTACCCGAAGGACCACACGCCGGGCTGCACCACCGAGGCGATGCAGTTCCGCGATCGCCACAAGGACTTCGTCAAGGCCGGCGCCGTGGTGTTTGGCGTGTCACGCGACAACATGGCATCGCACGAGAAGTTCCGCCAGAACCTCGAATTGCCGTTCGACCTGATCGCCGACACCGAGGAAAAGCTGTGTCACATGTTCGGTGTGGTCAAGAACAAGATCATGTACGGCAAGAAGGTCAAAGGCATCGAGCGCAGCACCTTCCTGATCGACGCCAAGGGCGTGCTGCGCGCCGAGTGGCGTGGCATCAAGGTGGCCGGGCACGTCGACGAGGTGCTCAAGGCCGTGAAAGAGTTGAAGAAGGCGGCTTGATCCCCTGCCGCCGGCGTGGCGCATAATGGGCCCATGCCCGTGAGTCGCGAACAGCGTTTCACCCGTTAAGAGAGGCCGCACAGACGACTGTGCGGCTTTTTTGTTTGGTCTGCGCCGTATCCGCCATGCCACTGCCGAAGCCGCCTGCCTCCAAAGCCACCCTGCTGTCAGCCACCGATTACGAAACCCAGGCCGCTGCGCGCACCGCCAAACGCTCGCTGCAAACAGTCCACGAGGCCGGCAAAGAGCCGCTGGCGCTGACGAACTCTGCCGCCACCGCGGCTGCGCCGCGGCTGGAGGCCAGGCCCCCCGTTACCAAGGCACCCGCGCCGGCGACGATCCCCGCAGCGAAGCCGAAGGCCACCCGGCCGAGCGGTCCCAAGCGTCTGTTCGTGCTCGACACCAACGTGCTGATGCACGACCCGCTGTGCCTGTTCCGCTTCGAGGAGCACGACATCTTCCTGCCGATGATCACGCTGGAGGAGCTCGACAGCCACAAGCGTGGCATGAGCGAGGTGGCACGCAACGCCCGACAGGCCAGCCGCGAGCTCGACGCGCTGGTGTCGGGCAGCGACCTCAACCCCAAGGACGGCATCGCGCTGGCCAAGACCGGCAAGCGCGAGGCGCTCGGGCGCCTGTTCTTCCAGGAGACGCTGCTGGAGGTCAAGCTGCCGGACGGTCTGCCGCAAGGCAAGTCTGACAACCAGATATTGGGCGTCGTCAAGTCGCTGCGCGAGCGCCACCCCGGGCGCGACATCGTGCTGGTGTCCAAGGACATCAACATGCGCGTCAAGGCGCGGGCGCTGGGCCTGCCGGCCGAGGACTACCAGAACGACAAGACGCTCGACGACGGTGATCTGCTCTACACCGGGCTGCTGCCGCTGCCAGCCGATTTCTGGGAGCGCCACGGCAAGACCATGGAGAGCTGGAGCCAGGGCGGCCACACCTACTACCGCATCGCCGGCCCGCTGGTGCCAGCGCTGATGATCAACCAGTTCGTCTTTCTCGAGTCGCCAGGCGCCGCTCCGCTGTTCGCTCGCGTCACCGAGATCACCGGCAAGACGGCGCTGCTGAAGACCTTGAAGGACTACACGCACGCCAAGAACGCGGTGTGGGGGGTGACCGCGCGCAACCGCGAGCAGAACTTCGCACTCAACCTGCTGATGGATCCCGAGGTCGACTTCATCACGCTGACCGGCACCGCCGGGACCGGCAAGACGCTGATGACGCTCGCCTCCGGCTTGAGCCAGGTGCTCGATGACCGTCGCTACACCGAAATCATCGTCACCCGCGTCACGGTGCCATTGGGCGAGGACATCGGCTTCCTGCCTGGCACCGAAGAGGAAAAGATGGGCCCGTGGATGGGCGCGCTCGACGACAACCTCGAGGTGCTCGCGCGCGGTGACGGCAGCGCCGGCGAGTGGGGCCGCGCGGCGACGCAGGATCTGGTGCGCAGCAAGATCCGCATCAAGAGCCTGAACTTCATGCGCGGCCGCACCTTCCTGAACAAGTTCGTGATCATCGACGAGGCGCAGAACCTGACGCCCAAGCAGATGAAGACGCTGATCACTCGCGCCGGGCCAGGCACCAAGATCGTCTGCCTTGGTAACCTGGCGCAGATCGACACGCCGTACCTGAGCGAGGGCAGCTCGGGACTGACCTTCGCGGTGGACCGCTTCAAGGGCTGGCCGCATTCGGGGCACGTGACACTGGCGCGTGGCGAGCGCTCGCGGCTGGCCGATTACGCGTCGGACGTCCTGTAGGCCCGGCGGACCCGGCGCGCCGTCCCAGACGCTTAGCGCCGCAGCTCGTCGTAGAAGGCTTGCGAATTGCCTTCGCGGCCGAGGAAGCGGCGCACCAGTTCCTGCGGCAGCACCTGCGAGCCGTTGGCCAGCACGGTGCGGCGATAGCGCCCGCCGACCGCAGGGTCGAGCCGATCATCCGCGAACGCGGTGCGCAGATCGGCGGCCACCACTTCGCTCCACAGGTAGCCGTAGTAGCCCGCGCCATAGCCGGTGGCCACGTGGCTGAAGCCCGAGGGGAACATCGTGCCGGGCACGTGGCCGAGCGTGGTGGCGCTCTCCATGCGCGCCCACAGCGCCATCGGCTCCGGCGCATCGGCGCCGTGCATCGCGAGGTCGAACGCTGCGTAGAGCCACTGGCGCGCGTAGGCCATGCCCTTGCCGTAGCGCCTGGCAGCGTCGGCCTGCGCCAGCAGCGCGTCGGGCACTGGCGCGCACGTCGCACAGACTTCGCGAATGACCTGCAGCACCTTGGGGTCGTAGACCCACTGCTCCAACATTTGCGATGGCGCCTCGACGAAGTCGCGCAGCACGCTGGTGCCGGCCTGTGACGAATGACGCGTGGCTGACAGGTTGTTGTGGACCGAGTGGCCGAACTCGTGCAGCAGCGTCTCGAGGTCGTCGAGCGTCAGGCCGTTGCGCGCGACGTTGACCACCAGCGCCGCCTGCGGCGCGCGCTTCAACCGCAGCGCTCCGTTGCGAAAGCTCCAGACCGCCGCGTGGTTGTACTTGCCTTCACGCGGGAATGGGTCGACGTACAGCGTGGCAATCGCCTGGCCGCTGGCCGCGTCCTTCACGGCATACGCCTGCACGTCGGGATGCCATAGCTTGAGCCCGTGGACAGCCACGTACCGCACGCCCATCATCGTCTCGATCACGCGCATCACGAACGCCAGGCTCGCTTGCGCGGGGAAGTAGGCGCGAAACGCTTCCTGATCCACCGCATGGCGCTCGCGCCGCACACGTTCCTGATAGTAGGCGGCATCCCAGCGCTGCAACGTCACCTGATCCGGCGGCAGACCGACATCGCGCGCCTTGGCAGCCCGCAACTCGGCGAGCTCGGTCGCCTCGCGCGCCGAGACCTCCTTCAGCACGTCATCGAGGAACGCCTGCGCCTCGCGCGCGGAGCGCGCCATGCGCCGGCGCAGCACGAAATCGGCATAGCGGT
>DASTZF010000239.1:0-8066 GCA_035764445.1 Burkholderiaceae bacterium
CACCAGCTCGGTCTGCAGCGCAGCGGCCTGGTAGCGCGCGCGCGAGGCGAGGTGTGCGCGCGCCACGTGCAACTGCTGCCAGATGCGCATGTGGGCCAACGATTGCGCGGCGTCGCCGAGCTGCTCGTGGATCTCCGAGCGCAGCAGGAAGTACATGCAACGCACGCGCAAGCTCAGGCCTTCGGCGGCGTCGGCGTCTTCGGCGCCGACCAGTGGCAGCACGCGATCGAGCTGCTGCAGCGCCTCGGACCAAAGGCCCTGCTGACCATCGAGCAGGGCCGCCGCGATGGCCAGCTCGACGTGATCGTCGGGGATCTCCTCGCGCGGCGCTGCCCATGCCAACCCGACGAGCTCGCGGCCGGCCTGCAGCTCACCGGCGCGCAGCGCAGCGATCGCCAGCGTCTCAAAGTGGCTGGCCATCGTGCCGCGGCCCTTGGGGCCGGTGGGCAGGCTGCGCACGCGCAGAACGTCGAGCATCGCCTCCTGCGCGCGGTCGAGCTCGGTCAGGCAGATGATGCGGTTGACGAGCAGCACCGACAGCAATCCGGGGTTGCTGAGCTCGTTGCAGCGCGAGATGCCCTGGTCGAGGTAGCGCAGCGCCTCGTGGTAGTCGCCGATCTGCAGCAGTTCGTGGGCGAGGTTGCAGTACAGCACGGCGTCGAAGCCGCGGCCGTGCGTCGGACCCGAGTCGCGCAGCGCCTGGTACATGTACGCGAAGGCCTGCTCCGAGCGGCCCTGCGCCGAATAGCAACCCGCGATGGTGTTCAGCAGCACGCCGCGCTGCTCGTGCTGCAGCACCTGCAGGCCCGGCTCCCGGAGCGGCAGCACCTGCTCGAGCGACGCCGCGAAACGCCCCTCGCGCCACAGGCAGCGCGCCAGCCCGGTCCCGGCCAAGATGTGGCCGGCACGATCGTCCAGCGCCTCGAACTGCGACTGCGCGGCGGTCAGCTCCAGTGCGGCGTCGGCCGGCGTGCCGAAGTACAGCAGGTGATAGCCGATGGCCAGCCGAGCCCACGCCTGCCCGGCCACGTCGTCGTGCGCCTGTGCGACCTGCAGCGCCTCGCGAGCCAGCTCGATCGAACGCGTCGAGTCCTGGTGCAGAAGCTGCCACGCCTTGCGGGCCAAACGTTGCCCCCTCGACGTAGCCGACGGAGCCCCCAGGCGCGACATGGGCGGATTATCGAATCGGCCCGCACGCCGCGCCACCGGCGCACGCGCCATCGTCCTAGGGGTTGTCCCATATCAGCAATCGCTGCGCCGGCATTGCGGCGGCCCGGCACAGTGCCGACGGGATGGCGCGCGACGAAACACCGGGTCGGGGTGCTCTCGATGGGGGTTGCCAGGACATCGCGCCGCGGCGGCGTGAGTTACGCTGACCGCCACACTAGCCGGTGCTCATGCACCGAGCGTAACAAGGAGACAGTCGTGAAAAGCATCCTCGCGGCGTTGGCCGCCCTCTTACTCTTCGGCAGCAGCTTCGCTGCGCCGCCCGCCTACTTCGTCGACGAAAGCAAGCTGCCGTTCGATGCGCTGCCCGGCACCACCACCCAGCGCTTGTGGGGCGTGCACAACCTCGCTGGCTATCGCATCGAGGTTCCGGCCAACTGGAACGGCAAGCTGGTGATGTGGGCGCATGGCTTCCGCGGCACGGGATTGGAGCTCACTGTCGACAACCACCCGCTGCGCGCGTTCCTGGTCGCCAACGGCTACGCGTGGGCGGCATCGAGCTACAGCAAGAACGCCTATGACCCGTCCCAAGGCGCGAAGGACACGCACGCGCTGACACAACTGTTCAACGGGCTCGTCGGGTATCCCGGCCGCACCTACATCACCGGTGCCTCGATGGGTGGCCACGTCACCGGGATCGTCGCGGAGCAGTGGCCGCGGTCATACGACGGCGCGATGCCGATCTGCGGCGTGCTGGGCGACTACGAGCTGTTCGACTTCTTCCTCGACTTCAATGTCGCGGCGCAGACGCTCTCGGGGGTGGGCAAGACGTTCCCTTACGGCGCCGACTACCTCAGCGTCACGGTGCCCGCCACCAAGGCCGCGCTCGGCCCGGCCTTTCCGTTCGTGCTGAACGCCAATGGGCAGAACTTCAAGTCGCTGGTGCAATTGCGCTCGGGCGGCCTGCGGCCGCTGTTCGAGCAAGGCTGGCTGTTCTGGAACGCGGTGGCGGGTGACTTCCTGTTCGGCCTGGGTGTCGGAGATGGCACGCTGCCGCGTGCACCGGGCTTCGTGCTCGACAACCACGACATTGTGTATCAGTTCGACACCGACCCGGCGCTCACCGCGTCCGAGAGCTTGTTCAACCAAACCGTTCAACGCGTGACCGCCGACCCGCAGGCGCGGCGCAACGACGGCATCGCCAACGTCGCGCCCACCACCGGCGATCTGCGCATCCCGATGCTGTCGCTGCACACGCTGGGCGACCTGTTCGTCCCGTTCCTGATGGAGCAGGAGTACGCGCGCCGAGTGGGCGCCAACGGCAACGCGCACAACCTCGTGCAGCGCGCCACGCGCGACTATGGCCACTGCGCCTTCACCGGACCGGAACTCGTGCAGACCTTCGTCGATCTGGTGAAGTGGGTTGAAGGCGGTATCAAGCCCGCGGGCGACGACGTGCTCGATCCGGCGCAGGTGGCGAACCCGAACTACGGCTGCACTTTCACCGACAAGGTTTCGCCGCGGCAGTGGGACACGGTGCCGCAACTTGCCTTCCTGAAGCCGCCGGCCTGCCCGGCAAACTGATAGCCAGCGCGCAGGAAAGCGGGCCGGGCCCGCTTTCCTGCCACGCTACATGCTGCGGCGGTACTGCCCGCCGACCTCGAACAGCGCGTTCGTGATCTGCCCCAGCGAGCAGCAACGCACCGCGTCCATCAGCACCTCGAACACGTTGCGATCGTCGATCACCGCCTGACGCAGGCGCTGCAGCATCTCCGGCGCCCGGCCGGCGTGGCGGGTGTGGAAATCGTTCAGGCGCCGCAGTTGCGACTGTTTCTCGTCCTCGGTCGAGCGCGCCAGCTCGATGTGCTCGGGCACGGGATCGCCATGCGGGTTGCGGAAGGTGTTGACTCCGATGATCGGGTACTCGCCGGTGTGCTTGAGCATCTCGTAGTGCAGGCTCTCTTCCTGGATCTTGCTGCGCTGGTAGCCGGTTTCCATCGCGCCGAGCACGCCGCCGCGCTCGGTGATGCGCTCGAACTCGGCGAGCACCGCTTCCTCGACCAACTCGGTCAACTCGTCGATGACGAAGGCGCCCTGGTTCGGGTTCTCGTTCTTGGCCAGCCCCCACTCGCGGTTGATGATCAGCTGGATCGCCATCGCGCGGCGCACGCTCTCTTCAGTGGGCGTGGTGATCGCCTCGTCGTAGGCGTTGGTGTGCAGCGAGTTGCAGTTGTCGTAGATCGCGATCAGCGCCTGCAGCGTGGTGCGGATGTCGTTGAACGCGATCTCCTGCGCGTGCAGCGAGCGGCCGCTGGTCTGGATGTGGTACTTGAGCTTCTGGCTGCGCTCGTTGGCGCCGTAGCGGTCGCGCATCGCCACCGCCCAGATGCGGCGCGCGACGCGGCCGAGCACGGTGTACTCGGGGTCCATGCCGTTGCTGAAGAAGAAGCTCAGGTTGGGCGCAAAGTCGTCGATGTGCATGCCGCGGGCCAGATAGGCCTCGACGAACGTGAAGCCATTGGACAGCGTGAACGCGAGCTGCGAGATCGGGTTGGCGCCGGCCTCGGCGATGTGATAGCCCGAGATGCTGACCGAGTAGAAATTGCGCACGTCGTGGTGCACGAAGTACTGCGCGATGTCGCCCATCACCTTGAGCGAGAACTCGGTGGAGAAGATGCAGGTGTTCTGGCCCTGGTCTTCCTTCAGGATGTCGGCCTGCACGGTGCCACGCACGTTGGCCAGCGCCCATTCGCGGATCTTCTGCGCCTCGGTGTCGGTGGGGTCGCGGCCGTTGTCGGCCTTGAACTTGTCCAGCTGCTGATCGATCGCGGCGTTCATGAACATCGCCAGGATCGTCGGCGCCGGGCCGTTGATCGTCATGCTGACCGACGTGTTCGCGGCGCACAGGTCGAAACCCGAGTACAGCACCTTCAGGTCGTCAAGCGTGGCGATGCTGACGCCGGAGTTGCCGACCTTGCCGTAGATGTCGGGCCGCGGGTCGGGGTTGGCGCCGTACAAGGTGACCGAGTCGAACGCGGTCGACAGCCGCTTGGCGGGCAGCCCCTCGCTGACTAGCTTGAAGCGCCGGTTGGTGCGAAACGCATCGCCCTCCCCGGCGAACATACGCGTCGGGTCCTCGTTCTCGCGCTTGAACGCGAACACCCCGGCGGTGTACGGAAAGCTGCCCGGCACGTTGTCGAGCATCAGCCATTTCAGCAGCTCGCCGTGGTCTTCGTACGCTGGCAGCACGACCTTGCGGATCTTGTTGCCCGACAACGTGGTGTGCACGAGCTGGGTGCGGATCTCCTTGTCGCGGATCTTTACCACGTACTCGTCGCCAGAATAAGCCTTGCGCATCTCGGGCCACATCGCCAGCAGCTTCTTGGCTTCGGGCGCCAGCCGCGTCTCGCGCGCCGTGGCCAGCGCATCCAGTGCCTCGCGGGCACGGTGCTTCTCGGCGTTCTCTTCGAGCAGCATGCGCTGGCTGGCGCGCAGTTGCTGGATCTCGCGCGCCAGCGCGGCCAGGTCGCGCGCGCGGGCCTTGTAGCCGCGCACGGTGCCGGCGATCTCGGCGAGATAGCGCGTGCGCGCGGCCGGCACCACCGGATGCTGGTGCGTGCTGTGGCGCGTGACCACCGGTGGCAGGCGGCCTTCGCGCAGCGCCAGGCCCAGCTGCGCCAAGCGCGGCGTCATCGCCTGGTACAGCGCCGTCACGCCGTCGTCGTTGAAGCGGCTGGCCATGGTGCCGAACACCGGCATCGCATCGGGTGCCTGTTTGAAAGCCTGGCGGTTGCGCTGCACCTGCTTGGCGACGTCGCGCAGCGCGTCGGCGGCGCCCTTGCGGTCGAACTTGTTGATCGCCACGAACTCGGCGAAGTCGAGCATGTCGATCTTCTCCAGTTGGCTGGCGGCGCCGTATTCCGGTGTCATCACGTACACCGGCACGTCGACCAGCGGCACGATCGCAGCGTCGCCCTGGCCGATGCCCGACGTTTCGACGATCACCAGGTCGAACTGCGCGCACTTGCAGGCGGCAATCACGTCCGACAGTGCGGCGCTGACCTCGCTGCCGGTGTCGCGGGTGGCGAGGCTGCGCATGTACGCGCGCGCGCCGTCGTTCCATGGCCCGATCGCGTTCATGCGGATGCGATCACCGAGCAGCGCGCCGCCGCTCTTGCGCCGCGACGGGTCGATGCTGATCACCGCCACGCGCAAGCGATCGTCCTGGTCCAGCCGCAGGCGACGGATCAACTCGTCGGTCAACGACGACTTGCCGGCACCGCCGGTGCCGGTGATACCGACCACCGGCACCTTCGCCCCCTTGGCTTGCGAGCGCAGCGACTTCAGCAGCGCGGTGTCGACGGCGCCGTTCTGCAACGCGGTGACCAGCTGAGCCAGCGCACGCCACGCGGCCTCGCCATGACCCTGCAGCGCCGCCAACTCGGTGGGGGCGTGCGACGACAGGTCGCTGTCGCAACGCATCAGCATCTCGCCGATCATCCCCTGCAGCCCCATGCGCTGGCCGTCTTCGGGGCTGTAGATGCGCGCCACGCCATAGCTCTGCAGCTCGCGGATCTCGGCCGGCACGATCACGCCACCGCCACCGCCGAACACCTGGATGTGCGCACCGCCGCGCTGGCGCAACAGGTCGACCATGTAGCGGAAGTACTCGACGTGGCCGCCCTGGTAGCTCGATACCGCGATGCCCTGGACGTCCTCCTGCAGCGCGGCGGTGACGATCTCGTCGACCGAGCGGTTGTGACCGAGGTGGATCACCTCGGCGCCCATGCCTTGCAGGATGCGCCGCATGATGTTGATCGCCGCGTCGTGGCCGTCGAACAGGCTGGCGGCGGTGACGAAGCGCACTTTCTGCGTCGGGCGGTACTCGGCCAGGGCTTTGAACTCGGCAGACAGGTCGGTCATCGGCGTCTCCGTGGCGCCGCCTGCGGCGGGCACTGCATCGAAGTGGCAGTCTAGAGCGGGAGGCGCCGGCCTGCGATGGCCGAATCGCTCGCGCGCCTGAGCGCAATTGCCGACAATGGCGGCCCATGCCCCCGCCCAGCAACCCGGCCGCGCACACGGTGTCGGGTGCTTTCGTGGCCGGTGCGGTGATGCGCCTGACCCCGGTGTCGCGCACGCGCGTGCTGGCATCGTGCGGCTTGGCGCAGCAGGCGTTGGCGCCTGGAGCGCGGGTCGACGCCGACGCCTTCGGCAGGCTGTGGCTGGCGGTGGCGCGCGAGCTCGACGACGAGTTCTTCGGGCTCGACACCCGGCGCATGAAGGTCGGCAGCTTCGCGCTGCTGTGCCGGGCGCTACTGCCTCACCGCACGGTCGGCGGCGCACTGCGCGAGGCGCAGCGGGCGTTCGCGGTGTTCCTCGACGACGTGCGCGTCGAGCTGCGCAGCGACGGCACGCGAGCCTGTCTCGAGCTGCACAACCGCATCGCCGATCCGCCGGCGCGGCGCTTTGCCGACGAGACGCTGCTGGTGATGCTGCAGGGCCTGCTGTGCTGGCTGGTCGGGCGGCGCGTCACGATCGGCGCGGTGCGGCTGGCGTGGCCGCGACCGCCGCACGCAGCCGAGTATCGGCGCATGTTCGGGCCGGCCGTGCGCTTCGACGCCGCGTCCAGCGCGCTCGAGTTCGACGCTGCGCTGCTGGCCGCCCATCACGCGGCCGGCGCGGCATCGCTGCGCGAGTTCCTGCGCGACGCCCCGCAGTCGGTGTTCCTGAAGCAGGTGGGCGGGTCCAACTGGGCGCAGCGGCTGCGCACGCGGCTGCGGCGCGGCGGCGACTGGCCGGCGGCCGACGCGGTGGCGCTCGAGTGGGGCGTCTCGGTGGCCACCCTGCGGCGCAAGCTCGCCGCCGAGGGGACCGGCTGGCAGCAGGTGGTCGACGAACTGCGGCGCGATCTGGCCGTGCGGCTGCTGAGTGACGGCCGCCACAGCATCGAGCACGTCGCGGTCAGCCTCGGCTACGTCGACGCCCGATCGCTGCACCGCGCGTTTCGCAAGTGGACCGGCACGGCGCCGGGTGCCTACCGCGGCAACTGAGCGGTCCGGCGGCCGATCGACAGCGCCGTCAGTGCCTGGGGTCCGCCCGCTCCCTCAACCCCGGGGTGGTCGGCGGGCGACGCGTCGCTAGGATCGTGACATCGATCACAGATCGGACACCGACAAGCGCCGGGCTTTCCGCCGGCGTGGCAGCCCAGAAAGCGCTTGCGTGCGACAGCCCACCGAAATCCTGACCTGGGCACTGATGTCCGTCGCCGCGCTCGTGCTGTCGGGCGCCGCGGCCGACGCCCTGCGCAAGGGCGCCGCGCTGCCTGATCTGCAGGCCTTCGAAACCAGCGCGAGCGCCGATGCCTGTGCCGACAGCACGCCGTGCGCGCCGGCGGCACCGCGGCGCTACGTGCTCGCCGCCGAAGCGTTCGCGCTCGACTCGGCCGAGTTGCCGTACGAGATCAAGCGGCCGCTCGACGCGGTGGCCGACGCGCTGCGCGAAGGCGGTGCCAAGGCGGTCCGCATCGAGGTCCACACCGATGCATCGGGGCCGCTGGAAGCGCGGCGCGCGCTGACTCAGCGCCGCGCCGAAGCGATCAAGGCGTACCTCATCGAGCGTGGCGTCGATGCTTCCGTCCTGCACGCGGTGGGCATGGGTTCGTCGACCCCTCGCCAAGCGGTTGACCCTTACGCCGCGGCCAATCGCCGCATCGAGGTCGTTCGCTTGTAGGCTGGCCGAGCGCGGCTACCATGCCACGCATGAGCAAGGCCTTTACCCGCGAAGCCGACGCTGCCGATGATGACGATGGCGACGCCGGTGCGCCGCCGTTGCCCGCGGGGTCCAAGAACTACATCACCGTGCAGGGCTATCAGCGCCTGCGCGCCGAGTTGCTGCAGTTG
>DASTZF010000240.1:0-2206 GCA_035764445.1 Burkholderiaceae bacterium
GCATCTTGGCGGTCTGGTACGCGGCGATGAAGCGCGTCAGCGTACCCCGCCCAAGGCGGCTGTCGCTGTGGGCGACGGCGTGCAGCGCAAGATCGTAGACGCGCGGCAGCCCGGCGTTTGGCCCGCTCGCGATGCGCGGCAGCTCACGGCTGTATCCGGGCGGAAGATGGCGCTTCGCCGTGCGCACTTCTTCCTCGATCATGTAGAAGTTGTCGAGCAGCCATTCGCCGGCCGGTGTCACGCGGCGCTTCTCGGCGCTTTGCGCGAGCAGCGTGCACACGCCTATCAAGGTCTTCTCGTTCTCGGCGAGTCGGGGCAGAAGACGGTCGCGGCGGGGTGCTCGCGTGAGTTCGTGGCCGGCCGCGAGATGCTGGCCGTGGCGCTCCATCTCCTCATCCGTGAACAGCTGCGCGCGCAGCGGCGCATCGTCCACACTGGCGGCGGTGCCGATCAGCGGGAGCAGCCCGCGAGGCCCGAACAACGCGCGCAGCGGCACGGCCAGCGTGCTATCGAACCAGCTCGTCGCGTCCACAGATCCTTCGTCGAACGCTATCAGGAAGCCACAGCTTGAGCCTGCTCAGAGTACCGCATCTGTAATGGTGGCGCTGCAGTGAACCGGGCCTCCTTGCTGAGACGGTTTGGCAATGTTGGAGTCCGGGGGCGAGAGCGCCGTATCGAACCGTAGCGAGGCCAACGCAGGCCATTCGACATCCGGCGCAAGCTGACGCCATCCACGACACGCGGCCGGCGCACGCCAGCCGCGCAGGCGCCCCCAAGATCGCCGCTACTTCTTGGACGGAGGCTGGGCTGCTGCACTGTCGGTCGGCATGGAGCCACCGACTACCGGCTTGGTGGGGATCGAAACCCTCTTGGGCTTCTTCAGTTCCTTGTTGCCGCGCCGACCTTTGCTCATATCCACCTCGCTGATTTCACTTGCTTCGACGATGTTGAGCCCCAGGCTAACTTCCTGTCAGTAGCGCCGCACACGCCCTGGCCACGGCCGACACGCGCTCGGGCGACGGCGTCCCCGGCACGGTGGCCCAGCCACCCTTTTCGATGAAATCGCTCTGCGACCACGAGTCGGTCTTCTTGAGCATGGCCAGGTTGTTCGAGGCGTCGCCTGCGTGCTGGAACTTGTCGACGCACACGGGTGCGAGCGCCGCCACGGCCGCCTCGTTCGCTCGCAACGCGGCCGCCGTTTCGGCTTTGCCACCGGTGGTCCATCCACCCCAGGCGAATCCGACAATGGCCAAAGCGATTGCTCCGGCCGCGACGCCCCAAAGGGCGGGCTTGGTTTCAACGGGAATGTTCATGGTCACCCTTCAAGGGCCTCGCTGCGTCCGGCAACGTGCCGGGCATGGCCTGTCATGCCTTAGAAAAGTGAACCTATGCCGAATGTCAATCACCGTCTGTGTGCTATGGCACACAGGCGATCGCACGAGCGAAGCCGTGCACGGCGTGGCGTTGCGCGCGAACCTGTTGAGGGTTCACGCGCCGCAGTGTGGATCAAGAACGGATGGCGATCTGGTTCTTGACCGCCTTCACGCCATCGACCTTCCAGGTCAGGGATTCGGCGGTGGCCTTCTCGGTCGCGTTCTTGGCGAAGCCCGACAGCATGACCGTGCCGTTCAGCGTTTCGACGCCGATGGAGGAAGCATCGACAGCCTTGTTCTCGACGAATTTGGTCTTTACAGCCGCGGTGATGGCGCTGTCGTTGACGTAGGCGCCGGTGGTTTCCTGGCCGCGCGTGACGGCACAGCCGGGCATGGCGATCAGAGCGATGGCAGTCGCTGCGACTGCAAGTGTGGTACGAACGAACATGGTGAGTCTCCAGTGAATGGATGGGATGGGAAGCGACGGACGATCAAAGCAAGCGTGGCCGTACCGTCAGTCGACCAGCCAGTCCTTGTTCCTGCTCTTTCGGTGTGAGCGCCGCCGTCGGAATCGACGCGGAATCACGCCCAAGCGAACAGCCACTGTGGGTGTCGCAGCACGCGGCAACCATCGGCCGAGGACATCTGTCGACGTAGGACGAGGCCGCTTTGCGCGACCGGCTCATGGCTTCACGCTGACCGAGGCGAGTGCCCCGATCGATGCACGCAGCCGTGGCACGCGCAGGCCCGCTCCAGTGCGTGTAGCAGCCGTGCGCGGCGCCATGGCGAATTCTCTGTGCGGTATCGAACATAGGTGTACGCTCGCCGCACGG
>DASTZF010000241.1:0-9742 GCA_035764445.1 Burkholderiaceae bacterium
CCTTCCAGCGGATCACGCCGCCCATCGTGTTGTTGGCGCGCGGATTGGCCGCGTCGGGGCCTGGGAAGTTGGCGGCGCCGCGGCTCGAGTTGTTGGTCAGCGTGCAGTACACCTCTCCGGCTTTCTGGTCGATCGCCAGCCCACTCGGGGCGGTCCATCTTGGTAGCGCCCAGCAAATCGCTCGCCTGGCGCGACTTGATCACCACCTCGCCCTGATCGGCAAAGCCGTTGGCCGCCGTCAGCGGTCCTTGGCCGTGCACCACCGGCAGCCAGCGGCCGCTGCCATCGGCATCGAAGCGCGCGACGTACAGCGTGCCGTGGTCGAGCAGGTCGCGGTTGGCTTTGGCACCGCCGGCCGCGATCTTGTCGCGGCTGATGAACTTGTAGATGTACTCGAAGCGTGCATCCTCGCCGGAGTAGACGACCGCGCGGCCATCCTTCGTGACCGCCACCCACGCGCCCTCGTGCGCCGCGCGGCCGAGCGCGGTGCGCTTGACCGGTGTGGAAGACGGATCCATCGGGTCGATCTCGACCACCCAGCCGAAGCGGTTGGGCTCGTTGGGCGTCTTGACCACGTCGAAGCGATCGTCGTGCTCGGCCCAGCCGTAGAACGCGTCCTTGCGCAGGCCCCAGCGGCGCTGGTGTGCGTCGAGGTTGTCGCCGGCCCTGAAATAGAAGGCGAAGTTCTCTTCGCCCGACAGGTAGGTGCCCCACGGCGTCTGGCCGCTGGCACAGTTGTTCAGCGTGCCGAGCACGGTGCGGCCCGCCGGATCGGCGGCGGTCTTCATCAGCCCATGGCCGGCTGCAGGCCCGCTCACCGTGAATGGCGAGGCTGCAGTGAGGCGCCGCGCGTAGCGCGACGGCCGCACCATCTGCCAGCGGCCGTCGACGAGCTGCACCTCGATCACCGACACGCCGTGCGCGTTCTGCCCCTTGCGCACCTTCTCGGCCGACCACGTCTTCAGGCCGTCGCTGTGCAGCAGCCCGTCGTCGATGTACTCGTGGTTCATCACCAGCAGGCCGCGCTGGCTGCCGTCGAGCGGGTAGAAGTGAATGCCGTCGTGGTGCATGCCCATTTGCAGCGCCTGGTCGGCCGCGGAGTTCGACGCATCGTCCTGCCACTGCGGCATCGCACCGGCCACACCGACCGGCTCGCCCCACGGTGCGATCGCGCGCGCGATGTAGCCCTCGGGCACGCGCAGCGCGTCGCTGCCATCGGTGCCGATCGCCTTGAACCCGAGCAGCGGACCGCGGGTCTGCGGCGTCGCGGCACAGCTGCCGAGCCATGGCGCCAGCACGCCACCCACCAGCGCGACGACGCCGCCTTGCAGCCAGACGCGGCGCCGCGGATCCGACACGTCGTGGATGCTCGGGTTGGCCGATGGGTTGCTGTCTTCCATTGCGTCGAAATCCTTCGCCATAGGGTCTCCGGTTGTCGTGTCACGCGGCGGCTACAGGCGCTCGGTCTCGGCGGCGCGCGGTTGCCACTTCATCAAGCGCCGCTCGATGCGCCCGACCGCGGCATCGAGGAGCAACGCGAACGCGGTGAGCACCAGGATGCCGGCCATCACCGTGTTGATGTCGAACGTGCCTTCGGCCTGCAGGATCAGGTAGCCGACGCCTTTGGCGCTGCCGAGGTACTCGCCGACCACTGCACCGACGAACGCCAAACCGACGCTGGTGTGCAGCGAGCTGAATACCCAGCTGGTTGCGCTGGGCAGATAGACGTAGCGCAGCAGCTGCCGGCGGTCGGCGCCGAGCATGCGCGCGTTGTCGAGCACCACCGGGCTCACCTCGCGCACGCCCTGGTAGACGTTGAAGAACACGATGAAGAACACCAGCGTGATGCCGAGCGCCACCTTGCTCGCCACGCCGAGCCCGAACCAGACCGCGAAGATCGGCGCCAGGATCACGCGCGGCATCGAGTTCAGCGCCTTGATATAGGGATCGAAGATCGCGGCGGCCAGCGGCGACAGCGCGAGCCACAGCCCGCACGCGAGTCCGAGCGCCGTGCCGAGCCCGAAAGCCAGCACGGTCTCCAGCAGGGTCACCGCCAGGTGCTCGTAGATGTCGCGCGAGACGAAGAACCAGCGGCCGATGCGCGCCAGGATCTTCAGCGGCTCGCCGAAGAAGAACGCTGCCTGGCTGTCGTCGCTGAAGACGACGTTTGGCAGCAGCCCCGGCTTGGTCAGCACGTGCCACGCCGCGAACACGGCCAGCAGCACGCCGGCCTGCCACAGCCTCAGGTTGCGGCCCGGTCGCGGGCGGATGCGCTGCCACAGGGCGGTCATGGGGCTCATGCCCGGCGCTGCAACTGCTGCTGATAACCGCGCAGCACCTCGTCGCGCAACACGTTCCAGATCGCACGGTGCAGTTCGACGAAGCGCGGCGTCGTGCGCACTTCGGCAACGTCACGCGGACGCGTGAGGTCGATCGCGAACTCACCGATCGGGTGTGCCGCCGGGCCCGCGCTCATCACCACCACGCGGTCGCTCATCGCGATCGCCTCGTCGAGGTCGTGGGTGATGAACAGCACCGCCTTGCGTTGCTTGCCCTGCTTCGCTGCGCCCGCGAGAGTGGCGCGCGCCGAGTTGGGAGTGGCCCGGCGCTCGTCGCCGCCCCACAGCGCCAGCACCTCGTTCTCCATCAACTGGCGCGTCTGGATGTCGAGCGCCGAAAACGGCTCGTCCATCAGGATGATGTCGGGGTCCAGCGCCAGTGTCTGTGCCAGGCTCGTGCGCTTGCGCATGCCGCCCGACAGCTGGTGCGGATAGCGGTCGCCAAAGCCGGTGAGGCCCACCCGCTGCAGCCAGGCATCGGCCTGCTGGCGTGCGGCATCCAGCGCGACGCCGCGGAACTGCAACCCCGCCATCACGTTGGAGCGCGCGGTGCGCCACGGCATCAGGCTCTCGGTCTGGAACATGTAGCCGGCGCGGCGGTTGATGCCGGCCAGCGGCTCGCCGAACACGCGCACCGATCCCGCGCTCGGTGCAAGCAGCCCCGCGGCCACGTTGAGCAGCGTGCTCTTGCCGCAACCGGTGGGGCCGACCACCGACACGAATTCGCCGTCGGCCACCGCGAGGCTGACGTCGCGCACCGCGGTGTACGAGGCGCCCGCCGCGTCGCGGCCAGCGAACGTGCACGCGATGCCCGAGAGCTCGAGCGCGAAGCCCATCGATGCTTGCTGCCGGTCAGCCCTTGGGATACTTGGCGTTGGCCTTCTTGACGAACTCGTTGGTGTAGACCGCCGCCAGATCGAGCTTGGCGTCGGCGATCTCGGCGTCGATGCTGGCCAGCGCGCGGAACGCGGTGTCGGGGCCCTTCTCCGGGATCATGCCGTCGGGCGACAGCGCACCCTTGGCGGCGAGGAAGGCGTCGATGTAGACCGCGCGGTCGCCCAGCAGGTACGCCTCGGGCACCGCCTTGATGATTTCGGTCGGGCCGGCGTTCTGGATCCACTTGTCGGCACGCACGATCGCATTGGCCAACGCCTGTACGGTGGCCGGATTCTTGTCGACGAATTCGCTCTTGGCGTACAGGCAGGCAGCCGGCATCGGCCCACCGAATACCTTGTCGGCTTCGGCCACCACACGCGTATCCGACACGATCTTCAGGTCGCCCGAGCGCTGCAACAGCGTGATCACCGGGTCGAGGTTGCTGATGGCATCGATCTGGCCGGAGCGCACGGCGGCCACCGCGCCGCTGGACGCGCCGACGCCGATGAAGCTGACGTCGCTCGGCTTCAGGCCCGCCTTGGCGAGCACGAAGTTCGCCATCACGTTGGTCGAGCTGCCCGGCGCGGTGACGCCGATCTTCTTGCCCTTGAGGTCGGCCACGCTCTTGAAGTTGGGCAGCGACTTCGGATTGATGCCGAGCACGATCTGTGGCGCGCGTCCCATCAGCACGAACGCGCGCAGGCGCTGCCCCTTGGCCTGCATGTTGACCGTGTGCTCGAACGCACCCGATACCACGTCGACGCTGCCGCCCACCAGCGCGCGCAACGATTGCGCGCCGCCGGCGAAGTCGTTGATCGTCACCTCGAGTCCTTCGGCCTTGAAGTAGCCGAGCGACTCGGCGATCGACAGCGGCAGGTAGTACAGCAGGTTCCTGCCGCCGACCGCCAGCTGAACCTTGGGCTTCTCGAGGGCCTGCGCGCGGACGACGAGCGCGGGCGCGGCGAGTCCCGCCGGCAGCGCGGTGATCAAGGTGCGGCGTTTCATGAACCAATCTCCACAGCGATAAGGAAGCCCTGTCGTCAATGTACCGAAGCGAGCACCGCTTGCCAGCCCGGGCCTGCCCGAAGCCGCACAATCGGAGCCCGCCCTTCGACACCGGGAGCTGCGAGCCGTGACGACCGCGCGCATTGCCTTGATCACCGGCGCCAGCCGCGGCATCGGTGCGGCCACTGCACGGCTGCTGGCGCAGCGCGGCTGGGACGTCGCGGTCAACTACACGCGCGACGAGTCCGCGGCCCAGCAAGTGGCCGCCGACGTGCGCAGCGCTGGCCGGCGCGGCATCGTCGTGCGCGCCGACGTCGCCGACGAGGCCGCCGTCCTGGCGATGTTCGATGCCGTCGATCAGGGGCTGGGCCGCGTCGGCGCGCTGATCAACAACGCCGGCATCGTCGACATGAAGGCGCGCCTCGACGAGATGAGCAGCGCGCGCTGGCGGCGCATGCTTGACGTCAACGTGTTCGGCACGCTGTTGTGTGCGCGCGAAGCGGTCAAGCGCATGAGCACGCGCCACGGCGGCGCAGGCGGCGTGATCGTCAATCTGTCGAGCATCGCGGCCACTCTTGGCGCGCCGGCGATGTACGTCGACTACGCCGCCAGCAAGGGCGCGATCGAGAGCTTCACGGTCGGGCTGGGGCGCGAGCTGGCGAGCGAAGGCGTGCGCGTCAACGCCGTGAGCCCGGGCATCATCGAGACCGAGATCCACGGCGACAGTGGCGATGCCGGGCGGCCGCAGAAGCTGGCCTCGACGATCCCGCTGCAGCGCGCGGGCACCGCGCCCGAGATCGCGCAGGCGATCGCGTGGCTGGTGTCGGACGAGGCGAGTTACGTCACAGCAACGGTGCTGAGTGTCAGCGGCGGCCGCTGACACACCCATCGACCGGGTCAGCTGACGCTGCAGTTACACCGCGGCGCGGTGTACCCCCCGCATCGCTGCCCTTGAACGGGGGCCACAGCCCGTGGCTGTGGGATGCGTCCGCACGGGCACGTGATCACACTGCTTCGCAACGCGCGATGCTGGGACGCGCGAAGGGAGCAAGGCGATGCCGATAGCACCCGCGCTACGCGAGGAGCTGGCCAACACGGCCAGCCACGGGCTCGGCGTGCTGTTGGCCCTGGTGGCGCTACCGGTACTGGCGGCCGACGAGACGGCGAGTGCGGGCTCGCGCCATCTGGGGGTGTGGGTGTTCGCCGCCACGATGCTGCTGATGTACGCGGTGTCGTCGGCGTATCACGCAGCGCCATCAGGACCCACCAAAGGCTTGCTGAAGCGGCTGGACCATGCGGCGATCTATCTCTTCATGGCTGGCACCTTCACGCCGTTCGCACTCGGCCATGCAGAAGGCGCACCGCTGCTGGGGCTGGTGTGGGTGCTGGCGGCCACCGGCGTGGCGATGAAGCTCGCCGGCTATCTGCGCGACCGCACGCTGTCGACCGCGCTGTATCTCGCGTTCGGCTGGCTGGTGATGGCAGCGGCGCAGCCGCTGCTGGCGTCGCTCGGCCGCGAGGGTCTGCTGTGGCTGCTCGCCGGCGCCATCGCCTACATGGCCGGCACGCTGTTCTTCGTGCTCGACCAGCGACTGCGCTTCGGTCACTTGGTGTGGCACGTGTTCGTGCTGGTGGGCAGCGGCTGCCACTTCATCGCGGTGCTGAAGCACGCCGCCTGAGCAGGAGCGTCAACGACGTTCGACGATCAGCGGCACCAGCTGCAGTTCGGCGCGCAGGCGGTCGGCCGCACTGCCGGCATCGGCGCGCGTGCGGTACGGCCCCGCCTGCAAGCGATGCAGGTCGCGATCGGTGAACACCGCCAGCGATGGCGCCAGCCAGTCGAGCTCGCGCTCGACCTTGCGCTGAAAGTCCAGCGCGCCGTCGCGCTCGCGAAACGCACCAAGCTGCAACCAGAAGCCCGGGGCCTGCATCGCGATCGGTCGCGGCGGCGTGCGTGGCACGTCGTCATCGACCGGCGGCACCGTGGTCTCGTTCGCGCTGGCCGGTGGCGGCGCGACCGCCACCGTCGTGATCGCGCTGGCCGGCACCTCCGGTGCGCGGACGGCAGGCGGCGCACTCACGCTCGGCGCGCTGCTGACGACGAGCGGCGGCGGTGGGGCCGTGACGGGCGGTGTGGCAGCCGCCAGCGCTCGCTCGGAGCCCGCCTTCCAGGCGCCGGTGCGGATCGCCTCTTGCGTGATGCGCTCGACCTCGACCGGCGCTACCGCGTTGAGCACGCCGAGTTTCAGTGCCGCCGTGTAGCTGAGGTCGATCACGCGGCCGCCGTGGAACGGTCCGCGATCGTTGATGCGCACGATCACCTCGCGGCCGTTGGCCGGATTGCGCACGCGCGCGTAGCTCGGGATCGGCATCGTCTTGTGCGCGGCGGTCATCGCATACATGTCGTACGGCTCGCCGCTCGAAGTCGGGCGGCCGTGGAATTTGCGCCCGTACCACGATGCCAGTCCGCGCTCGGTAAACGGCACGTCGCTGGTCAACGGTGTGTAGGTGCGCCCGAACACCTCGTAAGGTTTGTTGGGACCGCCGCTGCGCAGCGGCTCCAGCCGCGGCTCGGCATCGGGCACCTGCGCCAGGTTCGGTGGCGGGTTGGATCCGGCGCCGTCGCGGCCCCGCGGAGGGCTGGTGCCGCAGCCCACCAGCGCAGCGAACGCCAGCATGAACATCCACCGATGCAGCCGACGCGGTTGCGGTGAACGCATGGCGCGACCATACACCAGCGCCTGTGCGCGCCAACGAAGGTAGCGCCGGACCGTCGCGCGCTGCGGTTCAGCGAACGACCAGCCGAGCGCCGCCTGAATGCGACGTCACTTCGCCGATGTCGGCCGCGGCATTGAAGCCGTGCCGCTTGAACACGTCGATCACCGACTCGGCCGCCGACGGCGCGCACGACACCAGCAAGCCGCCGCTGGTCTGCGGGTCGGTCAGCAACGCCTTGTCGGCAGCATCGAACTGCGCCGGCAACGAGACCTCGCCACCGTAGCCCGCCCAGTTGCGGCCCGATGCGCCGGTGACGAAGCCCTGTGCGGCGAGCCCGCGCACCTGATCGAGTTGCGGCACGCGCGCCCAGTCGAGCACCACCGTGCAGCCGGCGCCGCGCGCGAGCTCCAGCGCGTGGCCGGCGAGGCCGAAGCCGGTGACATCGGTGAGCGCATGCACGCCGTCGAGTGCGGCCAGATCGGGCCCCGGCGTGTTCAGCTGGGTCGTGGTGGCGACCATCTGCGCATAGCCCGGCGCATCGAGGCGCTCCTTCTTCAACGCTGCCGACAGCACGCCCACACCGAGCGGCTTGCCGAGGATCACGCGATCGCCCGCGCGCGCGTCGGCGTTGCGCTTGACGCGCTTGGGATGCACCAGCCCGAGCGCGACCAGGCCGTAGATCGCCTCGACCGAGTCGATCGTGTGGCCACCGGCGATCGGAATGCCGGCGGCCTGGCACACCGACTCGCCGCCTTGCAGGATGCGCGCGATGGTGGCCGTCGACAGCACGTTGATCGGCATGCCGACCAGGGCCAGCGCCAGGATCGGCCGGCCCCCCATGGCATAGACGTCGGAGATCGCGTTGGTGGCTGCGATGCGGCCGAAGTCGAACGGGTCGTCGACGATCGGCATGAAGAAGTCGGTGGTGGCGATCAACGCCTGCTCGTCGTTCAACCGGTAAACCGCGGCGTCGTCGGACGTCTCGATGCCGACCAGCAGCTCCTTGGGCATCGGCATCTCCGCTGAGCCTTTGAGGATCTCCGACAGCACGCCCGGCGCGATCTTGCAGCCGCAACCGCCGCCGTGCGACAGCGAGGTCAGCCGCGGCTCGATGGGACGTTCAGGGGCGTTCATGCAGCGCTTTCTCCGGTCAACGCGGTGAGCATATCGGGTTCGCGTCGCGCACGCTGCGATGCCATCCGGCGGCGCGCTTTCGTTTGAATCGATCTTGGCAGCCAGTGTGTGCCGCAGCGGCAGCGCCAGCGCAAGGATCGCGAGGGACGAGGCGCCCCCGGGAGGTGCAGCCTCGCCTACAAGGTAGTACGCTCTATGTCGGGGTGCGAAGGCATGCTCAACCCGCTGCGGGCTCTTCCGATCGGCGCATTGGTGCTGGCGATGGGCTCCGTATTGCCGGGCGTCATCGAGGCCGCGGCCAGCGTGGACCTGACTCACGTCCACGGATTGGCCTATGGCGCCAACGGCAGGTGGCTGATCATCGCCAGCCACCACGGCCTGGCCATCTACTCGGACGGGCGGTGGTTCGAGCCGAAGGGGCCCGCTCATGACTTGATGAGCCTGTCGCCAGTGCGCGATGCGCTTTACAGCAGCGGGCATCCCGCAGCCGGGTCCGACTTGACCGATCCGGTGGGCTTGATCAAGAGCACAGATGGCGGCGGGAGCTGGCGCAGCCTGGCGCTCGAAGGCGAGTCGGACTTCCACACGGTCGCCGCCTCACGCGACACGAACGTCGTGTATATCGCCAACCGGCAGGCGAACTCGCGCATGCAGCGAACGGGCATCCACTACACGACCGACGATGGTGCCCACTGGCGGCGCGCCGCAGCGCGGGGCTTGGGCGGCCCGATCCATCAGCTGGCCGTGCACCCCACTGACCCCAACGTGGTGGCCGCGGCCGGCGATGCCGGGCTCTTCCTGTCGCGTGACTGGGCGGACACCTTCGAGCGGCTAGGCGAGCCGGGCTACGTGTTGGCCGTCAGTTTCGACGTCGACGGCGCGACCCTCTGGCACAGCCGCTACGACGATGACAAGCCGTGGCTATTCACGCTCCACACGACGCCAGGCGCCGCGCTCGGTATGGTGACGCTGCCCTTGCCGGCACACGATGCCGTCGCACACATTGCCCTCAACCCTGCGAGCCCAGGGGAGGTCGCCATCGCAACCTTCAGGCGCAGCGTGTTCGTCAGTCGGGATCTAGGTCGGACGTGGACCCAGATCGCCTTCGAGGGTGTGACCCGGGAGTGACGGCCGGAAGCCAGGCGTCAGTCGATGCCAGTGCTTGACTCGCGCTTGCATTGGCGGGAGCGTGCTGACTTCTCCACACGAAGTCGCTCCATGCTGATGTCGGCCCCGCTCGCAAACTTGCGCTCCCGGCCCACACGGTGTCTTGGGCCGCGGCGTGGGCCACACTCGGGCCACAGGCCCGCCTAACGAAGAGGTGGCCGCGTGCAGCTACGGCAAGCGAATCTGGCGCGCCCGGCGCGGATCGAACGCGCGACCCCTGGCTTCGGAGGCCAGTACTCTATCCACTGAGCTACGGGCGCATCGCGGTGCGTGCCGGCGGCAGCACACATCACAGCGGAGCGCACGATTCTATCAGCGGGCCTTCCGGCGACCGCGGCCACCACGAGGGCCACTGATAGAATCGCCCGGTTTTGCTCGGCACGCGGCTGCGGCGGGCCACACGACAGGCAGAGAGTCATCGATCCATGAGCGACGCCACGCATTCCGAAGCCGATTCGCACGAAGGCTTGATCCGCACGCCGAAGCAACTGGTGGTCGTTCTT
>DASTZF010000242.1:0-4793 GCA_035764445.1 Burkholderiaceae bacterium
GGCGATGTGCGACGAGCCGGCGGCGGCAATGACACCGATCACTGCCGCCGAGACCAGCAGCCGCGTCCACGCACCGTCGGGCAACTCGGCCAGCACCGCTGCGCCGAGTATGGCCAGCGCCGGCACCATCGGCTGGATGTATCCGGGGAGCTTCGATCCCGACAAGCTGAAGAAGGCGAATATCGCGAGCGCCCACGACGCCAGCAGACGCTCGAACTGCAGGTCGCTGCCGCGCGGCGAGCGACGCACGAGTCCCGCGATGCGCGGCCACAAGCCCGTCCAGGGCAGGAAGGCCAGCAGCAGCAGCGGCACGTAGTACCACCACGGGCCCGCGCGATCATGGACCGTGGTGGTGTAGCGCTCGAAGTGCTCGTGCACGAAAAAGAACTGCGTGAACTCCGGGTTGCGCATGGCGACCAGCCAGAACCACGGCACCGTGATGGCCAGCAGCAGCAACGAGCCGCTGACGACGTGCAGTCGGCGCCAGATGCGCCAGTCGCGCGTCCAGCACGAGTACACGGCGAGGGCCAACCCAGGCAGCACGACGCCGATCAAGCCCTTGGTCAGCACCGCCAGGGCCGCCGCGCCCCACGCGAACCACATCCACCCCCGGCGTGCGGCCGCACTGGCCTGCGGGTGCTGAGCCATCAGCAACCCGGCCAGCGTGGCAGTCAGCGCCCCGGCCAGGCTGAGGTCGAGCGTGTTGACGTGCGAGCCGATGTTCCAGTACGGCGACGCCAGCAGCACCAGCCCCGCCAGCAGTGCCACACGCGCCCCGTGGTAACGGTGCGCCGCGAGCATCGTCAGCCCGATGCCGACGGCGCCGCACAGCGCCCCCCACAGCCGCGCCTGCCACGCGCCGACACCGAACGTCTCGTACGCCAGCGCGGTCATCCACAGATGAAGCGGCGGCTTCTCGAAGTACTTGAGGCCGTTGTACCGAATGGTGACCCAGTCGCCCGACGCAAACATTTCGCGTGCGATCTCCGCGTAGCGGCCTTCGTCGCTGCGCAGCAGATGTCTCGCTTCGAGCGTGCCGAACCAGGCCGTCGCCACGCACAGCGTCACCAGACCCAGCAGCCACGGGGACATCACGAGCTCGCGCGCGGCCTGTTCGATGCGCGATGGCGCGGGACCGCCGCTGGTCGACGACAAGACGTTCTCCGTCGTGTGAAAAGCAAGCCTCGAGAGCCCGCCGTCTGCGGACTCGGATGAGAGCAATGTGCGCTTGTCTCCTTAAAAGAGACTTAAAGCGCGCGCCGCAATGGGATGTCTCGTCAGGTGAGCGGCCAAAGAAGAGGCCGCATCGGTGAACCGATGCGGCCTGTGTCGATCGAAATCGGGTGGCCGCTGCGGCCAGCGGGGTCATTTGTTGCCGCGATACCCGGCCTGTTCGGCGTTCATGTTCGCACGGACCGTCAGAATGCCCGCCGAGCGAGGCAGCACCGCTGCGTACATCGATCGGCGAATCGCCGGCACGCTATGCTCGGGCGCATGACGCTGCCGATCACGCTGCAAGACATTCGCGCCGCCGCCGACCGCCTGGCCGGCGTGGCGCACAAGACCCCGGTGATGACGTCGCGCCTGGCCGACGAGCGCGCTGGAGCGACGCTGTTCTTCAAATGCGAGAACCTGCAGCGCGTCGGCGCGTTCAAGTTCCGCGGCGCGTACAACGCGCTGGCACAGTTCTCGCCCGAGCAGCGACGCGCCGGCGTGATCGCGTTCTCGTCGGGCAACCATGCGCAGGCGATCGCGCTGGCGGCACGACTGCTCGACATGCCATCGGTGATCGTGATGCCGACCGATGCGCCCCCCGGCAAGCTGGCCGCCACCCGCGCCTACCAACAGGGCCAACGCGGCAGCGAGGTCGTGCTGTACGAGCGCTACCGCGAAGATCGCGAGGCGATCGGCCGGCGCATCGGCGCCGAGCGCGGCATGACGCTGGTTCCGCCGTTCGACCATCCGCACGTGATGGCCGGGCAGGGCACCGCGGCGTTGGAGCTGATCGAGCAGGTGGGCGGGCTCGATGCGTTGCTGGTCTGCGTGGGCGGCGGCGGCTTGGTGTCGGGTTGCGCAGTGGCCGCGCTGGGCCTGCAGCCCGCCATCGCGGTGTACGGCGTCGAGCCCGAGGCCGGCAACGACGTGCAGCAGAGTTTCGCGCGCGGCGAGATCGTGAAAATCGCGGTCCCCGACACGATCGCCGATGGCGCACAGACGCAGGCACCGGGCCGGCTGACGTTCGATGTGATCCGCGCCTGCGTGCGCGGGGTGCTGACGGTGAGCGACGCGCAGCTGGTCGACGCGATGCAGTTCTTCGCCGGCCAGATGAAGTTGGTGGTCGAGCCCACAGGCTGCCTGGCCGCCGCTGCCGCGTTCGGACGCGCGATCGACCTGCGCGGCCAGCGCGTCGGCGTGATCCTCAGCGGCGGCAATGTCGACCTGATGCGGTATGGTCGCTGGTTGGCGGGGGGTGATGCGGCAGGAGCCACGGCATGAGCGAGAGCGCAACAAGCACCAAGCCCGATACCGAAGCAGACAGCAAGCGACAGCGCGAAACGATCGACAAGCTGCTGGCACGCTCACCGGTAGCGGCCACCGGCAGCGTCATGCTGGCCAACGGCGGGCGTCTCGACTACGAGCTGAGCGCCGCCTTCATGCCGCTGACCACGGGCGGTGTCGACGCGCAGCGTGGCGAGCCCCAGGGCGCGGTGTTCTGCGTCGCCTACACGGTGGCCAGCGACAGGCCGCGCCCACTGTGTTTCGCGTTCAACGGCGGGCCGGGGTCGGCATCGGTGTGGCTGCACCTCGGTGCGTTGGGGCCCAAGCGGGTGGCGATCCACGACGACGGCACGATGCCGATGGCGCCGTATGCGGTGCAGGACAACCCGCTGACCTGGCTAGAGCAGTTCGACCTCGTGTTCATCGATCCGCCGCACACCGGCTACTCGCTGGCCGTCAGCGACGACGCGCGCAAGAAACTGTTCTCGGTCGACGGCGATGCCGACGCGCTCGCCGAGGTCGTGCGCGTGTGGCTGGCGCGGCACAAGCGCTTCGGCACCGCGCTGTACCTGGCCGGCGAGAGCTACGGCACCACGCGCGGCGCGGCGATCGCTGACAAGCTGCAGGCGATGGGCGTCGCGCTGCAGGGCTTGATCCTGGTGTCGTGCGCGATGGATCTGCAGGGGCTGGTGTTTGCGTCGGGCAACGACCTGCCATATGCGCTGTTCCTGCCGGCGTTTGCCAACGCCGCCCAGTTCCACGGCCGGCTCAATGGACCGCTGGCGGCGTCGCCGCAGGCTGCGCGCGATGCGGCGGAGGCGTTCGTCAACGAGGAGTACCTCGCCGCGCTGCACGCCGGCGCGCGGCTCGACGCCCGTGCGCGTGCGCGCGTCGAGAAGCGCATCTCCGAGCTGACCGGCCTGCCGCGCGCGCTGGTGCAGGAGAAGAACCTGCGCATCAGCGACGAGAGCTTCTTCTTCGAGCTGCTGCGCGACGTCGGGCGCATCGTCGGCCGGCTCGAGGCGCGTGTCACCGGCCCGATGGCCGCCAGCCGCACGCGCAGCTGGGAGTTCGACCCCGGCATCGAGGCGCTCAACGCGCCGTACACGATGGCCGCGATGGCGTACTTCGCGCAACTGGGTCTGGCCGACGACGCGCGTTACGAGGTGCTCAACCTCGACGTCAACAAAGCGTGGAATTGGAACCGCGGCGACGCCAAGGGCAACGGCTACGGCAGCACCGGGGTCGACCTGGCGCGCGCGCTGCGCCGCAACCCGCATTTGCGCGTGCTGGTGGCCAGCGGCCGCTACGACCTCGGCACGCCGTACAGCGCCAGCGACTGGTCGCTCGCCCAACTCGACGCACCGAGCGACGTGCTGCAACGCGTGACGCACCGCTACTACGACGCCGGACACATGATGTACACGCGCAGCGCCGACCTGCAGCAGCTCAAGCACGACCTCGCCGGTTGGCTGGGTTGAGCCGACTGCCAGGCACGTTGATTGCTCAAGGCCCGACTGCACGTGTGCGGACGATCGTGCCAACCCTGATCACCCCTTTGCGGCTACCCGCTCGTTCTCTCGGGCTGCGCCAGATCGCGCGCTACGCGGGTTGGTTCGCCGCCAACCTGCCGCACCTGCTGGCCACCAGGGCACCGTTGGCGGCCTGGTCTTGCTACGTTCGCACGGCCATGCGCCGGCCCAGACTGGAGCGATATCGCCAGGCGAAGGAGCGCTTCGTGCAAGACGCGCTGTCCAGCGGACAGTTCGGCACCGACTGGTTTTGCGGCAACATTCCGTACTGGCTGGCAGCTTTTGACCGTTACCAATTGTTCAAGCGGCCGCTGCAGGCGCTCGAGATCGGCAGTTGGGAAGGGTTGTCCAGCCGCTTCGTGCTCGACACGCTGCCGCTCGCGCACCTGACCTGCGTGGACACCTGGGAGGGCGCCGACGAGCATCAGGGCATGCCGCTGCGGCTGGTCGAAAAGCGCTTCGACCACAACTTGGCGTGCCACGCGGAGCGCCTCACCAAGTTCAAAGGCACGTCGCTGGCGTTCTTTGCCGCCCAGCCAGCGCAGCCGCGCTTCGACCTGATCTACATCGATGGCTCGCATCACAGCGACGACGTGATGCTCGATGCGCTCAGGGGCTTCGCACTGCTCAAAGTCGGCGGTGTGATGATCCTCGATGACTACCTGTGGCGCTTCTACGCGCGCCGCAACGACGACCCCGCGGCCGCGATCCATGCGTTTCTGCGGCTGAAGTCTGGGTGCTACGACCTCTTCATGGCCTATG
>DASTZF010000243.1:0-5524 GCA_035764445.1 Burkholderiaceae bacterium
GGCCTTGAAGGCGATGGCGGCGGTCGACATGGCAGCGCAGACCGACTGTACGTGACGGTCGGTGCGCCGCGCTCGAGCCTCAACTCGGCGCGCGGTCAGCAGGACGCGCAGCGCGTTCACGCCACCGGCCGACGCGCCGACCACCACGATGTCGCGGGTCGCTGCGTTGGACGGCTCGGCGGCCGGCGCGACGTCGGCGGCACTGGCCGGTGCGCGGTGGACGGCGTCCATCGCCGCGTCCGGCAAGGCGCGTGCCGCATTCAGCCGGGCGGCGGCTGCCGGGGCGCGCGCGACTGGCTCAGCACGTGCAGCACCGCGTCGGGGTCCACCGGCTTGACGAGATGGAAGTCGAACCCGGCGTCGCGTGCGCGGTCGATGTCCTCGCGCTGGCCCCAGCCGGTGCACGCGATCAGGATCGGCTGCTGCCCCCACGGCTGCGCGCGGATGCGGCGGCACAGCTCGTAGCCGTCGAAGTCGGGCAGGCCGATGTCGAGCACCGCCGCGTCCGGTTGCCAGTCCTGCGCGATGCGCATCGCCCCCTCGGCGCTGAAGGCCGCGCGCACGTCCTGGCCGTGCATCGACAGCAAGGTGGTCAGCGTCTGCGCGGCGTCGCTGTTGTCGTCCACCACCAGCAGGCGGCGCGCCGGAGCGCTGGCCTGCGCATCGGCGGCGTCGGCGCTCGGCGCCTCGGCGGGCCGCGGCTGCGGCGCCACCGGCAGCGTGACGACGAACTCGCTGCCGCGGCCGATGCCGGCGCTGTAGGCATCGACGCAGCCGCCGTGCAACTCGACCAGGCCGCGCGTCAGCGCCAGGCCGATGCCCAGCCCGCCGCCGGAGCGCTCGAGCGCCGGCGCGAGCTGCGAGAACATCTCGAACACGCGCGCCAGGTGCTGCGACTCGATGCCGATGCCGTTGTCGCGCACGCCGACGCGCACGCGGCCGTCGGTGGCGCTGACATTCAGCGTGATCTGGCCGCCGACGTCGGTGTACTTGGCGGCGTTCTGCAGCAGGTTCACGAATACCTGCGTCAGGCGCGTCAGGTCACCGTACAGCACGACCGGCTCGTCAGGCAGCTCGAGCACCAGCTGCTGCTCGCGCGACTCGATCAGCGGTCGCGTCGCCTCCAGCGCCTGCTCGATCGCGAGCATCAGGTCGAGCCGCTCGCGGCGCAGCTCGATCTTGTTGCGCGTGACGCGGCTGACGTCGAGCAGGTCTTCCAGCAGGCGCGTCATCTGCACCACCTGGCGCTCGATGATTTCGCGGCACCACGCCAGCTGCTGCGGGGTCGTCCGGTCGCCGTGGCGCATGATGCCCACCGCGTTGCGGATCGGCGCCAGTGGGTTGCGCAGCTCGTGCGCCAAGGTGGCGATGAAATCGTCCTTCGCGCGGTCGGCGCGCCGCAGCGCGCTCTCGCTGGCGTGCAGCTCGTGCAGCAGGCGACTGCGCTCGAGCATCGCCGACACCTGGTCGCACACGGTGTGGATCACCTGCAGGTCGCCCTCGCGCAGCTGGTCGAGCGTCAGCGACGCGAAGGCCGCCACGCCGTACAGCCGCCCCGGCGCGAGCAGCGGAAAGGCGACGCAACAGCGCGCGCCGGCCGCCCGCAGCCAGGCCGCCTGCGGCAGCTCGCTGCTCTGCAAATCGTTCAGCACCACCGGCTGGCGCTGCGCGGCGGCCATGCTCCACGGCGTGCCGGCGGTCGGCGGCGCGGCCACCACGCTCTGCTGCTGCAGCGATAACCCCGAGGCCGACAGCAGCACCAGGTCGCCCGCGGAGTCGACGCCGTAGTGCAGCTGCAGCTCGCAGCCCGCCGCCAGCGCCGCCTCCTCGAACAGCCGGCAGCACAGCGCGGCATCGGGCTCGCTCATGATCAGCGCCTGGCCGGCCTGCGACAGCACGTCGAGCTGCCGCAGCCGCTGGCGCAGCGCGAAGTCGGCACGCTCGCGCTCGCTGATGTCGCGGGCGATCATCGCCGAGCCGGCCCAGCGGTCGTGCGCATCGCGGATCGGCGACAGCGTGATGGATACCGGCACCAGCGTGCCGTCGGCGCGGCGCCGCACCGTGTCGAGGCTGTGGCTGCGCCGGCCGGAGTCGAGGTCCTGCTCCAGCGCGGCCTGCTCGTCGTGCTGCTTGGGCGGCACGATCGCATCGAGCCGCCCGCCGATCATCGCCTCGGCGCTGTGGCCGAACAGGCGCGCCGCGGCGTCGTTCCATGACGTCACGATGCCGTCGCCGTCGCGGCCGACGATGGCATCTTGCGCCGACGCCACCAGCGCGGCCATGCGCGTGGCGCCCTCCTGCGAGCGCACGCGCTCGTCGACGTCGAGCATGCCGAGGCGGTATTGCGCACCGTTGACCGCGCTGGTGACCAACGCCATGTGCAGCGACACCCAACGCGGCCCGCCGTGGGGCAGGCGCAGGCGCAGCTCGAGCTGCTGCGGCGCGCCTGCCTTGCGCGCCAGTGCCGCCAGCCGCGACCGGTACGGCGCGAAGTCCTCGTGCGCGATGAAGTCTTGCATGCGCTTGCGCAGCGCCTCGGTGCGCGAAGTCTGCAGCAGCTCGATCGCCCGGCGGTTGAGCTCGACGATGCGGCCGTCGAACTGCAGCGTCACGTAGGCCACCGGCGCGGTCTCGTAGAGGTCGGCGTAGCGGTCGCGCGAAAGCTCGAGCGCGGCGTGCGCGGCGCGCAGCTCCTCGTTCTGCATCTCCAACTCGATCTGGTGCACGCCGAGCTCGTGCACCACGCGCTCGGTCCAGGCCGGATCGCTGGTGTCGATGCGCGGCCGCACGCGGCTGGTCAGGCGCGCCTCGGCGCGCTGCCGCATGTCGGGCTCGCCGTGTGCTGGCTCTTCGTGGGAAGACATCGCCTTGGCCTGCCCCAGACCCCGGAATGGCGCCGGTCCGCGACGACCGTGGCCGCTGCCACCCGAGGCCAAACCATTGTGCCCTCGTTCGCCTCCCGGCGCCGTGCCGGCCACGCCGCGGGGCGGACGCCCGCGGCGGGCAAACACCGTGCCCGAGCGGGGCGGCGCTAGGGCGGGCTGTCGAACGACACCAGCAGCAGCGACGTCGGCTTGCCCGCGCCGTCGCGGATCGCGCTGACGCGCTCGAGCGTGCGCACGCGCGAGCCGTCGCGGCGCACGAAGCGCTTGTCCACCTGCAGGTCGGCGCCGCCGTCGGACAGCGCGGCGAGCTGGGCGCGCACGCGCGGCCAGTCGTCGGGGTCGGTGATGTCGGACAAGCGCTTTTTCACCAGCTCGTCGCGCGGGTAGCCCAGCATCTCGCACAGGCGGTCGTTGGCGAACAGCAGGCGGCCTTCGAGGTCGACCTCGCTGACGCCGGCATACGCCGAGTTCACGAACACGTTGAGCCGCGCCTCGCTGCGGCGCAGCGCGTCCGCGGTGCGCTTGCGCTCGCTGACGTCCACCAGCGTGATCACCGCGCCCTCGATCAGGTTTTCGATCGTGCGGTACGGCCGGATGCGCATCAGGAACCAGTGGCCCCCCTTCACCTGCACCTCGGCCTCGCGCGGCTGCAGCGTCTCGATGACCTGGCCGACGTCGGCGACCAGGCTGTCGTAGCCGACCAGGTTCGACACCACGTGCGCCAGCGGGCGCCCGACGTCGCCGCCGATCAGGTTGATCACCTGCGTGGCCGACGGCGTGAAGCGCGAGATTCGCATGTCGTGGTCGACGAACACCGTGCCGACGCCGGTGCCGGCCAGCAGGTTGTTCATGTCGTTGTTGGCGCGCGAGAGGTCGACCACCTTGTCCTGCAGCTCGGCGTTGACGGTGGACAGCTCCTCGTTGACCGACTGCAGCTCCTCGTTGGTGGACTTCAGCTCCTCGTTGGTGGTCTCCATCTCCTCCAGCGTGGTCTGCAGGTACTCGTCCTTGGAGCGCAGCTCGCGCTCGAGGTCGGCCACGCGACCGGTGGGATCGCCGTCGGCGCGCGACGGCTCGCCGTCGCTCGCGGGCGGCGGCAGCTCCTCGAGCACCACCAGAAAGTGCATCGAGCCGCCGCCGTCGACCGGGCGCACCGACAGGTTGGCGCGGATGTACTCGCCGTTGGCCTTGACGCTCAGGCCCGGGTACGACACCAGCTCCTTGTGCGCCACCGCGCGGTGCAGCGCGATCGTCAGCTCGCGGCGCAAGCCTTCGCGCGCCATCGCCACGATGTTCATCGCCGCGTCACCATCGGCCGGCTCGAGGAACTTGCCGGTGCGCCCGACGATGTGCCGGATCTGGCCTTGGGCATCGATCAGTACGCCGGCATGGCCCCAGTGCGTGAGCAGCGCGCGCTCGGTGAGCTGGCGCAAGCCGGCGCGCTCGTCGGTCGCCGCGTGGGGCTGCCGCGCCGGTGTGCCGTCGGCCAGCGGCGGTGCGAACTCGCGCAGCGGGCCAGGCATCGCCTGCCTCTCGCCGGGCAGGCGGCGGTACAGCTTCCACTTGCGGTCGATCACCTCGTACAGCCGTGTGTTGTCGCCCACCGTCTCCGAGGTGCCGAGAAACAGCACGCCGCCGGGCAACAGCGCGTAGTGGAACAGCGGGATCAGTCGACGCTGCAATTCGGCGTTCAGGTAGATCAGCAGGTTGCGGCACACCACCAGATCGAGCTTGGAGAACGGCGGGTCCTTGATGACGTCCTGCTCCGAGAACACCAGCATCTCGCGCAGGTGCTTCTGGATACGGTAGGTGCCGTTCTGCGCGTCGTGCGCGAAGAAGCGGTGCAGCCGCTCCTCGCTGACGTGGGTGGCGATGCTGGCTGGGTAGGTGCCGCTGCGCGCCTGCTCGATCGCCACATGGTCGATGTCGGTGGCGAAGATGTGCACCCTGGGCGCGTGGGTGGCACTCGTCAGGCGCTCGTGCAGCAGCATGGCGATCGAGTAGGCCTCCTCGCCGGTGGAGCAGCCGCACACCCACACGCGCAGCGGCTCGTCGTCGGCCTTGTGGGCCACCAGCGTGGGGATCACCTTCTCCTCGAGCGCCTTGAAGGCCTCGCGATCGCGGAAGAAGTTGGTCACCCCGATCAGCAGGTCGCGGAACAGCGCCTCGACCTCGGCCACGTTGTCGCGGGCATAGCGCAGGTACTCGTCGCTGCGCGTGATCTGGTGCAGCGCCATGCGCCGCTCCATGCGCCGCACCAGCGTGGTCTCCTTGTACTGCGAGAAGTCGTGACCGGTCTGCGCGCCCAGCAGCACGCACAGCCGCTTGAGCACGCCGTCGCGCTGCAGCGGCGGTACCGCGGGCTTGCGCGCAGGGTCGAACGCGTGGCGCGCGTAGGCGATCAGCTGCGCCGGCATCTCGGCGGGCGGCAGCACGTAGTCGACCATGCCGGTGGCGATCGCGCTGCGGGGCATGCCGTCGTACTCGGTGGTGTCGGGCGCCTGGGCGATCACCAGCCCGCCTTCGCCCTTCACCTCGCGCAGCCCCAGCGTGCCGTCGCTGCCGGTGCCCGACATGACGATGCAGATCGCGCGATCGCGCTGCGTCGCGGCCAGCGAGATGAAGAAGTGGTCGATCGT
>DASTZF010000244.1:0-25577 GCA_035764445.1 Burkholderiaceae bacterium
GGTCAGCGCACGCCAGCCTCGCAGGCGCCACCAAGACCGCCGCTACTTCTTGGACGGAGGCTGGGCTGCTGCACTGTCCGTTGGCATTGAGCCGCCGACTACCGGCTTGGTTGGGACCGAAACCCTCTTGGGCTTCTTCAACTCCTTGTTGCCGCGCCGACCTTTGGTCATAGGCACCTCGCTGATTTCACTTGTCTCGACTGCGTTGGGCCAAGCTAACTTCCCGTCAGTAGCGCCGCACACGCCCTGGCCACGGCCGACACGCGCTCGGGCGATGGGGTACCCGGCACGGTTGCCCAGCCACCCTTTTCAACGAAGTCGCTCTGCGCCCACGTATCTGTCTTCTTGAGCATGGCCAGATTGCTCGAGGCGTCGCCTGCGTGCTGGAACTTGTCGACGCACACGGGTGCGAGCGCCGCCACGGCCGCCTCGCTCGCTCGCAACGCGGCCGCCGTTTCGGCTTTGCCACCGGTGGTCCATCCACCCCAGGCGAATCCGACGACGGCCAAAGCGATTGCTCCGGCCGCGACGCCCCAAAGGGCGGGCTTGGTTTCAACGGGAATATTCATGATTACCCTTCAATGAGCCTCAATGCGTCCGGCAAGGGCGCCGGGCACGGCCTGTCATGCCCCAGAAAAGGTGAACCTATACCGAAGGCCACTCACCGTCTGTCTGCTACTGCACACTGTCGATTGCACGAGCGATGCCCGTGCACAGCGCGGCGTTGCGCGCGCGACCCTGGCGATTGGCGATCCGTTGTAGAGCCCGCACGGACGAAGCCTGTGCGCTGGCAGACCAAGGCGTCTTTGTGCGGTACCGAACATGGGTGTACGCTCGTCGTGGCGCCGCGTGGCGAGACCCTGTCTGCGCGTCGTTCGCCTGGTGTCCTTCCTATGCCGATCCGAAGGGCCTCGATGGCCGCCGCTCACGATCCCAGGAAGAATCAACTGCTGGCCGCGCTACCGGCGGCTGACTTGCAGCGTTGGCTGCCACAACTCGAGCCGGTGACGATGCCATTGGGCCATGTGCTCTACGAATCGGGGCGCACGCTGAGCCACGTCTACTTTCCGACCACCGCCATCGTCTCCTTGCTCTACGTGCTGGAAGACGGCGCGTCGGCCGAAATCGCAGTGGTCGGAGCTGAAGGCATCGTTGGGATCTCGCTGTTCATGGGCGGCGAATCCACACCCAGCCGGGCGGTCGTGCAAAGCGCGGGCGAGGCACTGCGCCTGAAGTTGAGATCGGTCATTGGCGCGGCGACTCATGGTCCGTGAGGAAAGACGAGCGCGTGCCTCCCGCCAGGAGCGTGCCGCAGACCGCGCGCAGCGATGGTGGGCTTGCGCACAGACACAGAAAGGCGTGTGGGTCCAAACTTGCGGTGCATCGGCGGCAAGGAGTTGCACATAACGACCAAACAGAACGAACAACCCCGATGGCCTTCGTTATCACTACAACGGTTACCGGTATGACAAGTGGCAGATGCGGTGACCTATGCGAGGCTGATGTGCGACAGGCCATGGCAAGCCGATGTCGGCGGCTCGTTCGTAGCGGGCAAACGGCTCGCTCCTGCGACCGATGCGGAACATGAGCTGATGGCTTCGCTGGATATTCGCCTCGACGACGGTGCGTACCGATACCGTGGCTGCCGCTACGCAAGTCTGTCGGACGCCGCGAGCTACGCGAGACGGAAGCCGCCGCGCGATGAGGACTGCCCGTGGTCGAGCGACGATTCTCGATGCGCTACGAGTCCAAGTCCAAGGCGACCAGCCGCCTGACCCTGATCGGTGCGCGCGGCGAACAGTTGCTGCGCATCATCGGCATGGAGCCGTCGGCCGCCGGCATCATCGCGCCGGCAGCCATGCCGGCAGCGATGGTGGCAATCGCCAGCGCGATCGAGCAAGAGGATGTGCAAGCGCAGCGTCGACCGGCCAACGACGCGCTCCTCGGCGATGGCCACAATGCTGCGATTGGCCAAGGCGTGACGCTGCGACAGTGTGCATGGCCGTTTGTCGAGATGATGAAGCGGGCCCATCGCCACGGCGAAGCCATCGTCTGGGGCGCCTGATCGGCATCGCAATGTGCCATCGGGCCGCCAAACACGAACGTATCCTGCACCGAACACAACGCTAGGCTCCCGCGAGACAACACCATTGCCAACCATCACAGTACCCTGCACCACACACACGACCATAGGTTCCAGCATGCAGCGCTGCGCGAAGTGCGGACGCGTGACGTTTGGCCATCTGTGCAACGAGCATCGCAGCCGAAGCCAGGCCAGTCGGTCGGGCGCTCTGGCCTGGGGTGAAATGCCTACGTTGCAGTGCGCCCATCCACCGGATCAGACGACGTTGGGTCGATCGGCTGATCTGCCTAGCTCATACCGGTCTTCCGCTATCGGTGCTCGAACCCATTGCGGATAGGACGGAAATCGGCGTCCCTGCTGATCGGCTGTGCGCACCGCGGTGCAGCTGGTATCGACTACGTGGCCGCAAGGGGGTGTTCGGCGCGACCATGCTGCTCCTGTACGGAGTTTCTTCGCTGCACCACGCACTACCGGTCGGCCGCGCCAAGGCACTGTTCAACCGCCTCTGGACCACGCAGCTATCTACCTCTTCATCGCCGGCAGCGTTGCGTCTACGGACGAAAGGCAGGTTCCGAGATCAGAGCGGACACTGGCGTGGCGAAGTGTTGAACGACTGCTCTCGGCATCAGCCGTCGTTCAGTTGATCGCGCCCAAGCGTCCGAGATCAGTCTCAACCGGCCGCCCGCTCGCATCGAGCGTCGACGAGTGGCCGTTTGCAGACTGTCAATAACGAGCGGTCCAGTCAAGCAGAGGCGGACATCGTGCCTGATCAAAGCCGAGCGGGACGACTACTGCATCCGCGCATACTGCCCCGGTGGCTGCCCGACGTGCCGGCTGAATGCCGTGCTGAACGTGCTGGCAGACCCATAGCCAACCCGCTCGGCGACCTCGGCGATCGCCAGCTCCGTGTGCCGAAGCAAGTCCTTAGCGATGGCTATCCGCCAGGCCATCAGGTACTCCATCGGAGGCAGACCGACGGCGCGAGCGAATCGATCGAAGAACGCCGAACGCGATAGCGCGCTCTTTCGCGCCAACTGCTCCACCGTCCAAGCCCGCGCGGGGTCGCCGTGCATGCTCCGAAACGCGGCGGCCAGACGCCTGTCAGCCAAGCCGCGCAACAGTCCGGGCGCCGCTGGTCCACCCGTTGCGCCCCGTAGAGCTTCGATGAGCAGCACTTCCACCAGGCGGGTGAGTATCAGCTCGCGCCCAGCCTTGCGCTCCAGAGACTCTTCGCGCACGAGCCCGACCAGCGTGGGAAGTCTCTCTGAGCCGCGAACATGAACAACCGCGGGTAGCAGCGAAACGAGCAACGCAGAGTCGGGCGAATCGAACTCGAAGTACCCACCAAGCATTCGCACGTCGGGGCGTCCGCCACGGGTGCCGTGCCTCACTTCGCCACCGGATGTATTGGTTGCCGCAGCGCGCGCATCGATGTGAACAGGTGTCCCTGGCTCGAGGCTCGTCATGGTGAAACCCGGGGTCGCCGGCAGTAGTACGAAATCGCCGCTTGCCAGCGACAGGGGCTGCTGCCCGTCGACCGCGAGCAGGCAGCTGCCCTCGAGCACGACGCAGAAGCTCGGCTGACCGAACCGCGAATACCGCACGGCCCACTGACCCGCGCCGCTGATCACCTTTGAGAACACCGTTCGCGGCCGCAGCAGCGCGATCACTTGCGAGAGCGGATCAACGGTCATGTCTGGACTATTGCAAACATCTGACGGATACCTGATTGTAGATCGTCCTGCCATACACCGGTAACGTAAGGCCTTCATCACCCATTGAAGGGACCACCATGAACACCGTCTTGATCACCGGCTGCTCATCCGGCTACGGCTTGGCGACCGCCCGCCACTTCCACGCCCAGGGCTGGAGCGTGATCGCAACCATGCGCAAGCCGCGGGCTGACCTCTTCCCCGACTCACCCCGCATGCGTGTGCTCGCGCTCGACGTGACGAACCCTTCGAGCATCGCCGCCGCACTCGAGATGAGCGGGCCGATCGACGTGCTGGTAAACAACGCCGGCATCGGGCTGTTCGGCGCATTCGAGGCAACGCCAATGGCGACCACACGCGAGCTTTTCGAGACCAACACTTTCGGCGTGATGGCGATGACGCAGGCCGTGCTTCCGCAGTTCCGCAGTCGGAGGTCTGGCATGATCGTGAACGTGACCTCCAGCGCAACGCTGGCGCCGATGCCGATGGTCGCGGTCTACACGGCGAGCAAGATGGCCGTCGAGGGTTTTACGGCGTCGCTCGCGCACGAGCTCGCTGCGTTTCAGCTCAAGGTGAAGTTGGTCGAGCCGGGATATGCGCCCACGACGCGCTTCACAGAGAACGGCGGCCAGCGGATGCAGGGCCTGATCCCCGAACCGTACGCACCGTTTGCCCAATCCATCTTCGCGGCACTGGCGCAACCCGCGGAATTGACCACCGAGGCCGACGTCGCCGAGGCGGTGTGGCGCGCAGCGAATGACAGGTCCGGGCAATTGCGGTTTCCCGCAGGGGCGGATGCAATCGCACTGGCCGGACGGGTGTTGTCGTGAGACGTGCCGCCGCCTAAACCAGAGCGCCCCTAGACCGTCGGAACGGTACCACCGTCGATCACGTGCTCCGAACCCGCAATTGAACCTGCACGCGGCGATACCAGGAAGGTGATCAGATCGGCGACTTCCTGCGGCTTGGCCGGCCGACCCAGCGGAATGCCACCGAGCGATTGCATGATGATCCGCTTGCCACCCTCGTAGTCCGTGCTGGCCTGGGCCGCCAAGCGCTCGGCCAGCGCCACGGCGGCTTCGGTCTCGACCCAACCAGGCGAAACGCTCAGCACGCGGACACCCTTTGGCGTCACCTCCTTCGACAGCGCCTTGCTGTAGTTTGACAGTGCCGCCTTGGCCGCAGCGTAGGCGATCGTCGACTCCGGCAGCGGCAGGACGCGCTGGATCGAGCTGACGTGGACGATCACGCCTGAGCCTTGGGCCAGCATGGCTGGCAATAGGGCGCGGTCGAGCCGCACGGCTGGCATCAGGTTCTGGTTCAGTTCCTTCGACCACTGCGCATCGTCCAGGGCCGCAAAGCCGCCGCCTGGTGCGCTCGAGCCGCCGAGCACGTTGACGAGAATGTCGATGCCGCCCCATTGCTTGAGCACAGACTTCGCTACCTCGGCCGCGCCCTCAGCCGTGGAGAGGTCGGCCGCGATGTAGCGAACACCGTCCGTCGCATGTGCTGGCACGGAGCGCGCCGTGGCGATGATCTGCACACCGGTTTCGTGCAATCCTTGCACGACCGCAGCGCCCACGCCTCTCGTACCGCCTGTGACCAGAGCGCGCCGGCCTGCCAGTTGAAGATCGAAGCTCATGTCGTGATCTCCAGCGACGCGATCAGGCCGCGCTCGAGGCGAAAGCGGTACCGAAGGTCGAGTGGGCTCCCGGGGAAGTTGCCGGCTACCCGGCTCATGACGACGTGAAAGCCGTCCTTCTGCTCCATTGCGAAGGGCTCACTCGTGTAGGTGTATGCGGCCGACGCCGCAGCCTTCCACGCCTTGATGGCGTCGAGGCCGGTGTAGGTGTGGCCTTCGTCCTTCACGACGGCCTGCGTCGTGAAGCAGCGGGCGATGGCCTCGGTGCTGTGCTGGTCTGCGGCGAAGTACGCGGCAATCGGATCGGGGAGGGTCAGGGTGGTCGTCATGAGCGGCCTCTTGGAGGTGAGGCAGTCAGAATGCAGCCCTGGAATGGATTAGTGAATAATCTAGAATCTGATCGAGTTATGTAGAAATAGCAACACAATGCGCGGGTCGGAGTTCGCCGAACTGAAGGCCTTTGCCGCGGTGGTCGAGCGGGCGAGCTTTGCGCGTGCCGCTGAACACCTGGGGCTTTCCCCCTCGGCGTTGAGTCAGACCATCCGCCAACTTGAAGCGCGGCTCGGGGTGCGGCTGTTGAACCGCACCACACGCAGCGTGGCGCCAACAGCAGCCGGGGCGCAGCTGCACGAGCGCATAGCTCCGCTGATCCGGGACATGGACGAGGCCGTTGCCGAGGCCAGCGCTGCTGCTGGTCAGACCAGAGGAACGCTGCGAATCAACACTCTGGGTATTGCTGCCCGGCAGATCATCGCGCCGCGGCTCGGCCGGTTTCATCGTGCGCATCCCGGTGTGGTGCTAGACATCGTGGTCGACGACGCGCTGAGCGACATCGTCGCCGGTCGTTTCGACGCTGGTATCCGCGTCGGGGGACGGCTGGAGAAGGACATGATCGCAGTGCGCCTGACCTCGGACGTGAAAATGATCGCCGTGGCTTCGCCAGACTACCTGGCGCGTACCGGCATACCGCGGGCACCCGCAGACCTGGGCGGCCACGCTTGCATCAACTGGCGTCTTCAAAATGACGGGCGGGTCTATCGCTGGGAATTCGAGAAGAAGGGCAGGCGGCTCGAGGTCGCCGCGGAAGGACCGTTGATCACCAATCAATCGGACATCGGCCTTGCAGCGGCTCTGCAAGGGCTGGGCATTCTCTACACCTTCGACCGCGAACGCGTCGACCAGGATCTGGCCCAAGGACGGCTGACGCAGGTCCTCGCCGATTGGTCGATCACGAGGCCTGGGATCTTCCTTTACTACTCGAACCGGCGCTACCCGCAGGCGGGACTGGGTGCTTTTATCGACTGTTTGTTGGATCGCGACCTACCCGCATCCAAGCGCGGGTCCAAGGCCGCCGTCTGACTCAGGTCGCCATCCCCGCTGAGCGCGAGGTTCCGCTCAGGCCCTACGTTCATCTTTGAAGGGCCTCTTCCGAGATCGACAAGGACGCACGCGTGGCGAAGCCTTGAACGACCGCTCCCGGCATGGACCGTCGTTCGGTTGCACAAGCTCGAGCGTCCGAGATCAGTCTGTTCCTGCCCTTCGACTACGCGACTCGAGGTCAGCGGACGGCCGGGTCCTGTCTGCGCCAAATACAAGCTGTGGGTCAGCTAACCGCCGCATTGCCGACGCCGCGGCCGCTGGTCCCGAAACCTCCTGATGGGATGCAAGCGCCTGCTGAGTCAGTCGTCCGACGGCGGACGCTCAGCTCCCTGGCCAGACCATTCGAACGGGATCAAGTCGCGGAACACATTGGTCAGCAGCACTGGGATACGCACTGACCAAGGGCTGCAGCCTTTCGCGAACGGCGTATCCGCCCGCCAAGGCGGCAATTGACAATACACATATTTATACACATACTCTCGCGGTGCGCTACAGCTTCGATCCTGCAAAGCGGGCGAGCAATCTCAAGAAGCACGGACTTGACCTGGCGGATGCTCAGAGAGTCATCGAGTCGGGGCAAACCGTGACCTTCGAGGATCGTCGCTTCGACTACAGCGAGGAACGATTCGTGACGCTGGGGCCGCTTGACGAGTCACTCGTGGCGATCGTCACCGCGGAGACTGAAGACCACATTCGCATCATCTCAATGCGTAAAGCAGACTGACATGAGCAAGCCATCTATCGCGAAAACCTCACCTGATTCACACGAGGACAAACCATTGCGCCGCGCCGACATTGCCGCCGGCAAACTGGTGCTGCGCAAGCGCGGCTCAAGCGGCGCCGTGCTGCCGAACAAGCAACGCGTGAACATCTTTCTCGATGGCGCGGTGATCCAGCATTTCAAGGCCAAGGCAGGTGAGCGCGGCTATCAGACGCTGATCAACGAGGCGTTGAAGCAAGCCATCCAGGCGGAAACACTTGAGGGCGTCGTTCGCAAAGCAATCCGCGAGGAACTGCGGAGGGCATGAGATCGGAGCGTTCGATCTCCTCCTCTATTCGGTCAGCGTGTTTTTTCGATCGTCGGCGCTCGCCCAACAACGCGGGTCCGACTTCGCTTGAGCGGGATGACCTCGGCACCGTCGCGCAGCCTGTCCAGGTAGTCAGCCCAGGTCTGCAGCATCTTGCGCCGCTGCTCGAGGAACTCCGTCCGGTTGTACGCGCGGCCCAGCGAATCCTTCACTGCGTGAGCGAGCTGGGCCTCGATCACGGCCTCGTCGACGCCTAGGCGCTCGGCCAACAGGGTTCGGGCCATAGCCCTGAAGCCATGTCCCGTCATCTCGTCGCGGGGGAAGCCCATGCGCCGCAACGCGGAGAGCACACCGTTGTCGCTCATCGGTCGTTCGCCAGTGCGCGGACTCGGAAACAGATATCGCCCGTGCCCCGTCAAGGGATGCAGGTCGCGCAAGAGTGCCACTGCCTGGCGCGACAGCGGCACGACATGCGCCGTCCCACTCAACTTCTCCTGCCTCGTGCGTTTCATGCGTGCAGCAGGGATTCGCCACTGCGCAGCATCGAGATCGAACTCGACCCACTCGGCTTTGCGCAACTCACCCGGACGAACGAACACAAGGGGCGCGAGTTGAAGCGCGGCGCGCGTGACCGGCATGCCTTTGTAGCCCTTGATCGCACGCAGCAACTCTCCGACCCGCTTTGGATCGGTGATCGCCGCCATGTGCTGCACGAGCACAGGCTTCAGGGCGCCGCGCAGGTCAGGGGTGGGGTCGCGCTCGGCGCGACCGGTGGCGATGGCGTATCGGAACACCTGCCCGCAGGCTTGCAATGCGCGATGCGCAGTCTCGATTGCTCCGCGTGCCTCGATCCGGCGCATCGCTTGGAGCAATTCAGGCGCCTTGATCTCACCGACTGGCAGCCCACCAAGCCAGGGGAATACATCCTGCTCAAGCCGGATGAGCGTGCGTGCAGCGTGGCCTGCACTCACCTGTGCAAGATGGACCGCAGCATGCCATTCGCGCGCCACTGCTTCGAACCCATTGGCCACTGCCTGCGACCTGCTCGCCTTCTCGGCGCGACGTGTCTCGCTGGGGTCCACACCTTCGGCCAGCAGTGCTCGCGTCCGGTCCCGCTTCTCCCTCGCGGCCTTCAGACTTGTGTCCGGGTAGGTACCCATCGAAAGCAGTTTTTCCTTGCCCGAGAAGCGGTACTTCAGCCGCCACCAACGCCCCCCGCTGGGCGTGACCTCCAGATAGAGGCCACGCTCGTCATACAGACGGACCGACTTCCCACCAGGCTTGGTTGTGCGGATCTGGGTGTCGCTCAGCATGATGCACTTTGGGGGTAACTGCTTTTCGGCCTTGACCAGTTACCCCCAAAGTTACCCCAACTCTGGGCGAGATTCAAGAAGACGATCTGGGACCGTTTGGGCAAGAAAAAACCTCCAAGCCATTGATCTGCTTGGAGGTTTTGGACAATCTGGGATCTTCTGAGATGTCCCGAGATTCTTCAAGTGGTGGAGCCGGGGGGAATCGAACCCCCGTCCGCAAGCCATCGCCGGCCAGTTCTACATGCGTAGCTGTCTGATTTAGTTCTCGCCTCCCCGGTCGCGCAGCAGCACGCTACCGGGTCAGCCAGTCACCTTGGATCTCGCGATGCGCCAAGTGACCCGGCGCATCACCAGCCAATGTGAATGACCTCGCAGCCTTCGTCTTGCGACTCAAGCCCGGCCCATTGGCCAACCGTTGCGAGGCTCACCGGTTTTTAAGCGGCGAGGGCGAAACGTTCGTCGTTCGCAGTTACTTCGTTCCAGCTGGATTAACGAGCTGATCTGGCGCTCGGCATGCCCTGATCCGACTCCGCACCCACGTCGAAGCCAAGTCGGCCCCAGGAAAGCTAGTTTAGGCCACACCCAGCCAGTTCAAGAGATCGGTTGGCGTGTCGAGCAATGCGTCGGCGCCCCATTCGTGGGGTGGCGGCCCGTCGCCGAGGTATCCCCACAACGCGATCAAGGTGGCCATACCAGCCGCATGGCCAGCCTGCACGTCGCGCAGGTCGTCGCCGACGTAGACACAGCGCTCGGGTCGCAGGCCCAGCTGGCGTGCGCCCTCGAGCAGCGGCGCTGGATGCGGCTTGGAGTGTGGCGTCGTGTCGCCGCACACCAACGCCGACGTGCGCGCGCGCAGCGTCAGGCCATCGACGATCGGTTCGGTGAAGCGCGCCGCCTTGTTGGTGACGATGCCCCAGCGCAGTCCATGGCCTTCCAGTGCCCGCAGCACCGGTTGCACCGCATCGAATACTCGCGTGCGATCCAGCAGACGCTGCGCGTAGCGGGCGAGGAAGGCATCGCGCAACGCCTCGTACGGCCCATCGCCCGGCTTGACGCCGAACGCCGCGCCGACCATGCCACGCGCGCCCGTGCTGACCATCGGACGCAACGCCTCGAAGGGCACCGCCGGCAGGCCCTGCTCGGCGCGCAGGTCGTTGGCCGCGCCGGCCAGATCGGGCGCACTGTCGACCAACGTGCCGTCGAGATCGAACAGCACGGCCTCGCAGCGTGCAGTCATGCAAGCTCCGTGGGCCGGCGGCCACTGGCGCGCAGCCGGCGCGGATCGGTGGCGCTCATGGCGCCTTGGTGCAGGCCAACAGGTAGTTGACGCTCGGGTCGTTCGACAGCCAGTAGCGGCTGGTCAACGGGTTGTATTGCATGCCGCGCAGCTCGATCACCTCCAAATCCGCTGCACGGCACGCGTGCGCCAATTCGCTCGGCCGGATCAGCCGCGCGTACTCGTGCGTGCCCTTGGGCAGCAGCCTCAGCACGTGCTCGGCGCCGACGATCGCGTACAGGAACGCCTTGGCATTGCGGTTGATGGTCGAGAAGAACAGGTGCGCTCCCGGCCGCGCCAGCGTTGCGCACGCGCGCACCACCGAGTCGGGCTGCGGCACATGCTCGAGCATTTCCATGCAGGTGACGGTGTCGAACGCCCCCGGCATCTGTTGGGCAAGCTCCTCGGCCGAGATCTCGCGGTACTCGACGCCTCGCACACCAGCCTCCATCGCATGGAGCTTGGCGACTTTCAGCGGCTTGGACGCCAGGTCGATCCCGGTGACTTGCGCGCCGCGCTGGGCCATCGCTTCGGCGAGGATGCCGCCACCACAGCCAACGTCGAGCACGCGCCGCCCGCGCAGCGGGGCCAGGCGGTCGATCCAGTCCAGGCGCAGCGGATTGATCGCATGCAGCGGCTTGAACTCGCCGTGCGGATCCCACCAGCGATGCGCGAGTTCGCTGAACTTGCTCAGTTCCTGCGGGTCGGCGTTGATGTCCATGCTGCGCATCGTAGCGCCCAAGCGAGCTCCTCGGGCCCGTGGCCACCGGGGTCGCATGCGCCCAACCCGCACGTGGAGCGCCGGCCGCGAGGCAGGCCGCTCGGCGAGTCCCTTGAAGGCTTGCCGTGCAGCCCGCACCTCAGAGGTATTGGCACCGCGAGGCGGCGATGAGTGAGAGTTTGATTCGCACCCGGTTGGAGAACGTGATGGCGCTGGCGCGCCTGCTGGAGCGCGTCGAGGCAGGCGCCGTGCGCGTCGATGCCGATCAATATCGCCAGCTCGTGACGCAGCTGCAGACGGTGCTGGCGCAAGAAATGCCGGCCGATGCGCTCGATGCAATCCTGAGAGCGCACTCGGCCGCCGCCGAGGTCTACGAGAACATGCACTACCAACATGCCGGCCTGTCACGCGCGCCACTCGAGCGCTCGGCGGGCAGCGAGGTGATAGCGCGGCAGATCCTGGCGCGCATCGCTGCGCGTCGCGCCTCCAACACCTGACCGGTGACGCGATCCGAGCGACGCTGAGCGCGCTGTGGCAGCGCCGCGGCGGCTCCGTGCTCACTGCGCGATTGAACTGCGCGCCTGCGGCACGCAACTCACGTCGCAGTGCTGGAGTCTGCAATGAGCTCGAGTTCGATTCGGACACGCTTGGGAACGGTGATCGCGCTGGCCCATCTGCTGCAGTGCGTCGAGACCGGCGCAGCGCGCACAAGCGCCGAGGGATATCGGCACCTCGTGCATCGCCTTCAGGTGGCCCTGTCGGAAGACCTGCCGGCGGACGCGCTGCAGGCCATCCTGAGCCACAACCCAGCGGCCGGCGAGGTGTTCGAGAACATGCACTACGAGCAATCCGGGCTCTGTCGCGCGTCGCTCGAGCGATCCGTGTCGTCTGAGCTGCTGGCGAAACAGGTCCTCGCGAAAGTGGCGCGCGCCGCGCGCCGCGCCTGAACGCAACGGCGGGATCGGCCCGCCGCCGCTCGCAAGCCCGCTCGGCACAGCGGTGGCCGGGTGCTCGCTCCGGACATGAAAAAGCCCCGCCACGGCGGGGCTTTGAAGGTCGGTGAAACGCGCGCGATTACTTGCGGGTGCGCGTGCCCACGACCTCGATCTCGACGCGGCGGTTCTTGGCTCGACCTTCGTTGGTCTTGTTGTCGGCCACGGGTTGCTTCTCGCCCTTGCCCTCGGTGTAGACGCGGTTCTTCTCGACACCCTTGCTCGTCAAGTATGCCTTCACCGCTTCGGCACGCGACACCGACAGCTTCTGGTTGAACGCATCGCTGCCGACGTTGTCGGTGTGACCCACTGCGATGATGACCTCAAGGTTGACACCGGAGGTCTTGGCCACCAGGTCATCCAGCTTGGCCTTCGCCTCGGGCTTCAGCGTCGACTTGCCGAAGTCGAAGAACGCGTCCGCAGCGAACGTCACCTTCTCGCTCGTCGGTGCCGGCGGCGGGGGAGGCGGAGGCGGAGGCGCCGCCGGTGCTGGAGCCGGAGCCGGCGGAGGTGGCGGAGGAGGTGGCGGGGGCGGAGGCGGAGGCGGCGGCTTCAGCGCGCCGTCGCACGCGGGATTCGCGGTGGCTGGTGTCCAGCTGGCATCACGCCAGCAGTTCTCGCCAGATCCGTTCTTCCAGACCGTGCCATCGGAGGCGCGCCAGTTGTCCGCCGAGTTGGACTGCGCGATCGAAGTGATCGGCGCAGCCAAAGCAGCAGAGGCAAACAGCGCCGCCACCTTGTTGAGTTTCTTCATGATTCTCCTCTCAGGGGGAAAGTCGCAGCTGCCTGCGAGATGTTCATGTCGGAAGCGAGAAAACCCGGCAAACACCCGGTCTTACGAGCGCTCACCACCGGCCTCGAAGATTCTGCCATAGGGTCCATGACCGGCCCTATTGTGATCTGCGCCAGCGCATGCCGACGCTCGCTGTTGCGAAGGTGCGACACGGGGTAGCCCCTTAGAATTGCCTCCCCGCATAGCCGCGAGGCCCCTCGGCCTGTTACTCGAAGACGGCTTGCCCTCCCGCTCCCCGCGCATGACCCAGTTCGCCAAGGAAACCCTGGCCGTCAGTCTCGAAGAAGAGATGCGGCGCTCGTACCTCGACTACGCGATGAGCGTGATCGTGGGCCGAGCCCTACCCGATGCTCGAGATGGCCTGAAACCCGTGCACCGACGCGTGCTGTTCGCGATGCACGAGCAGAACAACGACTGGAACCGGCCGTTCAAGAAGAGCGCGCGCATCGTCGGCGACGTGATGGGTAAGTACCACCCGCACGGCGACACCGCGATCTACGACACCATCGTTCGCATGGCGCAGCCGTTCTCGCTGCGTCACATGCTGGTCGACGGCCAGGGCAACTTCGGGTCGGTCGACGGCGACAACGCGGCGGCGATGCGTTACACGGAGATTCGCCTCGCGAAGATCGCGCACGAGATGCTGGCCGACATCGACAAGGAGACGGTCGACTTCGGCCCCAACTACGACGGCTCGGAAAAAGAGCCGCTGGTGCTGCCCTCGAAGCTGCCCAACCTGCTGGTCAACGGCTCGGCCGGCATCGCAGTGGGCATGGCCACCAACATCCCGCCGCACAACCTCAACGAGATCGTCGATGCCTGCCTGCACCTGCTGAAGAACCCGCGCGCGACGATCGACGAGCTGATGGAGATCGTGCCGGCACCGGACTTTCCGACCGCCGGGATCATCTACGGCCTGGCCGGCGTGCGCGAGGGCTACCGCACCGGGCGCGGCAAAGTGGTGATGCGCGCCAAGTGCCACTTCGAGGACATCGACCGCGGCCAGCGCCAGGCGATCATCGTCGACGAGATCCCCTACCAGGTGAACAAGAAGACGCTGCTCGAGCGCATCGCCGAGCTCGTCAACGAGAAGAGGCTCGAGGGCATCAGCCACATCCAGGACGAGAGCGACAAGTCCGGCATGCGGGTGGTGATCGAGCTCAAGCGCGGCGAAGTGCCCGAGGTGGTGCTGAACAACCTGTACAAGCAGACGCAACTGCAGGACACCTTCGGCATCAACATGGTGGCGCTGGTCGACGGCAGCCCTAAGCTGTGCAACCTGCGCGACCTGGTCGAGATCTTCCTCGACCATCGCCGCGAGGTGGTGACGCGACGCACCGTCTACGAGTTGCGCAAGGCGCGCGAGCGCGGCCACCTGCTCGAGGGCCTGGCAGTGGCGCTGGCCAACATCGACGAATTCATCGAGACGATCAAGACCTCGCCGACGCCGCCGGTCGCCAGGGCCGCGCTGATGAGCAAGGGCTGGGACTCATCGCTCGTGCGCGAGATGCTCGCGCGCGCGCAGGACCAGGCGCCCGGTGGCCGCGACGCCTTCCGCCCCGAGGGGCTGCCGGTGCACTACGGCCTGCAGTTCGACGGCCTGTATCGGCTGTCGGACGAGCAGGCCGGCGAGATCCTGCAGATGCGTCTGCAGCGGCTGACCGGGCTGGAGCAGGACAAGATCATCAGCGAGTACCGCGAGGTGATGGAGAAGATCGCCGACCTGCTCGACATCCTCGTCAAGCCCGAGCGCGTGGTCCGCATCATCGGCGACGAGCTGCTCGCGCTGCGCGAGGAGTTCGGCCAGACCAAGATCGCCGCGCGGCGCAGCGTGATCGAGCGCAACGTGCAGGAGTTGCTGACCGAAGACCTGATCGCACCGCAGGACATGGTGGTCACGCTCAGCCACACCGGCTACATCAAGAGCCAGGCGCTGTCGGACTACCGGGCGCAGCGGCGCGGTGGCCGCGGCAAGCAGGCCGCGGTGACCAAGGAAGACGACTGGATCGACCAGCTCTTCATTGCCAACACGCACGACTGGATCCTGTGCTTCAGCGACCGCGGTCGCGTCTACTGGCTCAAGGTGTGGGAGGTCCCGCAGGGAAGCCGCGCCAGCCGCGGCAAGCCGATCGTCAACATGTTCCCGCTGCAGCCCGAGGAGAAGATCACCGTCGTGCTGCCGCTGACCGGCGAGTTCCGCAGCTTCCCGGCCGATCACTACGTGTTCATGGCCACGGCACTGGGCACGGTGAAGAAGACGGCGCTCGACGACTTCAGCAACCCGCGCAAGGCCGGCATCATCGCGGTCGACCTCGACCCGGGTGACTACCTGATCGGGGCCGCGCTGACCGACGGCAAGCACGACGTGATGCTGTTCTCCGACGGCGGCAAGGCGGTGCGCTTCGACGAGGACGACGTGCGCCCGATGGGCCGCCAGGCGCGCGGCGTGCGCGGCATGATGCTCGACGACGGCCAGCACGTGATCGCGATGCTGGTGGCCGACCGCGACGAGTCGCTCGCCGCGGCCGACGGAGCGAGCCGCCAAAGCGTCTTGACGGCCACTGAAAACGGCTTCGGCAAGCGCACACCGATTGCCGAGTACACCCGCCACGGGCGCGGCACCAAGGGCATGATCGCGATCCAGCAGAGCGAGCGCAACGGGCGCGTGGTGGCCGCCACGCTGGTGAGCCCCGACGACGAGATCATGTTGATCACCGATCGTGGGGTACTCGTGCGCACACGGGTGTCCGAAATCCGCGAGATGGGCCGCGCGACGCAAGGCGTGACGTTGATCGCACTGGACGACGGCGCAAAGCTGTCGGGCCTGCAGCGCATCGTCGAGAACGACGCCAACGGCGACAGCGACGAGTCCGACTCCGCGCCAGGCGATACGCCGGCATGACTGCGCGCCCAGACTGAGGCATCGGCCCGCCGCGTCGGCCGCGCGGCGTGCAAGAATTCGATACATCCCATGGCCGAGGCCGCGACCAACCCACAACTGCAGGCATTGCGCGATCGCATCGATGCGATCGACCGCGACTTGCTGGCCGCTTTGAACCAGCGTGCCGCACTGACCCAGCAGGTGGGCGAGCTGAAGAAACACGAAGGGTCGGTGGTGTTCAGGCCCGAACGCGAGGCCCAGGTGATCGACGGCCTCAAGGCGGCCAACCCAGGGCCGGTGTCGCACGACAGCATCGCGCCGATCTGGCGCGAGATCATGTCTGCCTGCCGCGCGCTCGAGACGCCGTCGCGCGTCGCCTACCTGGGGCCGGCCGGCACCTTCAGCGAGGAAGCCGCGCTCGGTTACTTCGGCAGCTCGATCGTCAAAGTCCCTTGCGCCAACTTCGACGAGGTGGTGCGCGCCACCAGCGCCGGTGCCGCCGACTTCGGCGTGGTGCCGGTGGAGAACAACACCGAGGGCGTGGTCGCCCGCTCGCTCGACCTGTTCCTGACGATGCCGCTGTTCATCATCGGTGAGACGAGCTTGATCGTGCGCCACAACCTGCTGCGCAGGCACCACTCGATGCAAGGCATCGAAGCGGTGCTGGCGCACCCGCAGGCGCTGGCGCAATGCCACGGCTGGCTGAGTCTGAACCTGCCCGATGCCGAGCGGCGCCCGGTGGCCAGCAACGCCGAGGGCGCGCGGCTGGCCGCGCACAACGCCGCCTTTGCGGCCATCGCCAGCACGCGCGCGGGCAACGAGTTCGGCCTGCACGTGCTGGCACCCGCGATCCAGGACGAGGCGCACAACCGCACCCGCTTCGCGATCCTCACCCACCCCGATCGCCACCCGGCGCCCAAGCCGTCGGGCCATGACTGCACCAGTCTCGTCGTCTCGGTGCCGAACCGGCCCGGCGCCGTGCACGACATGCTGGTGCCGCTGAAGAGGCACGGCGTGTCGATGACCCGCTTCGAATCGCGTCCGGCCCGTTCGGGGCAATGGGAGTATTACTTCTACATCGACGTCGAAGGGCACCCCGACGATCCGAAGGTCGGCGTGGCGTTGCGCGAGCTGCGCGAGGCGTGCGCGTTCTTCAAGGTGCTCGGGGCCTACCCGGTCGACGTGCACTGAGCATGGCTTCAGGCCAGACGATGTTCAACCAGCTGGGCGTGATCGGATGCGGCCTGATGGGTGGCTCGTTCGCACTCGCGCTCAAACGCGCCGGACTGGTCAAGCAGGTGGTCGGCTACAGCAAGTCGCCCTCCACCACCGACCGCGCCAAGCGCATGGGCGTGATCGACGTGGCCGCCGAGTCGGCGCTGCTGGCCGTCAGCGGCTCCGACATCGTCCTGCTGGCGGTCCCGGTGTCAGCCACCGAGGTCACATTCAAGGCGATCCGGCATCTGGTGGAACCGACCGTCCTATTCATGGACGTGGGTTCGACCAAACGCGACGTGGTCGATGCCGCGCGGCGCGTGCTGAAAGAGCGCGTGCCGGCGTTCGTGCCGGCGCATCCGATCACCGGCAAGGAGGTCGCCGGCGTGCACAACGCCGACGCGGCGCTTTACGCGGGCCGCCAGGTGATCCTGACGCCGCTGCCGCAGACCTTGCCGGAGCTGGTGCAAAAAGCCACCGACGTGTGGGCCGCCATCGGCGCGCAGGTGCTGCGCATGACGCCGGAGAATCACGACGCGGCGTTCGCGTCGGTGAGCCACCTGCCGCATCTGTTGGCCTTCGCCTACTTCAGCGCGGTGGTCAATCAGCCCGCCGGACGCGATTTTCTGTCGCTGGCCGGGCCCGGCTTTCGCGACTTCACGCGCATCGCGGCCAGCGACCCGGCGATCTGGCGCGACATCCTGATGGCCAATCGCGAAGAGATCCTCAAGCAATCGGCACGCTTCCGCCACACGCTCGACGCGATGGAGCACGTGATCAAGAGCGGGAATGCCGACGCGCTCGAAGACCTGATCCGCAGCTCCTCGGAGGCCCGGGCCGGATGGCAGCTCGGCAGCCCGCGCGGCGGCAATAAGACCTGAGCTCGCGCGGCGGCTGCTGCCCGGCTTCCTGCCCATGTACGACATCGCGCAACTCGATGTGCCGCCGTTGCGGCGTGCGGCGGGTACCGTGCGCCTGCCGGGGTCCAAGAGCATCTCCAACCGCGTGCTGTTGTTGGCCGGGCTGAGCGAGGGCCGCACTGAAATCCACGATCTGCTGGACTCGGACGACACGCGCGTGATGCTCGAGGCGCTGCGTCGCCTTGGCTGCGACATCCAGGCGAGCGGGCAGCAGACCACCGTGACGGGCACTGGCGGCTCGCTGAAGCCGCGCTGCCCGCTGTCGCTGCACCTGGGCAACGCAGGCACCGCCATGCGGCCGCTGGCTGCAGCGCTGGCGTTGCTGGTCACGCGCGACGGCGGCGACATCGAGTTGAGCGGCGTCGCGCGCATGCACGAGCGACCGATCGGCGATCTGGTCGACGCGCTGCGCCAGCTCGGCGCGCAGGTGGACTACTTGCGTCACGACGGGTACCCACCGCTACGGTTGCGCGGCACCGCGGGCGGCTGGTTGCGTCTGGAGCAACCGATCCGCGTGCGCGGCGACGTGTCGAGCCAGTTCCTCACAGCGCTGCTGCTGGCCTTGCCCTTGGTCAGTGACATCAGTGCCGAGCCGATCGTGATCGAGGTCGATGGCGAGTTGATCTCCAAGCCCTACGTCGAGATCACCCTGGCGCTGCTGCAGCGCTTCGGCATCGTGGTGCAGCACCAACAGCTGCAGCGCTTCACGATCCCGCCGCACAGCCGCTACCGCGCACCCGCACGCATCCACGTCGAGGGAGACGCGTCGTCGGCGTCGTATTTCATCGCCGCCGGCGCGATCGCCGCCGTCGAGGCGCCGCTGCGCATCGAAGGTGTCGGGCTCGATTCCATCCAGGGCGACATCCGCTTCGTCGACGCCGCACGGGCGATGGGCGCGCACGTCGCCGGCGGGGCGGGCTGGATCGAAGTGCGGCGTGGTGCCTGGCCGTTGCGAGCGGTGACGCTCGATTGCAACCACATGCCCGATGCCGCGATGACACTGGCGACGATGGCGCTTTACGGCGACGGCCGCACGCGACTGACTCACATCGGCAGCTGGCGCGTCAAGGAAACCGACCGCATCGCCGCGATGGCCACGGAGCTGCGCAAGCTCGGCGCCACCGTGGTCGATGGCGCCGACTTCATCGAGGTCGAGCCGCCGGCGGCATGGCGGCGCGCCACGTTGCACACCTACGACGATCACCGCATGGCGATGTGCCTGTCACTGGCGGCGTTCAACCCGCTGGCTGGCGGCCACGTGCCGGTGCGGCTGCTCGACCCACGCTGCGTCGCCAAGACCTTTCCGGAGTACTTCGAGACGCTGTTCGACGTCGTGCAGACCGACGCCACCGACATCCCGGTGATCACCGTCGACGGCCCCACCGCGTCGGGCAAGGGCACTCTGGCAGCCGCGGTGGCGGCGCGGCTCGGCTGGCATCAGCTCGATTCGGGCGCGTTGTACCGCGCCACCGCACTGGCCGCGCTGCAGCGCCGGGTCGCTCGCGACGACATGGCTGCGCTGGCGCGGCTGGCCGCCAACCTGGCGCTGCGCTTCGAGGGCGAGCGCATCTGGCTCGACGGTGACGACGTCACGCGCGCGCTGCGCGAGGAGGCGGTCGGCGCGTTCGCGTCGCACGCCTCGGCGGTGCCCGAGGTGCGGCGGGCGCTGCACGCATTGCAGCTGTCCTTTCGCCGCGTCCCGGGACTGGTGGCAGACGGGCGCGACATGGGCACCGTCGTCTTCCCCGATGCACCGCTCAAGGTGTTCCTCACGGCGAGCGCGGCGATGCGCGCCGAGCGACGCCATAAGCAATTGATAGCAAAGGGGATTTCGGCTAGACTCGAAGACCTTCGCGTTGAGCTTGAGGCACGCGACGCGCGCGACACGCAGCGCGCCGTCTCGCCCCTGAGGCCGGCGCAGGACGCGCTCCAACTCGACAACTCGTCGCTCACGATCGAGCAATCGGCCGATCGGGTGCTTCAGTGGTGGAGCGAGCGCAACGCCTTCGATTGATGCGCCCGATTGAACGTCGGTCTGGCGCCTCCATCTGAGGTGACTGGCCCGCAACGGGTTCACCGGTCGCGCAACGTGCCGGCGCCTGAAGCGGATGTTCAACCGCAAACCCGCAACCTCAGGTTGCTCGGCCGGACCACACCATCGCTGTCCCTGACCGGCCCCCAAGGAAGTCCCACATGCCACAAGCTCAAACCGCCACTGCGGGCGGTGAATCGTTTGCCGCCCTGTTCGAAGAGTCGCTCAAGCGCAGCGAGATGCGCGCCGGCGAAGTCATCACCGCCGAGGTGGTGCGCATCGACTTCAACTACGTGGTGGTCAACGCAGGCCTCAAGAGCGAGGCCTATGTTCCGATCGATGAATTCAAGAACGACCAGGGCGAAGTCGAGGTCCAGGTCGGCGACTACGTCTCTGTGGCGATCGACGCCATCGAGAACGGCTACGGCGACACCATCCTGTCGCGAGACAAAGCCAAGCGCCTGGCCTCGTGGCTGGCACTGGAGAACGCGCTGGAATCCGGCCAGTTCGTCAACGGCACCGTGTCGGGCAAGGTCAAGGGCGGCCTCACCGTGCTGGTCAACGGCATCCGCGCGTTCCTGCCCGGCTCGCTGATCGACACCCGGCCGGTCAAGGACCTCACGCCGTACGAAGGCAAGACGCTCGAGTTCAAGGTCATCAAGCTCGACCGCAAGCGCAACAACGTCGTGCTGAGCCGCCGCGCGGTCGTCGAGGCATCGATGGGCGAGGAGCGCGCCAAGCTGCTCGAGACGCTGACCGAAGGCGCCATCGTGCACGGCGTAGTCAAGAACATCACCGAGTACGGCGCGTTCGTCGACCTCGGCGGCATCGACGGCCTGCTGCACATCACCGACATGGCATGGCGCCGCGTGCGCCACCCCAGCGAGGTGGTGCAGGTCGGTCAAGAACTCACCGCCAAGGTGCTGAAGTTCGACGCCGAGAAGAACCGCGTCTCGCTCGGCCTGAAGCAACTCGGCGACGACCCGTGGCTGGGCGTGTCGCGCCGCTACCCGAGCGGCACGCGCCTGTTCGGCAAGGTCACCAACATCGCCGACTACGGCGCGTTCGTCGAGATCGAGCCGGGTATCGAGGGCCTGGTGCACGTCTCCGAGATGGACTGGACCAACAAGAACGTCGCGCCCAGCAAGGTGGTGTCGCTCGGCGACGAGGTCGAGGTGATGGTGCTCGAGATCGACGAGGACAAGCGCCGCATCAGCCTCGGCATGAAGCAATGCAAGGCCAACCCGTGGGAAGAGTTCGCCGCCAACGTCAAGCGCGGCGACAAGGTCAAGGGCCCGATCAAGTCGATCACGGACTTCGGCGTGTTCGTCGGCCTGGCCCAGGGCATCGATGGCCTGGTGCACCTGTCGGACCTGTCGTGGAACGAGCCCGGCGAGACCGCGGTGCGCAACTACAAGAAGGGCCAGGAAGTCGAGGCAGTCGTGCTCGGCATCGACATCGAGCGCGAGCGCATCAGCCTTGGCATCAAGCAGCTCGACCAGGACCCGTTCACCAGCTTCGTCACGCTCAACGACCGTGGCGCGCTGGTCACCGGCAAGGTCAAGAGCGTCGACCCGCGCGGCGCCGAGATCCAGCTGACGCCCGACGTCACTGCGTATCTGCGTGCCAGCGAGATCAGCCGCGACCGTGTGGAAGACGCGCGTAACGTGCTGAAGGAAGGCGACGAGGTCAACGCGATCATCGTCAACGTCGACCGCAAGGCGCGGTCGATCCAGCTGTCGATCAAGGCCAAGGACGCCGCCGACCAGCAGGAGGCGATGCAGCGCCTCGCGCAGAGCAACGAGCGCGAGACCGCTGGCACCACCAGCCTCGGTGCCTTGCTGCGCGCCAAGCTCGACAACCGCGACAACCCCAACGGTTGACGTTCCCGAGGCCGCGGCCGGCGAGGAGCAGTCGCTCGTCGGCCGCATCACCACCCCAAACCGGCAGCCACATCGCCGGCGCAGACCACAAGACGCACTCCTTGCGCTGATGCCATGACCCGATCGGACCTGGTGGCCCAACTCGCCGAGCGGTTCGCCCAGTTGACGCAGCGCGACACCGAGTTCGCGGTCAAGACGATCCTCGACGCGATGTCCGACGCGTTGGCGCGCGGCCACCGCATCGAGATCCGCGGCTTCGGCAGCTTCTCGATCAACCGCCGGCCGCCGCGCGTGGGGCGCAATCCGCGCAGCGGCGAGCAGGTGACGATCCCCGAGAAGCTGGTGCCGCACTTCAAGCCGGGCAAGGCGCTGCGCGAGGCGGTCGACAAGCAACTGCCGGTGGTCACCGACACCACCTCGGCACCGGCCGAGGCCGAGGGCTGACGCCGCCGCATCTCCAACGCCCGAGGCGGTGGTCCCGCCCAGCGGGCCGTCCGTAGAATGCGCGCTCGATGCGCATCCTGACCTGGCTGATCCGCGCTTTCATCTTCTTCACGCTGTTCGCGTTCGCGCTCAACAATCAGCACGACACGATCGTCCACTGGTTCTTCGGTGTGCAGTGGCGCGCGCCGCTGGTGATCGTGGTGCTCGCAGCCTTCAGTGCAGGGTTGGCGCTCGGCGTGCTGGCGATGGTGCCGCGCTGGTGGCGCCAGCGGGCGCTCTCGCAACGGCAGGCACGCACGCCACCCGTGCCGGCGCCCGCCGTGGCCGAACCCGCGAGCACCGTGTCGTCTGACGTCGCCTTCGCACACCCGCCGCGCGAAGGGCTCTCGCGTCGGCGCGGCACGCGATGGACTTCGACCTGCAATGGCTGTTGATCGGTCTGCCGATCGCCTTCGCGTTCGGCTGGATTGCGTCGCGGCTGGATATCGGCCAGTGGCGGCGCGCGCAGCGTGAGGCGCCGAAGGCGTACTTCCATGGCTTGAACCTGCTGCTCAACGAGCAGCACGACAAGGCGATCGACGCTTTCATCGAGGCCGTGCAGCGCGACCCCGACACCACCGAACTGCACTTTGCGCTCGGCAACCTGTTTCGCCGGCGCGGCGAATTCGAACGCGCGGTGCGCGTGCACCAGCATCTGTTGCACCGCGCCGACCTGAGCGCCGCCGACCACGCGCGCGCGCAGCACGCGCTGGCACAGGACTTCGTCAAGGCCGGCCTGCTCGACCGAGCCGAGGAGGCCTACCGCGAGCTCGAGGGCACCAGCTATGACATCGAGGCGAGGCTGGCGCGGCTGGCGCTGGCCGAACGCGCGCGCGATTGGCGCACGGCGGCGCAGATGGCGCAGCGACTGGAAGCCAGCGGCACCGGCTCGTACGCAACGCGGCTGGCGCACCATTGGTGCGAGCTGTCGCTGCAGGCTGCCGACGCCGGCGACGACGAAGCCGACGACGACGCGCTCAAGCGTGCGCGTGAAGCCGCGCCGCATGCGCCGCGGCCGCTGATCCTGGCGGCGCGTCGGGCCGCGCAACGCGGCGATGCGGCGGCCGCATTCGGCCTTTACACCGAGCTGCTGCAGCACGCGCCGGCGCTGTTTCCGTTGATCGCGAGCGACTACGCGACGGCGGCCATCCAGTCCGGCCAGGCCGAGGCGGCTCGTGCCACCGTGGCGCGCCGCATGAAGGAGCAGCCCAGCGTCGACTTGCTGCAGGCGCTGCGCCTGCTCGACGGCGCGGCGCCGGCGGAGGCCGGTCTGCCCGACGCCGGTGAGCGCGCGCAGGGACTGCTGCACGTGCAGCCCACCTTGTCGGCCGCGCTGGCCGTGCTCGACGCGCCGCTCGACGTCAACGACGAGTCGGCGCTGCGCGACGTGCGCGAGGCGGTGGCGCGTGCGGCACGCTCGCAGCAGCGCTATCGCTGCGCCGCGTGCGGGTTCGAAGCGCCGCAGCATTTCTGGCAGTGCCCGGGCTGCCTGAACTGGGACACGTTCCCGGCGCAGCGGATCGAAGAACTCTAGCTAGGGCCTGCTCACGCGGTCAGCTCCGCAGCGCGACCAGGCGCTAGACGTTCGAGTGCTGCGGAATCCGCTGCTGCTCGATCAGTGCCAGCACGTCGGCCAACGACGGCACCTGGCCCTTGCCACCAACGCTGGCCACGCCGCCGGGACCGACGATGCCCGCCAACCCCGGCTCGTGGTCGCAGTAGATGCCGATGGTCGGCTTGCCGAGCGCCGCAGCCAGATGCGAGAAGCCGGTGTCGAGGCCGATCGCGCGCTGCGTCTGCGCCAGCAGCGCCGTCATGTCGTGCACATTGAGAAACGGCGGCACCTCCCCCTCGCACCCCGCCGCGATGCGCTCGGCTCGCACCTGCTCTTCCTCGGTACCCCAGACCACCACCGGCGTCAATCCCATCGACGACAGCCGCCTGCCCACCGTGATCCAGCGCGCTTCGGGCCAGATCTTCTCGGGCCGGCTCGCACAGGGAATCAGTGCGGCGCTGGCTCGGCTGCGCAGCTTCCAACGGCCCGGTCCCGGCACGATGCCGAACACCGGCAACGTGTTCGGCACCGGATAGCCCAGGTGCGCGGCGGCAAGCAGCCGGCAGCGGTTGACCGCGTGCATGTCGCGCGCCACCTTCGCCTTGCGCGCATAGAACAAAGTCGCCAGCGATTCGCGCGCACTGGTGGCATCGAAGCCCATCAGCGGGCCATTGGCCTGCCGGCCCCACAGCGCGCTCTTCAGCAGGCCCTGCAGGTCGAGCACGCAGTCGTATCGCTGCTCGCGCAACTGCGAGCGCAACTCGCCCATCGCACGCCAGGTGTCGCGCTCGAGCAGCCTGCGCCGCCAGCGCCGCCAAGCCACCGCGTGCACGCGATTGACGCCCGGGTGCATGCGCGGAATCGCGGCGAAGGTCGACTCCACCAGCCACTCGATCTGCGCGTTGGGGTTCGCCTGCCGGATGTCGTGCACGATCGGCAGCGCGTGCACGACGTCGCCCATCGACGACGTCTTGACGATCAGAACCCGCATCTCAGCTTCGACGTCTTTGTTGCTCCGACACCAGCGCGGGGTTGAAGCGTGGGTCGTTGTACATCTTGAACTGGCGGTAGACCTTGAAGTGCGCACGGCCGGCCTGCGCGTCGGCCAGCAGGGCATCGAGGCAGCCGGCCAGGTCGGCGCGCTGCTGCTGCAGCCGCTGCAGCTTGGCTGCGCTCGACTCGCGGTGCGCATCGTCGACATCGCGGCGTTGCGTCTGCAGTCGCATCGCGTGCACCTTCAGCGCCAAGATGGACAGGCGATCGATCATGCTGCCCGCGGTCTCGCTGTTCAGCCGTGAATCGGCGCCCACCGTCGAACGCGGCGAGTCGGTGCGCGCCGAGGCCGGGTCGACCAGCCCGAGCGCGGTCAGCAGCAACTCGTCGACGCGCTCGGTGGCGTCGTTGCGTGCCTGGTTGTAGCGATCGATCGCGCGCTTGTTGGCCGCGATCTCGGCATCGCTCACCTGAGTGCGGCGCGCCAGATCCTCCTCGGCCCACAGCAGGCAATTGAAGCGGTGGTTGGTCTGGATCCACAACCACGCGCCGTCGTCGCGCGCCGCGGGCTCGCGCGCCGGCCAACCCGGTGCATCGAGCAGCGTGTCGTGCAGCGCGGTGACCGCGGCGCCAGTGGGCAGCGAGGATGGCATGCTCGGATGGCAGAATCGGCAG
>DASTZF010000245.1:0-23237 GCA_035764445.1 Burkholderiaceae bacterium
GGCGACCTGCCGATCGTGCTGCTGCAGATCAGCAGTGCCGCCAGCATCGAACTCGTGCGGCAGATGGTGCAGGCGCACGCCTGGTGGCGCCTCAAGGGGCTGGCCGTCGATCTGGTCATCTGGAACGAGGAGCGTGATGTCTACCGCCAGCAGTTGCAGGAGCAGATGCTCGGCCTGATCTCGAGCAGCCTCGAATCGCATGCAGTCGACCGGCCCGGCGGCATCTTCGTACGCCATGCCGAGCACATCGCGCCCGAAGACCGCGTGCTGCTGCAGGCCGTGGCGCGCGCCGTCATCAGCGACCGCCTCGGCAGCCTCGAGCAGCAGGTGAGCGTCAAGCGCGCGGCGGAGCGCCGACCGCCGCTGCTCCAGCCGACGCGCGAGCCTCAGCCCGCAGTCGCAAGGCCGTCATCGGTCGACACGAAAGCGTTGACGCAGTTCAATGGCACCGGCGGCTACTCGCCCGATGGCCGCGAGTACGTGATCTGGTCGGATGCAGAGCATCGTCCGCCGGCGCCGTGGGTCAACGTGATCGCCAACCCGCGCTTCGGCACCGTCGTCTCCGAAGCCGGCAGCGCGTACACGTGGTGCGAGAACGCGCACGAGCTGCGCCTGACCCCGTGGCACAACGACCCGGTTGCCGACACCGGCGGCGAGGAGATCTTCCTGCGCGATGAGGAGAGCGGCCAGGTCTGGTCGCCGACGTCGCAACTGCCCGCCGCCGATCCGCGCGAGGAAGCGGCGGGCGCGCCGTACCTCACTCGCCACGGCTTCGGCTACAGCGTCTTCGAGCATCAGGAGGCTGGGGTGCACAGCGAACTGACGGTATTCGTCGCGCTGGACGACGCCGTCAAGTTCTCGCGCCTGGTGCTGCGCAACGACAGCGTGCGTCACCGTCGGCTCTCGGCCACCGGTTACGTCGAATGGGTGCTGGGCGAACTGCGCGAGAGGACCGCGCCGCACATCCACACCGAGCTGTCCGACAACGGCGCGCTCTACGCGCGCAACCGCTACAGCAACGACTTCGGCGACTGGATCGCGTTCTTCGATGTCGATCCCGACAAACGCGTGGGCGGATCGGTCACCGCCGATCGCGACGAGTTCATCGGCCGCAATGGCTCGCTGCGCCGGCCGGCGGCGATGCGCCGGGCGCGCCTGTCCGGCCGCACCGGCGCCGGGCTCGACCCGTGCAGCGCGATCCAGGTGGCGATCGAGCTGGCACCGGGGGAGTCGCGGGAGATCGTTTTCCGCCTTGGCATGGGCCGCAGCGCCGACGAGGCCGGCCAGCTCGTGCAACGCTACCGCGGCAGCGCGACGGCGCGGGCAGCGCTCGCAGAGGTCGATGCGCACTGGCGCCATGCACTCGGCGCAGTGCAAATCGCCACGCCCGATTCATCGTTGAACCTGCTGGCCAACGGCTGGCTGATGTACCAGACCATCGCCTGCCGGATGTGGGCCCGCAGCGGCTACTACCAGTCCGGCGGGGCGTTCGGCTTCCGCGATCAGCTGCAGGACGCGATGGCGGTGGTCCACACCCGGCCCCGGCTGCTGCGCGAGCACCTGCTGTTGAGTGCGAGCCGACAGTTCGTCCAGGGCGACGTTCAGCACTGGTGGCATCCGCCGGCGGGGCGCGGCGTTCGGACGGGCATTTCGGACGACTACCTCTGGCTGCCCCTCGCGCTGTGCCGCTACGTGCAGGCGACGAACGACACCGGCGTGCTCGACGAGGCAGTGGGATTCCTCGACGGTCCACCGGTCGCGCCGCACGATGAGTCGTGGTACGACATGCCCGGGCGCGCAGCCGATACGGCGAGCCTGTACGAGCATGCACGGCGCGCGGTTCAGCATGGGCAGCGCTACGGCGCGCACGGTCTGCCGCTGATCGGCACCGGCGACTGGAACGACGGCATGAACCGCGTCGGGCACCAGGGCCGCGGCGAAAGCGTCTGGCTCGGGTTCTTCCTGTGCGAAGTGCTGCGCGAGTTCGCGCCGCTGGCGCGCCGCCATCAGGACGAGTCGTTCGCGCGGCAATGCGAAAGCGAGCGCGCCGGCCTCGCCGCTCGGCTTGAGAACGCCGGCTGGGACGGCCAGTGGTACCGTCGCGCCTTCTTCGACGACGGCGCGCCCCTCGGCGCGCGGGACAGCCCCGAGTGCCGCATCGACGCGATCGCGCAGAGCTGGGCGGTGCTCTCGGGGGTCGGCAGCGACGAGCGGGTGCGCAGCGCCATGGATGCCGTCGCGACCCACCTCGTGCGCCCCGAGGCAGGCCTGGTGCAACTGCTCGACCCTGCGTTCGACCGCCGCGGCCCGAACCCCGGCTACATCGCAGGCTACGTGCCGGGCGTGCGCGAGAACGGGGGGCAGTACACACACAGCGCGGTGTGGGCCGCGATGGCCTATGCCGCACTCGGCGACGCGCAACGCGCGTGGCAGGTCATGGACCTGATCAATCCGCTGCACCATGGTCGCACGCCCGAGGAGGTCGCGATCTACAAGGTCGAGCCGTACGTGGTGGCCGCGGACGTCTACAGCGTCGCGCCGCACACCGGACGCGGCGGCTGGACCTGGTACACCGGCTCGGCCGGCTGGATGTACCGGCTCATCGTCGAATCGCTGCTCGGGCTGTCGCTGCACGTCGACGACACCCGAGCCCGACTCCTCATCCGGCCGTGCCTGCCGGCCGCATGGCCGGGCTATCACTTGGACTACCGTTTCCGCGAGACCCACTACCGCATCGACGTCGTCCGCACCGGCGGGGCCATACCGTCAGTCACCCTCGACGGTGAACTGCAGTCGGGCACCGGCGTCGCGCTGGTCGACGACGGCGTAGCGCATGTGGTGCGCGTGGTGATCTGAAGCAACTGCTTGACCTCGTTTCGTACCTGGCGCCGCGTACAGTGGACGGATAGAGCGCGTGGCATGAGCGGACCGTGCTCCCATGGCGTCGGACAGACGTCGCGCCGCGGCCGGACCTCAAAGGCGCCGAGCCCGAGCCTGCCGTTCACACCCTTCTGCAACACGTTCCCCATTCGAAGGACCCGGTCGGCGCGGGTGAGAGGTGGCGACTGGCGAGGCTCGTCGTTCTTGGGCGCTGCGGAGGCCAAGCTTGACAAGCGCTAGCGCCGTAAGCGCGTGTGCGGCGAAGGTTCGCATCACCTGAGTTCTCGAAGGCCAAAAGGTGTTTGGATCTCGGCGACTAGGCTGCAGTCCTTGCCCTGTGTCACTGTGACGGTGGGCTCAGAGGCGAGCCCTATTCGGGCCAACAGGTCGAGCACCTGGGCGGGCGCGGGATGCCGTATCTGCAGTCCTTGGAGATGAAGACCTCTTTGTGGAAGTGAGGCGACCGGCCTGGCGCCCGAAGAACGCTGAATCAGAAGGGGCGCAGCCCCCTCAAGAGGCACGCTGCCGTCTGCCCTGATTGTCATTCTCCAGGTGTAAGCGCCCCGGCGCATGGTCTCTACGGTGCCAAGTTCAGGAGTGGCCGTGCCGACGATGTCATTTGTGCTTGCAACCCAAGCAGCCAAACGCGGACTCGAGCCCTGCAGGACATGGTCTAGTCCAAACCAGCGCGGTCGGGCAACAGGAGCGGCAGTCGGATCCGGCGCCACTACCTCTAGATAGACGGAAGGGCCCAGTGCCAGCAGCAGGTTGTGCGTGGCCATGCCGGGATGCGCCCTACCTGCGTCAGGTTGCACTCCGAGCGCCGCTTCGACATAAGCCGCCCCTGTCTCCAGGCTTGGCGCGACTACTGCAATGTGATCGAGACAAGCGACCATGGTGTCGTGAGGCCTAACGGCTTAGCCCAACGGCGCGCGGAAGCCAACGCAGCCCGCTGTGGCGATTCTGGTGCAGCGAAGGTCTTAGTCTGTGATGGTGAACTGCTGCACATTGCCTCGCCACCAACCTCCTTTTTGGCTGCCAGGGCGATCAACAGTGAAATCGCTGCTGTCCCGACCAGAAGTACATCTCGGCTCGGAGAACCCAGCACTCAATGTCGGCGTCCTCTGAATCGCACGTGTTGATGCTGTCCATGGCTGGCTCCACGCAAAGGTAAGCGCTTGCCGGTCTTGGTGGTCATCCCTCGGCCTACGACAACAAGACAAAGCTCGTTGCCTAGCGACTTTCGGCGCGATGGCCTCCTACCGAGCTGCCGGTTCTTTTGGACGAGCCTCGTTGACTACCATGTCGCGGCCCTCGATAAATCTGCCATTCAGGCCGCGGATTGCCGCCTGCGCCTCGTCGGACGTGCCCATCTCGACGAAGCCGAAGCCCTTGGAGCGGCCGTTGTCGCGATCTGTCACCACCTTGACGGACACCACCTCCCCGAATTCGCCGAAGTGTTGTTGAAGAAGTTGATCGGTCACCAAATAGGCGAGATTGCCGACGTAAAGTTTGTTGCCCATGGAGGGCTCCTTTCAACACAAGGTGCGAGCGCAGTGGCCGAAATTGGCTTGCGACGCGAGGAAACGAGTGGCCCGCGATTGGCGTGCGCCACTCAACGAAGATGGCCTTGCATCGGCCGCCGAGGCCCGGCCGCGCGCGCGGCTCCCAGCTGGCAGTGACGCGAGACAAGAAACTTGCCCACCACGATGGTTGGTTCGTGGGTGGTCGTCATGTCAGGAGCTGCCGCATGGCAGTGCGAGATCCGGTCAGGAAGACGATCGGAAGACCGGAATGAAGCTCGCCCGGTTAAGAGGCTGACTGCGCAGGGGAATCGTTTGGGTCCGATCGGCGCGCCTGGCAGGCGGCAAGTGTGATGCCGCGGCCGTGTCAACGACAGTTGCCGCGTTGGTGAGCAACCGCGACAAGATGGCCCATTGTACGCAGCACAAGCACCATAACAAGCAACACTGCTCGCAACTTGCCGAGCCCGATGGTGACGCACCGAATCGCGGTCCAGTCAAGTACCCATGGCCTGAGCACGCGGCGGTGGGATGCCGCCGCTGTCTACTGTGAGGCGGCGTTCCTTCTCGCTTCCACGAAGGCGAACAATGCGCGAACCGCAGCGTCATTCATCGTTCTGGCGGTCCTGTATTGAACAAGAGCTGCTGAAAGACGCACGCCCATCGAATCGGAGGCCGCAGTCTTGTATGCATCGACAACGTTTCGCCAGGCGAGCGCTGCCGCACTCTGTATCGCATCGCACTCGCCCAGCAATTGGCGCCACTTTCCCTCGTCATCGTCGGATGAGTCTTGCTGCGTTCCATCTCACCCCTTCGATGATCTTGGCTGGGCTTGCGCGCCCCGGCCCTTCCAAGGGCAATCGCTGTTCCACTCGGTTGCGGTGGCATTCTCCCTGGGCGTGCTGTGCTACGCAGCGGCTCCGAGTACCACACTGCCGCGAGCAGGCGCTCGACGGGCCATGAAGATTCAGTCGTTCGCAACCTAACTGCTACGCCGTCGGGCTCAGTCTGGGCGATCGATCAGCCCGGACATTGCCGCAGCGGGTCGAACGCTTGAGCACTCGTCAGCAGACCGAGGTGGCTTGTCTCGTGCACCAACGCCTGGCGGTCGGCCGCAAATGCCAGGTGTCGGTCCGATCGGTGGTGCTGTCCCACCAGGGCGCTGGCCACCGGTACCAGACCATCGCCCAATGGCTTCGCGATGGGGACCGCTGGTGCCGGGGCCCAGATTGGCTGCCATCGCGAAGGAGTGACCCGTGCCAGGCAAGCTCGCCTGCTCGCTCTGGTGCGTGCCAGTATCAGGTCCAGGGGTTTTGAGGACGATTCAAAGCTTTGCGCCGCTGTGTGGGCTGTCAGAGAGATGGGCCTTGCGCGGCCGCGCACAGTAGCTGTGTGACGCACAACGATTCAAGGTCGACACGAAAGAGACCTGATGAACTTATAGGCCATGAGCACAACCCCATCGCCTGCAACTGAGATCGCCACCACTCCGGCCCCCTTCCTCCACCTGCCATCGGGCACGGTGCGATTCTGGGTACCGGTGAATGGCCAGTTCGTGGGCTGCAGCATTCGCCGCGAGATCCTGCACTACCGGTATCACCCCACGCAGACCGACGACGACCCGATGACGACCTATGCGGCGAACCTGGCGGAGATCCATGCCGCTGTGCGACGTCGGGTGGCCAGGGGCTCGATCGAGCCCGTGATGCTGCGCGATGCCGACCTTCAGGCCGCGCCGCAACCCTAGAGCTGCAGGTCGATATCGCGAGCAGCGCAATCGCCCGACCGCGCGTTCAGTCTGTGCGTGGGCGCACAGACTGAACACACGGCGCACGGTACAAGCGCGCTCTGCCTTGGCTGACTTTCAGAGGACTCGCCATGAAGAACCGACGCAACTCGACTCAACCCGTCAGGCCAAGCGTCACGCAACCGTCTAACTTCACTGCCGAGGGATTACCGCCACCAGACAAGATGGCTGCATCGGCTTCCGTCAAGGCGGCGCCGCCAGCGCGTGCACGCGTGCAACCGGTCCGCAAGGGGCCGCCCGTGGATCGAAGCCGCTGGTCACGTTAGCTTCTGAACGACGGGACGCAGGCATGCCGGGCGAAGGTACGCTGACCGCACTGGGCCGCCGGGAATTCGATCTCCCTTTGGGGCCGCGCAGGGACTCGCGGGTCGCGCCGGCCGATTGCGAGATGCTGCTGCGCGATCTCAACGCGCTACAAACCACGCTGTTGGAAGAACGGGACCGAGCCAAGCGCCTGGAGCGCGTGCTCATCTATGTTCAGGGCGCACTCGCGCGATCTCGGGCCGAACTCGCCGCCACGCGGAACGGCGCGCGCCGTGCACGCCATCTCGCCTTGCACGACAGCCTCACGGGATTGCCGAACCGGCGCTGCTTTGGTGAGCGGCTCGATCGGGCGGTGGCCCAGGTCAGGCATGCCAGCCACGGGCTCGCGGTGTTCTACGTCGACCTGGATGGCCTGAAGGCCATCAACGACCGGCACGGCCACAACACCGGTGATGCGTTGCTCAAGATTGTCGCGTCGCGACTGCGTGCTGCGCTACGCGCCCACGATGTGGTGAGTCGCCTGGGCGGCGACGAGTTCGCCTGCCTGTTGACCGGTTTACTGAACCGGGGGCAACTGGCACATCTCGCGTGCAAGCTGTTCGACACGGTATCGGCACCGGTGCAGATCGGCGATCGTGGGCTCGTCGTGCGCGCCAGCATCGGCATCGTGACCTGCCCCGCTGACGGCAACACCGAAGCCGCCCTGCTCAATCACGCAGACACCGCGATGTACTGCGCTAAGCGCGAGCAAACGGGTTATGCGTTCTTCAGCGAACCTCCCGAGGGTCAAATCGTAGGGCTCGCCGGGAAGACGATGGTGGCACGGACACCAGCGCCGACGAACTCGAGGGCATCGGCAATTGCGCAGCATCTTTGCTTGGTGAGATCAGACCTGCGCTGAGCACGATCGGGCGTAGCCGCGCACTGGATGCCCTTTGTCGCCGCTGCACTTGTGGAGCGGTTTGCATTCGCCATCACCCGCTCGATCAGCAGCTCTGCCGCTGCCTGCTCTCAGTCTGGATCGATTGCAGACGAATGAGTCGTGAGGACAACAGGCCTGATCGCCACCGGACCCCGCGGCGCGCATTGTGCGCTGTGTGCAGCAGCAGACAGATCGCAAGGAGCGGAATGCCATAGCCTGCGGTCATTGGAGTCGGCCATCGACTCGTTGGTACGGTGTGGTTGATCGACGACGCGGATCACCGCCATGCGCCGCGACTCTGCTGAGGTCACCCGCGGCCCGACATGACACCTGACTTTGACACCTCCGGCATGACGATGACGGACATCATCCGTCTGCAGACCTTGCTGTCACAAGAGTTGGCACGCCGCTTCGGGCGCGTGGCGGCCCTGGCCTTCACCGACATCGTCGAATCGAGCAGCTACTTCACTCACTTCGGGGACGAAGCCGGTCAGCGGCTGCAGCAATTGCACCTGGACCTGCTCGAGCAAAGCCTAGCCGGAGGTGCAGGCCCGGACTGCGGGCGCATCGTCGACACGGCCGGCGACGGCGCATTCATACTACTGAAGGCCTTGACCAGCCAATTGACCGAGGTCGACGGCAGAGTCATGCAGCGCGATCAGGAACTGCCAATCCGTCCAGGTTCGCGCATTAAGTTGGCTGGCGGCGTCATGACGCTGGATTTCCTGTCACCGAGCTTGGCTGACGAGGGGACGCTCGATGAAATATCGGCAGCGCCCAAGGCGATCGCGACTCACTGAAGCCGTGTCGCGTGCCGCGTCATCATCGGTGCGTTGGCGCACGGACACGCCCGCCAATGCGATGAACAATGCACCTATGACCACGCAGCCAGACATACCCGCGTTCATGCTACGCATCGCCCAGTCTGAGGCCAAGCGTGATGCTTGGCGGGCTGCTGGGAACCGCGAGAAATATCTCGAGGCCTATTTTGAAGTTGAAGGCATGGAGCTGTTGCTTGAGCGGCAGCTGCGGCAAGACGCCGCTCGCGACCCAGACGCTGTAGAAGCGCCGGACAACTGCCAAAACCAAGCATGTCGATGATCAGGCCGCACGTGGGATTCAATCGACTGGCACCGAACTGGCAACGCGCGTGCTTAGGAACAAGCCCATGACCCCGGCCACCGTACGCCGACAGGCTGGCTCGGCCTGGTCATCGTCACGAAGGCATTTGGGTTTGTTTGCGGCTGCGTCACCATGACCAAGGCACTGAGTGGGAGGTGGACGCGATGGGAAACGCGTTTTCTCTCGTTCGTGCTGACTGCGGCCGCGTTGACGGTGTTCCTCATGCACCTCGGCGCCGCCGACCCATGGACAGGAGGCATTGCGGTCCCCGCGATGGTGTGGGTCGCTTGGATTGCCATTGCTATCGCACGCGCATCGCGTCATCGCGTGAGACAACGGCGAGAAGGGGAAAGCGCTCGTTAAGGCCTGGTTCGCTCAACTCGACAAGCCGATTGACGGCGAAGAGCGAACGCGGCGAGACGGTCGCGATCGGCTCCCCGTCAGGGACCACAAGCATGACTTTGCCAATGAAAACAGATCGCAGCTGGGGCGGCAAGACCGGCTCGGAGTTTGCGCAGGAACTGATGGACGTCATCGCCGCAAAGGCGCTGGATATGGACGACGATCGGGCAGAAGTGTTCATTTACGCTCGCGCGAGCGAGATGGCCGACATACTCGCGGAGTACTTGCCCGACCCAGTCAGTGCCGCGCGGGTACGCGACCTGCTTGTCGCTGGGGCCACGAACAAGCGCCTGCATTTGCGGTACCCCATTCAATAGCTTTGTCGCCCACGCCGCTTTCCGGCGGACGAGGAGCAATGGGGTCTGAGCCACGCTGAGATGATTGCTACGACGACTCCACCTCACGCACAAACCTCGGCGGGGCGCAGCGTGATCGAAACATCGGCAGTCGAGCGGTCGCAGATCCGCTACGAGCTGCGCTTCATGAGTCTGTCAGATCGGGGCCGCGGATACGCGTTTCCGTGCGATGCACTCGGGAACGTCGACATCGACGCGCTCTCTGAGCGCGGTCGCGCGAGTTATCTCTTTGCGCGGGCGGTCGTCGGCAATGTGCTGTCGGCCCCGATTGTGTCGAAGGTCTCGTGACGCAGCGCGATGAGGTTGTCGCGCGCGAGGCGCGGAGCTCCGCAGCGGCGCCTTGCTGGACGACTCGGCAGCCAGTTCGCGCCGTCGCGCTTCCGTTTGTCTAGCGTCCTGTGAGCGCACCAAAACGCCACACTGTCATTCACGGCAAGTCGATACTGTGCTCCAGAACGTCGCTGCGCGTCTCGTACGGTGCCAGCGTTGTCAGGCGATGGTCGTCGATCTGGGCGCCGACGGTGAAGTGATAGATCGACTGGAACGCGAGGTCCTCGAGACCGAACACCCGGTGCACCGGATCGTCGAAGAAGCAACCGATGCCAGTGGCGCGCACACCGGCGGCCTCGGCTTCGAGATACAGGACCTGTCCGATCAACCCCGCCTCCCAAAACAAGCGCCGATAGAACCAGGGTCCGCGGGTGAACAACGCCTCCTGGTACTCGGCGATCATGGCCAGTGCGAAGACACCGTCGCCTGCGATGTCCTGATGGCAGCTGAGTTGCGTCGCCAACCGCCGCGCGTCGCCGGCCTCGAGCAGACGCAGAGGCAAGTCCTTCTCGCAGCCCGACGGTCGCGTCCAGGCGAATCGTGGGTGCATCGCACGCTGCAGCTTGTCTATCTTGTCCGGGTCACGAGCGAGCAGGTACAGACCAGGTTCGAGGCCATCCACCCGATGCACGAACAGACCGAGGTGGACTGAAGGATCCCAGGGTATGGTGTCCCAAGGAATCGGGCGCTGGCTAGTTGGCAAATCGACGCGTGGCATCAGCCGCGCCAGCATCCGATAGAACTGCTCGGCTGCGATTGACGTTCGTCCGTCGCAGGCTTGCAGGCTTCGCCTTTGCAGAATGATCTGCGCCGCCGTGGGCTTGTCGGCGCTTGTCTGGCCATTGTCCGCAACCGCCGCAGCGTCAAGTGTTCCTGGCTCTTGCGCCTCGGTCGCCGGCTTGCGCGTTGCCGAGGCGACTTCGTCGATGATCTCCCAACGCACAGGTTGGTCGCGGCTGAGGCGGTTCGCCGTACCTTGCCAACGCTCCCGGACAAATTGGTGTGCAAGGGCTGGATCGAGCTGTCGTGCAGTGATGCGTGGCGCGCTCGCTTGTCCGTTGTCGGTCGGGTTTGTCGGCCAAACCGCAAGCACGGCAGCTGGGTGCTCGCGCTCGGCAAGCGCGAAGTCCTCGGCCCGGTTCAGACCAAGCAGGTCTTCAATGGTCTGATCGGCCAACCCGTGCAGCAGCGCCGCGCTCCAGCCTAGGGCTGCGGCGGCGAACCGCAGGGTGCCAATTGCATGTCCCACGTCGTGCTGGCAATAGCGGAATGCGCGCTCGCCGTACTTCCACGCCTCACGCCAATGGATCGACGAAAGCCCGACAAGCAACGCCTGCGCCGGCAACTCACGCACAAGCGCCGTAAACAGCACTTCGCCGGTGACCGCACGCCGTTCGAGCCCGTGCTCGCGCGGCGCGTAGTGGTATACCCCCGCGGCCTCGCCAAGTCCGGGCAATGCGCCGGTTAGAAGATAGCCCTCGGTCGGATGCAGATTGCCGCTCGATGGATTGCACCGCAATGCCCAACGCGTGGTGCCGGCCTGCTTCCAGGCGGAGATCGCCAGACCGTACTGGAAGAATCGCGAGAGCGAGCGGAGGCTGAGGGGAGCGCTCGGCACGGAACCGCTGCGGTACAGGTTACCGTACGAGGGCGACAACGGTGCCTCGTCTGAGCCAAGCAGCGGCAAGTGGATCAGCGGCGTGCCCTCATAGCGGCGAAACGGATTGGGTTGATTCACCCAATCGAGCCGACCGGGGCCCTGGGCATAGCGGTGGAACTGGTGCTTGGTTCGTTCGTGATAGCGCATCGCCGACACGAGCTGATCGGGGTCATGCATGGCGGCGTTTTCATGAGTCATGTGTATGCCAGCGCACGGTGCCAAGGCTGGAATGCGAGCAGTCTAGAGGCGCTCGACAACCAGGAGTTCATCTCGTGTCCAAGCACCAGCATGGGAACAGGGAGGCCAAGAAGCCGAAGAAGTCGGCGCCTGCGGTGAAACCGCCAGTGCCGGCTGAGGCTGGGCCAACCGTGGGCGCCGTGGCGCCCGATCGCCTCAAGCGCAAATGAACCTTTGATGTCACGCGCTGCATCCGGGGTGCAATTTCCTTCATCGGTATGGCACTGATCTGGTCGGCGTGGGCGGCTCCATCTCAGGCCACTGGGCTTGGGCGCACTCGGCGAAGGACACAGCATCCCATCCGTCTGGTCGACGAGGCGCAGCTACCGCAATGCGTGCACACCGAGGCCACGCGGTGGTCGGTTTGACCCGGGCCTTCTTCTGTGCCGCCTCGTTCTGAATGGGCCTCACGCAGATTGAGATGCCCGCGCTGCAACGGTCCCATTCATCGCATGAGACGCCGTCTGATCGATCGGATCGTCAGCCTATTCACGCCGGTACGCAGGTACCAGTGCTCGAACTACTGTGGATGGAAAGGCAACACGCGCCATGCGCGTGTAGTCCCCCGGCCTCTATCCGGCCCGATGCGCACGAAGCCTTGAGCCAAGGAAGCGCCAGATCGGTTCGGCGTCACGAAGCATGCACGTCGCAGTCGGGCTCAAGGCTTGTACGGCAGGGCGATCCTTGTTGCAGTCGGCGCCTCGCAAAATTGCACGTTCCCCAGCGTACGGAACCTAGGCTGCTTCCCAAGGGTGACTTCGCGCTCTACCGCGCTGCCAGAGGGGCTCCCGTCGGCCGCGGTACAGAGGAGCGTTGCACGCCGCGTCACCTCGGCACATCGACTTGGAAAGGGCATACGCAGCGCAATCCAGGCTTTGGCCGGTGCTTACGCAGCGGATCGACGCGGCAGCGACGCCTTGCTGGAGGACGCGGCAACCAGTTCGCGTCGTCGCGCTTCTATTCGTCTGTCTGGCGTCCGGTCGCCTTAGATTTGAACTCGTACGCCCCGGGCCCCGCTACTTGACCAGCGTCAATCCTCCTGCCGCGGCGGATCGCGCTTCGCGTAGTTGACGGCGTCCGCCAGCTTGTCGTAACGGAAGTCGCCGAAGCGATACACACCGCCGTCGAAGCGGATCCCCAGCGAAGCCATCTGCGCCAATTCCTTCTCGGTCGGTGGCGCGAGCTTCTTGCTCGGTACAAACGAGCCACCGGCATCCGCCTGCCATGGCCGGTCGCGCATCAGCCTCGCATAGGCGACGGCGTCCTGCCACTTGTCGTAGCGGTAGCCGTTGTAGTGATAGCGAAGCCCGTCGCGGCCGATCGAGAACTCGGTCATCTGGCGTTCGTCTTCCGGCTGTTGGAGTTTCTGGTTCACGCGCGGCTCCTGCATCGATGTCCAGCACTCAATCTGCACTCGAGCCCGGCTCGCGTCTGTGCGCGAGCCCACGCTCTTTGCAAGCAGCCTATTCCGCGGTACCGGCGGGAAGCAAGCGGTCGTATTCCTTGCGTACCACCGCGTAGCACTCACAGGTGCGTTGCTCGAGCCCCTGGCGGTCGACCACCGTGATGTGGCCACGCCGGTACCTGATCAGCCCGGCGCGCTGCAGGTTGGTGGCTGCCTCGGTCACACCCTCGCGACGCACGCCCAGCATGTTGGCAATCAACTCCTGTGTCATCACGAGATCCGACGTCTGCAGCCGGTCCAGGCTGAGCAGCAGCCAGCGGCACAGTTGCTGATCCAACGAGTGGTGCCGATTGCACACGGCCGTCTGCGCCATCTGCGTGATCAGTGCCTGCGTGTAGCGCAGCAGCAGATGCAATACCGGACCGGAGCGATTGAATTCATCCTTCAGCAGCTGCCCGCGCATGCGGAAGCCCTGTCCCGCACTTTGCACAACCGATCGACTGGGCGTGCTTTCTCCGCCCATGAACAGCGAGATGCCAACGATGCCTTCGTTGCCAACCACTGCGATCTCTGCCGACGCGCCGTCTTCCATCACGTACAGCAGCGACACGATGGACGTGGTGGGAAAGTACACGTGGGTCATCGTCATGCCCGACTCGTACAGCACCTGGCCGAGTGGCATGTCGACGGGTTCGAGCGTCGGTTGCCAGCGCGCCCACTCGTCGGCGGGCAATGCCGCGAGAAGTTCGTTTTTTCTGGGATCCGGACGCGTTGCCACGATGGCTCCAGCACGGTCCAATCCGCCGGATCGCCAAAGTGGCGGCCTTTGCGGAGGCCGGCTCTCCTGCGTCAGTATAGGCCGCGATTTGTGCGCACGCACCCACGCGCCGCGCGCCGGGTGGATCGCGGGGGAGCCCGTTTGTCGCCTGCGGAGGGCGTTATCCGGCGGCTTGGAAGGTCGACTGGGTTAAGACGATCAAGAGTCAGGGCGCCGTCTGCCCATCAGCTCGTACGCGCCACTCATGGCGTGGTGCCTTGGCCACCATCGGTGAGCGCCGCTTCTGTCGCCGGCGGTCGCCGCGCGCGATTCTTGTGTTCGTGCAGAAAGCGTGCCATCTGGCGCCTGATCGTCGGGCGGTTCGACGGTGAACTCACGATGACGGCGAGCTCATAGACCGTGCGCTGCAGACGCGCGGGAAGATCGCTCCACTCGCCGACAAGCGCGGCGCCGAGTCGCTCCAGCAAAAACCGATCGAGCGGTGACTGCAGTGACGCATCGTTCTCGCCGGTCCCGCGTGCATCGGCCGATATGCCGCCCTCGGCTTCCCATTCATCGAGCGCCGACAACGATTCGTTGCCCGCGCTGACACCGGCCAACGAACGCTCGCTCACGGACCCATTCATCGGACGTCTGTCCGCCGCCTTTCGGTGAAGCTTGGCCATAATGGTTCCCTACGGCGCGTGGCTGCGTCCTTTCGGTGATCCGACTGAGCGAGCGAGCGGCGCGAGGTTAATGTGCATTGGCGCAGTGGCTCCGTCTGTACGCGAGCGCACCCTGCCGTGCGCGATGAACTCCGACGCTCGGGCGAGCCTACGTGCAATTGCCAAGACGAAGGCCTGGATTTGTTGGACAGTCCGCCAATGTCGATTGCTGAATGGTCTCTGTTCGTCGGTGTACTGCTCGTCACGATGGTGCTGGCCGGCACGCTGCTGGGCCGGCTGCCGCTCAGCAGCGCGATGGTCTACCTGGGTCTCGGTTGGATGCTGGGTCCGGACGTGATGAACGTGTTGCGGCCCGATCCCCTCTTGCATGCCGGCGTGCTGGAACACATTGCCGAGATTGGCCTGTTGATCTCGCTGTTTGCGGTCGGCATGCAACTCGGGGTGCCGCTGCGCGACGGCCGCTGGCGCTTGCCCGTGCGTCTAGCCTTCGTGTCGATGGCGCTGATGGTCGCGCTGGTGGCTGCGGTCGGCGTGTGGCTGCTGCACCTGCCGTTGGGGGCGGCGATCCTGCTCGGCGCGATCCTGTCTCCGACCGATCCGGTGCTGGCCAGCGGCGTGCAGTCGGAGCCGGGCGCAAGGGCCGACCGGCTCGGCTTCAGCCTCGCCGGTGAAGGCGGACTGAACGATGGCACCGCATTTCCGTTCGTGATGCTGGGGCTCGGGCTGCTCGGCATGCACGACCTGGGCGCCGGCCTTCTGCGCTGGTGGAGCATCGACCTCTTATGGGCGACCGCGGGGGGCATCGCGATCGGCGCGGCGCTCGGTGCGGCGGCCGGCCGGCTGGTCGTCCATCTGCGCAGCCGCCACGGCGAAGCGATCGGGCTCGATGAGTTCCTCGCACTCGGGCTCGTCGGCATGGCCTACGGTCTGGCCCAGATCAGTCTTGCATCGGGGTTCCTCGCCGTGTTCGCGGCGGGCATGGCACTGCAGCGCGTACGCGAACGCCCGAGGCCAGTCCCCGCACGCACTTCTGCTTCGCAGGCCAGTGATTTCGCGCATGCCGCGGCAAACGCGGGCTCCGATCATGCGAGCGACATGCGCGACTCCGTGCAGGCGTTCAACGAGCAACTGGAGAAGTTGGCCGAACTGGCGCTCGTCCTGGTGGTTGGCGCGATGATGGCTTATGCGCGGCCTTTGGCTGCCGTGTGGTGGTTCGTTCCGCTGGTGCTGCTGGTCCTGCGGCCGCTGACGGTTATGGCCGCACTGCCAGGCGAAGGCTTGAACGGACCGCAGCAAGCCATGCTCGGCTGGTTCGGTATTCGCGGCATCGGCTCGGTGTACTACTTGGTGTTCGCCCTGCGTCACGGCATCGAGCCGAAACTCGGAGAGACCTTGGTTTCACTCACGTTGTGGACCGTCGGGGTATCGATCGTCGCGCACGGCATCACTGCCCAGCCGTTGATGCGTCGCTACATCGGATGGCGCCGCGCCGAGAAGGGCGCCCAGCGAGCGTGAACCCAGCGCGCCCAGATTCACAGGGCTGCCCAGCCTTAGGGTGCATCTCAAGCGCGGTCACGGGCGGCCGCTGGCGCGCCCTGCTGTGAAGACGAACGTCAACTGTGGGGCCACGGGCCCGGATTCACAGTGCCGGCCAGTACATCCATTCGAGTCGGAGTCCGAAAGCAGTCGCGGGCTGTAGAACTTCGCGCAACGCTTGTTGCTCTATCGGGCAGCGCGCAGACGCTTTGCCTCGTCCTTGATCAGCCGAATGAGCCTGTTCGCGGCGGCGCTGTGCGGCGAGTCCCGCTTCATGAACAGGCTCATCGTGGACGATGCCATCTTCTCGCGGACGCGAACAGATTCGAGCAGCCGGTCAGCGATGCCGAGCGCAAGCAACGATTTGGGAACAGTGGCGATGAAGTCGGATTTCGCCGTAATCGCGATCAGCCCCGGAATCGACTCGCAGCGAATGGCCCAGCGCGGCGTGGGTAGGCCGGCAGCGGTGAACATGTCGTCGACCACGAGGCTTGCAGTGCCGAGGCCGGCCGTAATCCATTCGGAGTCCATCAAGTCCGCAAGCGAGCGCTTCGCGGCGAGGGGATGGCCGCGTCGCACGACGATCGCCATCTCGTTCGGATAAAGCGGGGCCGCGACGAGGTCGCCGGCCAGGGGTGCGCGCAACGAGGGACCCAGCGCGAAATCGAGCGACTCGTCGCGCACGCGCGGCAGCGTCGCCACCGGCATGCCCTCGACGATGCGGATATCCACCGGAAAGTCGCGCCGAAGAAGCTTGAGCGGCCCCGGCAACAGCGCTGCCGCGGCGGCGGGCGACGCGCCCAGCACGATGGGGCCGCTCGCCTGCTTCACCGCATCGGCGAGTTCAGCCTGCCCGCGCTCGATCTCGCGGCACGCACTGCGGGCACGCAGCAAAAACGTCTGCCCATGCTTCGTCAGCTCGGTGCCACGAGCCGTGCGGCGGACCAGCACCACGCCAAGCTGAGCTTCGAGCGCGCGCAGGCTCTTCGTCGCCGCCGGCTGTGAGACCCCGAGCGAGCGCGCTGCCCCACCGACGCTGCCGGCATCGGCAAGCGCGACGAACTGGCGCAGTTGGGCAAGGCTCAGTGACATAACCGAATGTTATGGGCAAGAAGCTTACGCCATCTGGCGGCGGGAGGGCGGCGCTGCTCAACTGGGTGCATCACTTTTGGAGTTTCGGTATGCCGCCTGCAGCCATCAGCAAGCTTGCTCTGTTTGCACTGTGCGCTTCCGTTGCAGCGGTGGCGCCGGTCGCGGCGGCCGAGAGCTATCCATCGAAACCGATCCGGATCATCATTACGGGGACCCCCGGCGGACCGCCGGACCTTCTCGCCCGCTGGCTCGCCGAGCGCCTCGCCCCAGCGCTGGGAGGGGCCATCGTGGTGGAGAACCGGCCTGGCGCGGGTGGCAACATCGCGATGCAGGCCACGGCGCGCAGCGCACCGGACGGCTACACGCTGGTAGTCGCGGGCCAAGGCCCCTTCGCAGGTGCCTGTGCATTTGGTCGCCGAGCTGATGGCGCTCGCGAACAGGAGACCGGGTGAGTTGAACTGCGGTTCCCCCGGTACGGGCACGCCGCCGCATCTGGCTGGCGAGCTGTTCAACCGCAGCGCGAACCTGAAGGTCGTGCACGTCCCGTACGCCGGCCCCTCTGCGGCGATGCTCGACCTCATCGCCGGCCGGTTGACCTTCACGTTCGGCACCCTCAACGTACAGTTGCCGCAGGTCAAGGCCGGCAAGATCCGCGCGCTCGCAGTGACGAGCCCGGCGCGGCTCGAAGCGCTGCCCGAGATACCGACTGTCGCCGAATCGGGCCTGCCCGGCTTCGAATACATCGGATGGCTCGGCATTGCGGCACCGGCGGGCACGCCCGAGCCAATCATCGAGCGGCTCCAGCGCGAGATCTCAATGATCGTGCTGACCGACGAGGCACGCCAGTACTTCGCATCGGAAGGCCGCGAGCCGGTGGCCAGCACGCCCGCTGCGTTCGCCGCGTTCATTCGCGCCGAGCACGCGAAGTGGGGCCAAGTAATCCGCGATTCGAACATCAAGGCCGAGTAGGGTGAGGGCAGCCATGTCAGATACCCGCTACGTTTTCGACAACGCGCACGGGGAGACCCGCGAACGCTTCCCCGCGCTTTCCGATCTATACGACGACGAGACGATCCGTTGCCTGCAGGCCCTCGGTATAGCGCCGGGATGGCATTGCCTCGAGGTCGCGGCAGGAGGCGGCAGCATCGCGCGGTGGCTGGCCGGCCAGGTGGGCACCGGTGGCCGTGTGCTCGCCACCGATCTCGATACGCGTTTTCTCGAATCGCTGACCGATCCTGCGCTCGACGTGTGCAGGCACGACCTCGTGCGCGATCCCCTGCCCGATTCGACATTCGACCTCGTGCACGCGCGCCTGATCCTGGTCCACCTGCCCGAACGCGAGCGAGGCCTGGCCAATATGGCCGGCGCGCTGAAGGCGGGCGGCTGGCTGGTCTGCGAGGAGTTCGATTCGCTGTCGATGCCGGCCGACTCGGTGTTCCATCCGGACGAGTGCGCGCTGAAGGCGCAGGCCGCCATGCAGCGCGTAATGGCGTCACGCGGCGCGAACACGCGCTACGGGCGGGACCTTGCCGCGCGAATGCGCGCGCTGGGCCTGGTCGACATTCGCGCGCAAGGACGGATGACGATGTGGCAAGGCGGGTCCGCCGGGGCACGGCTGTTTCGCGCCAACTTCGAGCAGCTGCGAGAAGAGTTGCTGCAGGTCGGCTTGCTTACGCAGGCTGAGTTGGACGATGACCTCGCCAGCCTCGACGACCCGCGGACCCTGTTCCCATCTCCGGTGATGTGGACCGTGTGCGGTCGCAGGCCGCGCGGATCGCAATGCCCTTCAATGTCCGGTTCGGTTCCCAGCGGCTGACTGCACGGGTCGTCGGGGACGGATGCCTATGGCTCAAACCAGCCAGAAACGTCATGGATGAGGCGTCCTTCCCCTAGGGGGACCCTCGGCCGAGTTCATCAGGTATTTGCCAAGTCGCGCAACCCCGGCGGTAAAGCACAGAGTCTCCGAAGCGCAACCTCCCCATCGACCGCCGGTGATCGCGAGCGGGCGGACAATTGATGACATGGAAGCCGTCCGCGCTCTCTTGCTGACCGACATAGTCGACAGCACAAAGCTGTCGGAACAGCTCGGCAACCGAGCCATGGGTGACGTCTGGGCTGCGCACGACCGAGTGGCGCGTGATCTGCTGCCCATGTGGCACGGACATGAGATCGACAAGACTGACGGCATGTTGCTGATGTTCGATTCGCCGTCCGATGCGCTGCACTATGCGCTTGCCTACCAGCAGGCACTGGCCAAGCTACCGGTTGTCCTAAAGGCGCGCGCTGGACTACATGTTGGGCCGGTCTTGCTGCGCAAGAACGGGCCTGAGGATGTGGCGCGCGGCGCCAAGCCGCTGGAGGTGGAGGGCTTGACCAAGCCAACGGCAGCGCGGGTGATGGCGCTGGCGCTCGGCGGGCAGACCCTGATCACCGACGACGTTCGCCAAGCTCTCAGCCAAGGCGCTTGGACCTTGCAGTCGCACGGTCACTGGATCCTCAAAGGCCTTGCGGAGCCGCTCGAGCTGTTCGAAGCCGGGCTAGACGCGCACGCCTTCGTTGCGCCGCCCGATGGCGAAAAGGCCTATCGGGTAGCGCGTGTGGGTGGGCAGTGGCTACCTGTGCGCCAGATGGCGAACAACCTGCCGCAGCAGACAACGTCGTTCGTCGGCCGCGAGCGAGAGCGGCAACAGATCCGCGCGGCACTCGAGCACTCGCGACTGGTGACCTTGGTGGGCATGGGCGGGTTAGGCAAGACGCGATTGTCGCTGCGCGTGGCAGCCGAGGTGATGATGTGGTTTCCGGACGGGGTGTGGTTCCTGGACCTGGCACCCGTCCGCGACCCCGCGCTTGTGGTCGGCGAGGCGGCGCAGATCCTAGGTGTGCGCGAGGAGCCTGACAAGCCTTTGCTGCAGACACTACTCACCACGCTGAAGCGGCGCCGAACACTACTGATATTCGACAACTGCGAGCACTTGATCCAAGCGTCGGCTGATCTGGCCAACGCGATCCTTCGTGCCGCGCCCCAGGTGAGCATCCTGGCGACCAGCCGTGAGGCGCTACATGTGCCTGGCGAGCAGAGTTGCCCTGTACTGCCGTTGCCGCTGCCGGAGCGCGACGCCGGACTCGAAGCGTTGTCGCGCTCGACCGCAGTCCGTCTGTTTGTCGAACGTGCGCAGTCGCACAAACCCGAGTTCGCACTAAACGAGCGCGAAGGACCAGCCGTGGCGCAACTCGTGGCCTTGTTGGAGGGCATCCCGCTGGCGCTCGAGCTAGCCGCCGCTCGCGTGCGAGCGATGAGCGTATCTGAGCTCAACGCACGACTCGATGACCGCTACAAGGTGCTAACCGCAGGGGGCCGGGTCCTATTGCAGCGCCAGCAGACGCTGCGGGCGCTTGTTGACTGGTCCTACGATTTGCTCGACGTGTCCGAGCGGATCTTACTGAACCGGCTTGCCGTGTTCGTCGGTGGTTTCGATCTTGGGGCGGCCGAGCAAGTCTGCGGTGCAGAGCCGCTGCAGCCTGCCGACGTGCTTGATCTCGTGACATCACTGGTAGAGAAGTCCCTGGTGATGACCGACGAGGGCGAGCGAGGCACGCGCTATCGCATGTTGGAAACGATTCGCGAATACGCGTGGGAAAAACTTGTTCAAGAGGGCGGCGCCGCCACAATTGGGGCACGCCACTGCCAGCACTACTTCGCCTTCGCCAAGGCATCCAATCGCGGTCTGAGAGGGTCGGAGCAGGGCTCTTGGATTGCGCGTGTGGAAGCCGAAGTCGACAACGTGCGCGCCGGCATCGCACTCGCGTTGGCCGGGGGCGTCGATCCAATCATCGCGGTCAAGTATGCCGTAGCGATGCAGGGCTTCTGGATCATGCGCGGGTATGCCTCTGAGGGTCGCACCACGGTTCACGCCGCGCTGGAGCTTTCATCGATCCAGTCGTCCGAAGCGGCTATGGGCCATGCGTTGTACGTCGGAGCGGCATTGGCAGAGAGCCAGAGCGACTTTACGCAGGCGCGCTCAATGCTGGAGCGATGTCTGGCATTGCGTCGCGCACTGGGCGATCCGATTGACATCGCAGCCACGCTGTCGACCCTGTCGTGGGCCCGGTTCCGCACCGGTGACATCGACCTTGCTCGGGCCGGCGAGGAAGAGGCGCTGACGATTTTTCGCGAGCAGGGCGACCGATTCGGTGAGGCCATCGTGCTGCTCCATCTGGGGCAGATCGCGATCTGGTTGGGGAATGACGCACAGGCACAAACACATGTCAAGACGTCACTGGCGCTTGCACAGCAGCTGGAACATCGCGAGATCGAGGCAGAGTGCGAACTGGTCGTAGGCCAATTGGAAGTCGAAAACGGCGCACCACATCGGGCACGCGAACGCTTCATGCGATCGCTTGCGATCAGCCGAGAGGCAGCTGACAAGCGAGGTGAAGCCAACGCGCTGTGGTGGCTGTCCAAGGTCGACCTGCGTGATCGTGCCATCGAAGTGGCAGGCGCCCGCCTGATTGAGTCGTTGCGGGCGTTTCGCACCTTCGAGATGCGCATGGAACTGCTCGGCTGCCTTGAGGATTGCGCCGTCCTCGCCTCTCTCGGCGCTCGGAACGGGCTTGCCGTGCAGCTTGCTGCGGCAGCCGCGGCCTCGCGCGAGCGGTTGTCGTTGATTCGGGCACCGTTCGGCGAGAGGGACTGGCAGCGGCATTTGGCCGCACTGCGTACAGCGATGGGTGATACGTCGTTCCAGACTGCCTGGAATGAGGGGCGCCAGATCGGGATCAACGAGGCGATCCAGTTGGCCGAGAAGGATCTTAAGGGCCTGTCCCAGCTCACCAGCGTTTGACGCGCCACCCAGAGTCGGCAATGGGTCATACCAGTTCGAGCCAGCCGCAAGCGGACGCGCAGCTGTCCCGGACTACGTCGGACACGCTAGGTCCGCAGCACTCGGCGGATTCAACCGGTCAACGCAACGGATTGGCTGAACATCTCAGCCGGCGTCTGGTAGCCAAGTGTCTTCCTTGGCCTCTCGTTGAGTTGTCTGGCTATGGCGTTGAGCTTGGCTTGTGAGTAGCTCGAGATGTCGATGCCCTTGGGCAGGTACTGCCTGAGCAGGCCGTTGGTGTTCTCGTTGCTGCCTCGCTGCCAGGGACTGCGTGGATCACAGAAGTAGAGCTGGATGTCGGTGGCCAGAGTGAATCGCTGGTGGGCTGCCATCTCCTTGCCTCGATCCCACGTGAGTGACTTGGACAGCTCCTGGGGCAGCTTGCGCGTGTTCTTGATCAACGCGTCGACCACCGTCTCGGTGTCCTTGCTGGCCACCTTGGCCAGCATGACGTACCTCGTCTGGCGCTCAACCAGCGTGGCAATCTGGCTGTTGTGAGCGCCGAACATCAGATCTCCTTCCCAGTGACCTGGCACAGCCCGATCCTCGGCCGACGCAGGGCGTTCGCTGATCGACACGGCACCGACGATCTGCCCGTGAATCTCAGTCTTCTGCGTGTGATGCCGCGACCGACGCATGCCACGTGTGCGCCTCAAGTGCTGGAGAAGCTCCTTCTTCAGCGCACCGCGCGCCTGGATGAACAGGCTGCGGTAGATGGTCTCGTGTGACACGCGATGGCTCTCGTCGCGCGGGTAAGTATGCTTGAGCCACCCGGCGATTTGCTGCGGTGACCACAGCAGCCGCAGCTTGTCGGCCACGATGCGTGCCAAGGTTCTGTCCTGAGCCAGTTTGCAGAGCTTCGGCCGCAGCGCACGATCCCAGGCGGCGTGGTCTGCTTCGGTGGCTCGATACTGCGCGTGACCGCCATTGCGGCTGATCTCACGGCTGATCGTCGATGGCGCTCGCCCCAGCCGTGCGGCAATCCAGCGAATCGACTGGCCTTCTGCCATCGCGCGCGAGATCTCCTCGCGTTCGGCCAGCGTCAACGCGATCGCGGAGCGGCCCCGTTGCGCTGGCCGGAAGCCACCAGTCTGAGCCAGAACGCCTCGAACCGAGGTATGCGCGCGATTGAACAGATGAGCGATCCGGTGGAGCGTCCAACCTTGCTTCCATCGCTCCCACATCAGGGCGCTCTGAGCGTCCGTGTAGTAGGTGCGCGTGCGGTACTTCATCTGCAACACTCCTTCTGCTCACCCAGTGGTCAGTGTGTTGCATCGATCGGTTGAATTCGCCACCAGAAGCGGACGCTTGCGCGTCAACGCGCCCCCCGATAGCAGACCATCCGCTCTTCCAAAGCGTTGTTACTTCGGATAGAAAC
>DASTZF010000246.1:0-14989 GCA_035764445.1 Burkholderiaceae bacterium
CGGAATGGACCGTTCGACCGTCGCCCCCAGCGTGTCGATGCAACTGCGCCGCGCCTCACTGTCGTGGGCGGTGCCGCAAAACTGGGTCGTCTGCGTGTAGGCGAAATTCAGCCAACCCCGGGTTGAGCAGGCGCACAGTGACACGCAACCGAGCGCCAATGCCATGAGCGAAGCACGCATGCCGGCAAAGTGTATGTGAGGCGAGCCCGGCCACGGTTGTCCGTCGCCGGACCCACCGATCGCGCCAGCCGCCGGCGAGCAGGAGCAGGCGCGCGGCCTCGTGCTCGGAGAGATCGATCGTGCGCACTTGCATCGCAGAGGGAAGCAGGATCTTCGCAGCGGAAAACACCACGTCTGTGGCTACGGATACGGCGTGCCGTCCTTGTGCACGAAGCGACCGTCGGCGTTCGCACTCATCATGTCGATGTCGGAGCAGGTGGTGAGGTCGTTCGGATTGCGCGAGCCGACCTCCAGATAGATCGCCACCGCCGAGGACTCGTTGATCAGGTGATGGCCGTTGCCGGTGCCTTTCGGGAACGCGGCGCACTCTCCTGCGCGCAAGACCGTCGGGCCGTCGTCTTCGACGAGCTTCAGTTCGCCCTCGAGCACGTAGACGAACTCGTCCTCGTGACTGTGCCAGTGGCGTTGGCTTGACCAAGCACCGGGCGGCAGCGTCATCAGATTGACGCCGAAGTCGCGCAGCGCGCCCGCATCGCCCAGTCGGCGGCGTGTCCGCGCCGCGCACGGCGCATCGAACGGCGATGGATAGCCCGAACCCTTGCGCGCGGGAACGGTGGCGACGTCGATCTTGGACATGCGCTGCTCACTCGTTGGGGCTGGAGGGTGAAGAGAGTTCGCCGGGACGCGCGCGCAGCCGATCGGCCAGCTGGCTCGCGATGACCTCCGGCGGCGTATGGGTGGTCTCGAAGGTGTAGTCGTGCTTCAGGTGCTTGCCCGCGTTGCGAAAGCCCAGCTCGGCTTCGGCCAGGGTTCGGTCACCGCGCGCCGCCGTCCGCCGCTGGATCTCTTCCCACGAGCAGGAGAGCCCAACCAGGATCGGACGGTGATCCTGAAAGACGTTCAGCAGCTCGCGGGCGCGTCGCTCGCTGAAGACCACGCAGTCGAAGATGACCCTGTGCCCGGCGCCCAGGAGGACGCTCACACAGGCGTAGGCGCTGCCGATGAGCTGGGGGTCGACGCACGACCAGTCGTTCATGCGATTGGCGCGGTCGAGAGTCGACTGCGGCAGGCAGTACAGAACGGTGTCGACCGAGAAGTGCAGCCACGCCTGCGGCAGCAGCGCTTCCTGCAGCGCCTTGCAGAGCGTCGACTTCCCCGTCCCCGAGCCGCCGGAGACAACGATCAGGTTCGACTGAGCAAGCATCACCGCTTGAGATCGGTACCTGTCCAGGCTTCGTGGTACTGCGGCAGGTCATCGACGATCTCGTCCCACGCGGCACGCGATCCGACATAGGTATGGAACTGCGGCCGGATGCCGGGATCGGCGTCGAACGTGCCCATGCGGATGGAGACCTGTGGCCCGTCGGGCCATGTGCCGCCGAACAGGCTCGAGCCGCAGACCGAACAGAACACCTTGACCGCGCCTTGGCCCTTGCCGTACACGCGGATCAGATCGGCGCCGCTCAGCAGGCGGAACTGCTCTCGCTTGACACGCGCCTGCGTCAACCCGAACGTGCCCGAATGCTTGCGACACCGCGAGCAGTGACAGTGGCCCGCCCGGATGAACGGCGGATCGACCTCGAAGCGCACGCCGCCGCAAAGGCAGCTGCCGGGTATCGCATTGCTCATTCAGACCTCTCGTGACGCGCCGGTCTCGCTGCGTCCATCATGTGCTCGGGTCGGCACCGCAGAGCTGCTCGCAGCAAAGCGTGGCAGTCGATCGGCCACTTGAAACCAGGGGATCTGCTCCCGCGTCCAGACGTGATCGTCGATGCCGACGCGCTGCGGCTGATCGAGACTTCCCACCGCGATCTGAACGCGGTCTGCCAGCACCTCCTCGTGCATGCTGAGTGTGCTTCCGCAGACCGAGCAGAAGCCACGCTCCGCGAACGCGGAGGAGCGATAGCGAGCAGGCTGCCCGCGCACCCACTCGAAGTCCTGACGGCGAAAGTGAACGAAGGCGAGCGCCGGCGCTCCGGAGTGTCGGCGGCACATCGAGCAATGACAGATGACGCCCCGGACGGGCGCCGAGGTGGCGCGATAGCGGACGGCGCCGCAGAGACAACCGCCCTCGAACACAGCCGCTTCACTCATGCCAGTCTCCGCTGCGCGCGCTACAGGTTCACTCGGCTCACCGGAGCGCGCTCAGCCTGGCGCCGATGTCCTGGTACGCGGCCGTGATCAGCGCCTCGAGCGACGAGGCATCCAGCATAAGACCGGGCCTTGCCTTCACGTGCCGCATGGACTTGCCGGTGCCTTGCAACAGACCGGCCGGGTCCTTCAGCGCCGCGCCATGGAAGAAGCCGACATTGACGTGGGCTCGGAACGCGTTGACGTACCCGAACGGCGCGTCCTCCACGCACGCGACCGGGCAACCATCGTGCATCAACTCGCGAACGTCGGCGCCGCACTGCCGCATGCGCGCAAACCACGTCCGCGCGATCGAGCCCAGCTCGCTCGGCTGTTGGTCGAGCCAGCGGTCGATGGCGGGGTCTCGTTCGACCGTTCCCGAGAATCGCAGCAGTCCATGCACCACGACAACCCGCTGCGCAAAGAAGTCAGCCATCGCCCGCGAGCAGCCTGCACTCGAGCGCAGGTCTCCAACGCGCGGCCATCGTGCAACGCGACGCGGAAGGCCGATGCGCCAGGACGCGTCGCATTCGTGACAGTTAGCGAGGGTGGGGCCGCACAGCGATTTGTCGGACTAGCTGCGCGCAGACGACTTGTTCAACGCCACCGCAGCCCGGATCAAGGCGTGCAGCGCTTTCTCGTCCAGCTTGTCGCCTTCGCGGATGTCGATGGCGCGCCTGACGTTGCCGTCGAGGCTCGAGTTGAAGAGGTTTGACGGGTCCGGCAGCGAAGCGCCCTTGGCGAACGTCATCTTCACGACGCTCTTGTACGTCTCGCCGGTGCAGATCAGCCCGCTGTGCGACCACACTGGAGTGGTCCACTTCCACTCCTCGGTCACTTCGGGGTCTGCCTGCCTGATCAGGGCGCGCAGGCGCGACAGCATCGCACCTCTCCAGTCGCCGAGTTCGGCGATGCGCGCGTCGATCAGATCGGATGCAGCTTCGGCTGCCCTCGGCTGGCTCTTCTTCGAGTTGGGCGCCTTCGTCGCGGCCGGCCTCTTGGCCGATGAGGACTTCGAGGCCGTCGCGACGGTGCGGGCGGATCGGACCTTGGACGTTGGCATCACGCCTCCCAGAATGCTCGATTCTCGGCCAGCCTGTCACGGCTGGATGATCGTCAGGTCTTGCCCCAGCCGGGCAATCGACTGGCTTGCTTGACCCAGTCTGCGAGTTGCGAGTCGTCGTGCGGCTCGCCCTCGTGGATGTCGAGGTACCGCACGTCGCTATGCTTGGACTCGCCGGGTGGGACCGGCCGCAGTGACGTGCCGCTAAAGAAGGTCACCTTGACGTACTTCGTGAAGCAGTGAAAGCTGAGGAACCAGCCCTGGCCCTCGATGCCATAGAAGGGCGAGTTCCACTTGACTGCCTGGCGCACGCCGGGGACCGTGCGCACGATGAGCGCGTCGACGCGGCGCCCGACGTCGCGTTTCCAGCCCGGCATGGCCGCGATGTACGCCTGCACGGGCGCGCGGCCATCGGCCATCGCGATCTGGGGGTTGCCGCCGGCGAGGAGGGCTGGCCTTGCACCCTTGCGCGACGGCGATCGCGCTGCCACGTTGCGAGGCGTGGCCGCTTTTGCGGCCCGCCGAGTGACGGCCTTTCTCGCGGTCCTCACGGGCTTTTCGGACGACTGGGTGGCCATGGCGTTCAGTGCTGCGGCGTCGGCAGGAGATGATCGACTCGACGCTATCGGCAAGCAAGGGGCAGCGGCAGTGCGTGATGCACACCGACAGTCGCGCCAGCGTCGCAGCCCACCAGCGGCAGCGCGCGCCGGCAGGCATGGGGCTTGCCAGCCATTGCGCCTTTCAACCCGCGTTTGGACTTGTCGTGACCGACGTGCTGTTCATCCAGGGCGCCGGCGAAGGCGCGCACGAGGTTGATGCCAAGCTTGTGGCGAGCCTGGCTGCGCACCTTGGCGCCGAGTACAGCGTCCGCTACCCGGCGATGCCGGCCGAAGGCGAGCCAATGTACGCGGCGTGGGCGTCGACGCTGTCGAGAGAGCTGGCGTCGACCGAGGCGGGGTTCGTGCTGGTCGGGCACTCGCTGGGCGCCAGCCTGGTGCTGCGGTACCTGGCCTTGAATGACGTCGAGCCAAGGCCCGCCGCCGTCTTCCTCGTGTCGGCGCCGTTCATCGGACCGCGCGGTTGGTCGGGTGCCGATTTCGAATTGCCACTGCGGGCGGCTGCGAAGCTGGGGACGACGATGATGTTCTTCTACCACGGCGACGCCGATGAGGTCGTGCCGGCAGCGCACGTGGGCCTGTACGAGCAGGCGTTTGCGCACGCCACGGTGCGGCTGCTTGCGGCTCGGAACCATCAGCTGCACGACGATCTGTCCGCGATCGCGGCGGACATCCGACTCCTGCACTGACCGGGGCCTGGTGGCTCGGGCTTATGCCGCAGCGCACTTGGCGACTGTGTCCCAGGTTCGGGTGGTCACGTCGGTCCCGAAGGCCAGCTCGATCAGCCTCATGAAGACCGGCCCTTTGTCCGTTGGAAGGTAGGCGGTGAATGCTTCTCGGCCGAGCAGGCAGAACACGGAGGCTTGATCGCGGGCGAGCGGCAGTTCGATGCGTGGCGCGCGGGCTTCCCGCAGGAAGCTGATGACCCGCTTGGCGTGGCTTGGGATGCCGCAGGTGACGTACGGATCCGAGGCGAGCAACTCTGCGAGGTACGTCGACGGCCGGACAATGGTGTAGAAGCTGCGGCCCAAGCCTTGCTGCATCGCTTGCTCGGCCGCGCGCTCGAGCGATGCTTCCGACGAGGCCCGCGCGTCAAAGGCGACGTTGCCGCTGGACAGGATGGTTCGAACGTTGGTGAAACCCGCGGCGTCGAAGCAGCCCTTCAGCTCGGGCATCTTGACGTTCATCGGGGTGACGCCGCGTAGAAATGCCACGAATCTCGTCATGGTGAGGTTCAAGGCCTCGCGTTTGAGCCCATCCGCGCTGCGCAGGCTGGCAGCCAACTGTAGCGCGTGCGATGCCGCCAACCGCTAGGCCCATCGGCTCAGCACCCGGGTGTCCGGCCAGACGAACTCCAGCACTGGCAAGCTGCCACCGCACGGCGGCAACCATGGGTTGGCCGATCCTGCTCGGCGACGTATAGGTTGAGATACGACTTCATCGCGTCCTCGTCGCTTGACGCGCGCGCGGTGGTGGGTGTTGCCTGCCGGACGCCACCCGATGGGCTGCGGCAAGGGCTTCACGTGCCCAGGCGACAAGATCATCGTGGTCGTCGAGCAATCGATCCGGCACGCGCCAGAACGACAGGTCGATGGTGCAGCCATTCTTGACGTAGTTCAGTGGCGGAGCAGACTCCGCCTCCTTGAAAAGGGCGCGATTCTGGTCGTCGACTCGGAAGTACAGCGTGTTCTCCGTCACCATGCCCAGCATCACGCCATCGCAGAAGACACCTGTCTTGCCGAACATGCGGCGCATCGTCACGCGACCGAGTGGGGCCAGTTGCTCACGCAGGAAATCGGCGAACGCAGTGCTGGCGACCATCTGAGACCTAATGCCGGAGCTCACACGCTCGCCAGGGCTTGAGGCGGCGCTGCCGAGCCGCGCAGCGAAGGGCTAGGCGTCGCTGCCATGCTTGGGTTGCAGAAGGTCCCACAGGTTGCCCCATGGGTCACGGAAGACCGCAACCCTACCGTAGGGCTCCCGCTGCGGCTCGCGGACGAACTGGACGCCTCTGGCCTTGTATGTCGCGCAGTCACGATCGAAGTCGTCGGTGTGGAGAAAAAGAAAGACCCGGCCACCGGTCTGATTGCCGATGCGGCTGATCTGCTCCGGTGTCGACGCACGTGCCAGCAGGAGCTTGCAGCCAGCCGGGCCGCGCGGGGCCACCACGACCCAGCGCTTGTTCTGTTCGGGGACGAACGAGTCCTCGACGAGCTCGAACCCCAGCGTGCCAACGTAGAAGGCGAGTGCTTCGTCGTAATCGGGGACGACGACGGACACGAGGGCGATGGACTGCGTCACGGCGGAGCTCAGCCGCGGCGTCTCGTCGCGGCGAAGACCGGTGCGCTGCGGCTCATCCTTCGTCTCCGGTCTCCATGACGGCAACTATGGCTCGACGATCTTCTCGCCGCCGCTCTCGTTCCTGAGCTTCAACGAGCTGACGGCTCCCTTGGCCTGAAGGATCACGTAGGTGTCCTTGGTGCCGGTGGGGCCCGCAATGCTCATGCCGGAGCCCGGCTCGGAGGACCCGATCTTGATCGAGGGTCGACCGCGCTCCGTGATGAGCCTCAGCAGCACAGTCTCCGCCGGGGCATCGTCGCCCGGCGTCGCCGCAGGCGGGAGAATGCTGATGCTCGCCCGGACGCGGTTCTGCGCATCGACGATTTCGAGCCCGCTGCCTCGCAGGACGGACAGCGGACCCGCCGCGAACACCGGCTGCAAATGCGCAGCCATGGTGAAGACGAGGGCCGCCAGGTTGATCACCGTCAGTACGACGAGAGTGCGGAGAGCTTTCATGCTGAACCTCCGAAGCGGGTGATGCCGACCACAACGGATGTCGGTGGATGCTGCCGCCGCAGCGCGCGGAGCCGGCGCTGCCGGTTGGCTACCGAGGCTGGAGCGGCAGCAGACTCATGCCATCGGTTCCGTCAAGTGACGCCGATTGTCTGGCGCAACGTAGGGCTCGGGCCAGTATTCGAGCAGGTGAGTGATCTTGCCGCCCTCCACGGTGAAGAACGAGACGGGCTCGGCGTTCTGCTTGCCGTCGGTGATGCTCACCTGGGTCACGACGACGCTCCCTTCGGCGATCAGGCGGTTGACCTTGAACTGCCAACGACCGGTGGTGGGGTACTGCTCGTTCACGCTCACGAAGTTCTCGGCCCCGCGAATGCGCTCGTTGGATTGCGGCCACTCGACCACCAGGCCCGGCGACAGGACCGCTTTCACGGACGCGAACTCGTTGCTGGCCATGAGGCGCCAGAACTCGCTCACAACGGCCTTGGGGATCGTACTCATGCTGCCTCCGAATGCGGCCTCGCCGATATCAGCCGTCTGGTGTGGTGTGCGGCACGAGTTCGCAAGGACCAGGCTACTGGCCGGAGCACGCACCCAGGCGTGGGGCGGTCAGGCGTTGCGACAGCGTCATGTTCTTGCCGCCCATCTTGACGTACAGCACCGCCTGGAATCCGCCGGCTTGCAGCGCGAAGTGTGCTGCACCGGTGGCGGCCTGCGGATTGCTGCAGCGCAGGGAGAAGTGCGCCTCCGTCTCGGTTGAGGACTCGTGGACGAGCGAGCAGCCCGCGAAGGCCTCGTGACGCAGCAGCGGAAACAGCGCGGAAGCCTCTTGCGTACCCAGGCACTCGCTGGAGCGCGTCGTGGCGTCGCGCAGGTTCTCTTCCAGATGGGGCAGCAGCGTCTGCGCGGTGAGTTCGTACAGGCCGGGCGCGACGCTTACCGTCGAGGCCAGCGATGACGACCAGAGGCCGACCAGAACCACCGACATGGCCCCGACGCGCACCGAACCGGCCGAGCACATGCCTTCACCTTGGCGATGGTTCACGTGGCGAGGCGCGTCATGCCCCAGGCCACGGTGCCGAGCTGAGCCACGTTGAGGATCATCCCCGCGATGTGCAGGCGCCGGAATCTCGGTACGGCCATTGACTCGCCGCGAGCCATCGCGCCACGCAAGTCATCCATCTGCGAGACCACCCGGGAACGCACCGCAAACACGAACACGAAGAGGCCACTCATCGCCAGAGCGACCGTGCCTTGCCCCATCAGGGCGCAACCCGCGGCAGCGACGGCCGCGACGGTCATCACGCTGATGTAGTAGACGTTGAACAAGCCGCGGATGAAGCGCCCGTCGACGGGCGTATCGTGTTTCAGGATCAGCAGCGGTGGCGATGCGAGCATGAAGAAGCCCATCGCGAACAGCAGCACGGCGATCGACAAGAGTGGAAAGACCTTTGATAGCACCGGGTTCCCTTTAGATCGTGGTGTTCCTTGCGGTCACGGCCGCGTGCAGTTGGATCCGGAAGCCTTCTGCTTGCTGCGGTGCTTCGAAGAACGACGAGACGTGCGCGAAGTCTTCTTCTGTCAGGTGATGCGATCCCTCCGGGCGTTCGATGTTTCGCTGGTCGATGCGCTGCAGGCAGGTCTGGTCAGGCACGTCGACGTAATGCAGCGCATGCGAGGCGCCTGCTGCCTCGTAGAGCGAGCGAAACCAGGCCCGGGTGGCTCGGGTGTTGGCAGGGAAGTCCAAGACGACGTTCTGCCCCGCGGCGAGCAGATCGATGACGAGAGGCCCGACGATGGTCCGCGCGCGTTGCGCATAGGTCCTGTAGTCGTCAAAGGTCTTCATTTGATCGCCGAGCAGCCGGGCGAGCCAGATGTCTTCGCAGATGAGGATCGAGCGATGCTCGGCGGCGAGTGTCCGGGCGAGCGTGCTCTTTCCTGCGCCGGCTTTGCCGCACAGAAAGTGGAGGCAGGCATCGGTGGGCATCGGTAGAAGTTCGTCTGGCGTGTGGGTGACGCGTCAAGCCACGCCATGGGCCAACCCCAGCTGCGCGAGCCTGGAGCGCAACTCCGCAATCGAGCTCCACGTCAGAATCGGCGAGCTTGCTCGCTCGTCGGGCGGATTGGACTCCAGCTCATCGGACCAGCCACCGCAGCCGACGAGGGGAAGCAGCGGCCGCCGGTGCAGCCACGCGAGATGCACCTCGGATTTGGTGCCGGCGCGGCCTCCGATGACGACGCAGGCATCGCCGGCCAGTGCCATCAAGAGATTGCGGGCGTCGCCCATGCCGCAGGGGACGACGACCGTGGCCGGCCAGTCCTCTGGGGGCATCTGATCCGGAGGGACGATGCTCAGAACAAGGCCGCCAGCATGAATCGCACGCTCGGCCGCGACCCGGGTTGCGGGGCTGCCGCAGCCACTGACGACAGTGACACCGAGCTCGGCGAGCGCCTCGCCGGCTTGCCCCGCAAGCTCGAACGCGCGCGAGCCGGGCTCGGCGCTACCGAGAATGCAGACCTGGGGCCGACGGTGGGCGATGATTTGGCGCACTCCCGACTACCCCTGCTGCGGCGACTTGACCTTGCAATTGGACGTGCGTTCGAGCCAGTAGACAGCGTTGCCCACGACCGCGATGCTGCCCGACACGACGGCCGAGGCGGCGAAGGCCACCACGCCGCCAAGCGCTTGTGCCACGCACTCCTGATTGGAGCAGCTCTCGACTGCCTGCGCGTGCGTGATGTCGAGCTCGACCCTGCGCGCCATGATCTGGCAATCCTGGTCGTAGTAGTGAACGACCTTCGGCGACACGCATGCAGCGAGCGCGAGCGGCGTCGCAAGGAGGGGTGCAAGCGTCGCGTATCGCATGTCGTTGGCGCGAAGGGTCAAGCCGCGTTTCTCCTGAACGTGCGCCGATTCGAGCGCTGCCCGCCAGCGGACGCCTGCTCGGATTTGAACGCGTAGGCCTGCCGCACCAGGCTCAGCACCGTGGCCTTGCGGGCGAGCGGCAGCTTGGCGCGGACGCCAAGGATCTTGCTTCCCCAGTGCACCGGCTCCAGGAACTCAGGATCCATCGCGAGGGCGAGTTCGCGCTGCTCCGCGGGCAAGAAGATGTGCAGCAGTTCCCCGCCTGGCGGGATGGTGACAAAGATCTTGCCGCGCACTCGAAACGAGCCGAAGTTGTGATGCGGTTCCTCGGTGGTATCCGGTAGCGCCAAGGCAACCTTGCGGACTTCGTCGAGCTTCACTGCCACGGCGGGAACTCCCCTCGGGCCGCCCATCGCCGTTGCTTTGATGCTTGAGCGTCCCGCGCGCGGAGGCCGCGTGGCCGGTCGTTGCCTGCCCAATGCAGCGAAGGGTTAGACCGCACTTGGACCCTCCGGACGGTCGCGCTCGACGAGCGCCAGGTACTGCGGCACGGCTGCCTCCTGCCAGCGGCTTGATCATGACACGCAGCGTGTGGGTGAGCTGGCCCATGCTGACGCCGGGACGCAACCGAGTTTGCGTGAAGCCCTGCCGCTCCCAGAACCGCTCGGCTCGCACGTTGCCTTGCACGACGCCCAGGCGAAACCATTGTGCACCGCTGCGCCGCGCCCAGGACTCGAGGTTGCGGTAGAGAACCTGCGCACCGCCGCTGCCGTGCCTGGAGGTGGCCACGATGAAGGTGCCGATGTGCCACACCGAGGCGGCGAGAAGATCGGACACGATGTTGGCCATCGCAACCAGCGAGCCCTGCACGTTGGCGTAGCCGATGCCCCACTTCTTCGTGTGCGGCCAACCGGTGGGCAAGGCGCCATGTATTTCGTCGTGCGCCTCGTGTGGCTGCGCAGGTTCGCCATGGCCGACCTGGAAGTACAGCGGGTTCTCCTCGAAGAAGCGCTGCAGCAGCGGCACCGCATCGGCGCCGAGCTCGAGAACCCGCAGCCCGCGTGACGGCGACGGCGGCAAGCCTGCTGTGCGCACAGTGTGCGGCCCGACGCAGGAGTTCAGCCGCGGGCCGCCTGGCGTGGCCGCATGCAATCGGACGCGAGGTCAGGCATCGCCGTCCTTGTCGCGCCCGATCGCGATGCTCGAATCCGAGAGGTACATGTGCCGGGGAACTTGAATGTTCTCGCTGGTCGGCTTGCCGCGAAAGACGCGGCCCGCGAGGTCGAAGGTGGCGAAGTGGCACTGGCAGGCGAAGCCGCCCGGCCAGTTGTCCGCCCGCTCGGGATGTGGCCCCGCCTTGAGGCGCGCAACAGGCTGGCAGCCGGCGTGCGGGCAGGCGGCGATACCGAGAAAGTACTCGCGGCGAATCGAACGCAGCGCGTTGCGGGCGTAGCCCGGGGTGTGTCCGGGATTCGTGAGCTCGGAGTCGGGGTCGGCGAGCTGCGCGGGCAGATCGGGGGACATCAGTCGCTCGATCATCTCAGGCGACCGGTGCAACACCCACACGGGCCGGCCGCGCCACTGAACGATCGCCAGCTCTCCCTGTGCAACGCTCGACAGGTCGACTTCGGTGACGCCTCGCGTGGGAGTCGATGCGCTCTGCGCTTCGCTCTCGGCCGGCACAGCCAGTGCGACTGCGGGATACACGCAGCCGGCGGCAAGCAGGCATCGACGAGAGCACGCCATGGTCCTGTGGCCCTAACGCTGTGCGGTCGAGGCAGACATGGCCGGGCGCCGACGCGTCAGCGAAGCTTTGGGCGCGCCAGCCGCCTGGCGTTGGCCACCGCCTTGCGATGGATCGGCGCGATCCCGCTGTGGGTCAAGCGGGAAACACCGCTGCGCAATCGCGAGACGTGCTGATGCGGGGTGGCGCCTGCAAACCATGAGAAAAGCAGCCGCTGCTGGAGGCGAGCGGCCTCCATCGACCAAGCCATCCACGCCTGGCCGAAGGCGAGTTGTTTCTCCACGACCATGCGCGTGAACTCCTCTCGATCGCGGGCGCTCGGTAGGGGTCCGGCCAGCGCCATGCGAGAAACGCGATGGGCAATGACCTGTGGTGCGGCCACTGCCAGTTCGAGCGCCTTGACCGCGGCGGCCGCTCCATGTGGAAAGCGCTTTGCCTTGATCATGCCGAGACTCTAGCGTGGCCGGCGAGGGCCAGCGCTTTGTGCGGACTAACCTTTGAGGCCGCGGCAGAGAGCCCGAGCGCTCAAGGCGACGACAGCGTGCCCCAGAAGGTGATGACGCGTGCGATCTTCAGGTCCGGGCGAAGTTCAACGATGTCCCAGCCTTGCTCGACGACCTGCCCGCGGGCGTCGAGGACGGCGATCGTGAACCTGACCCAGGCGCCGTGCTGGTCAAAGCCGCTCGTTCGAACGGCTCGATGACGTCGCTCGTCCCGTTGGAACCGCGCGACCTCGTCAAGAACCTCCCGTGCGCCCTTGAAGTGGTATCCGGGACCGATGATCTCGGAGTCTTCCGTCCAGCAGATGCGCAACAGCGCGGCCCGGCGCTCGGGATCGGGCTCGGACCAGAGAGAGCAGTAGGCGCGAACTGGGTCCATGCAACGGCGGCCTGTTGGGAGCTCAACCGCGTGCGCAGGTTGGCGCGGCCAGCCGCAGGACGCCCAGTGCCGCGAAAGGCCTCACTGCAGCTTGGCCGCGGTGCGCTCGATGCGCGGAAGCCAGCTGCCGGTGATGTCCGCCGAGACAACGATGCGCTCGGCTCTGCCGATGAGCAACTCGCGCGAGACGAACCCGATGTACCGAGAGTCGAGGCTGTTGTCTCGATTGTCGCCCAACATGAAGTAGTGGTTCGGTGGCACCGCGACGGGGCCGAAGGAGCGCTTCGCGCCCACGTGAGGCAGTACCTGAACCGTCCTCCTGCTGCCCGCCAGCACCTCGGTGGCGCGCTCAGCATCGACGACGAGACCGCCGCCGATCGCTTCCTTGACATGAGACGGGTTCATGTACTCGGCAGCCTGTCCGTTGACGAGGAGAACGTCGTCTCGCAGTTCGACGGTGTCGCCGGGCAGCGCGACGAGGCGCTTGATGAGTCTGGTGCCGTCCTTGGGTGAGCTGAACGTCACGATGTCGCCGCGCTTCGGCTCGCCCGTCGTCGCCAAAGAGGTGTTCGTCAATGGCACCTTCACGTCATAGGCAAGGCGATTGACCCACACCACGTCGCCTTCCAGCAGAGTGGGTCGCATGGACCCGGACGGGATCGGGTTCCAGTCGGCGATGGCGGTGCGGAAGAGGCCGAAGCCGACGAGGAACACGAGAAAGCCGCGATTGCGGCGAAGCCATGCGCGCATGGGTACCTCTGAGCGCCAGGGAAGGTCAGCGCAGTCTCGCACATCGGCGCCGCAGACTGTGACGCCAGGCGTCTTGTGAGGCCTGGCACCAGGCTTCAGCGCTTTCGTTTCGGCTCGGCAGCAACCGTTTTCGTGACCGCACGTTTTGCTGGCTTCTTGGGTAGCGTCAGCGTGTAGTCGAGTGCCCGTTGCAGCCAGGCGGCAAGCGAGCGCGGGTCTTGAGCATCTGAAGCCGGGACCAGCACATAACCCGTCATCGGACGCCCGGCCATCGGCATGAACTGTTGCGCGTGACCTGCAGCAACGGCCTGCGCCGAACCTTCCTTGCCGAGACGAACCACGACCGAGTCTTGGAACAGCCCGCAGACCATGTTCCCGTTCGCGAACGCGGCCGGATAGCCGAACATGGGCTTGCGAACGAGGCCCGCGTGCGGTGGCAACGCACGCGTGAAGCGCTCGATGAGATCAGGAGGCGACTTCTTCCAAGCGGTCGTAGCCAAGCGGTGGGCCTCCAAGTGACGCCGGTGCTCCGCATGCAACGCGGCGATGGCGGAAGTGTCATCCGACGGTGCCTCCTCACGCAAACGGGGCGCGCCTCACCTCATCCATCAGCCAGCGTTGAAAGGCGGCGAGCTTGGTGCCGAGCGGCCTGCCCCGGGGTCGAACGAAGTAGTAAGCCGCTCCGGGATCGACACTCACGTCGAGCAGCTGCACCAGCTGACCGGAGTTCAGGTCTTCTTGCAGCAGTCCGCGAAAGAAGAGCGCCACGCCATGACCGTCCACGGCGGCGCGGCGCAGTGCGTGGGAGTCGTCGATCAACACGACGTCGAGCTTGCGTGACGCGGTGTCGCCGGCGTTGCGGAACCACTGCTCCCAATGCCGCTTGTCGAACTCGCAGAAGAGCCGTTGCCGGGCCAGCGCGGCCAGGCCCTTGTGAGGCGCGAGTTCGCGTGCCATGGCCGGGCTGCACACGGCAACGAATGCTCCGGTCAACACCGGCTTGACCTCGGCTTCGTCCCAGCGACCGTGGCCCCAGCTGATGCCGGCGTCGACGCGATCGTGCAGGAAGTCCGCGGGCTGGTAGGCGTGACGAAGCTGCAGGTCGATCTGGGGATGGCGTGCCCACCACCGCCCAAGCCGCGGGGTGAGCCACTTGGCAGAGAAGTACGGTGCGATGCTGACCGTGAGGGTGTCTTCGGCGTCGCTCGCCAGCAGCTGACGCACCGCACGCTCCAGTGATTCGAAGCTCGCCGTGCAGTCGGCGCACAAGCGACGGCCTTCCTCGGTGAGCTCGATGCGGCGATGCAGCCGCCGCAGCAAGGCCATGCCCAGATGCTGCTCCAGGTGCCTCACGTGATGACTGAGCGCCGACTGCGTGACGTGCAGCTCGTCGGCGGCGCGCTTGAAGCTGCCGTGACGGCCCACCGCCTCGAACGCGCGCAGTTGATTGACGAGCGTCGCGGAGAGGGCCATGGCTCATCTTACGCTTGAGCATGACTCAAGTCACAGCAACACGAAGCGTTTGAGTCGATCGAGAGGAGCGAAGAGCATGACGCCATTCATTCCTGCGTTGATGCTTGAAGATGACTCACGACAATCGGGCGCCATCCCCTCCGCGGCTCCAGCCGGACCCGGCGGCCTTCGAGGTCCGCAAACGACCGATCACGCTGCGCACGTTGAGCGAGGCCGACGTCGAGCGTTGCCTCGATCCGCGCCAGCTCCTGGACGCCTTGGAAGACGGCTTTCGCGCGCTGGAGAGCGGCCAGATGCAGTCGCCGCGGCGGCCGCTGGTGATCGTGCCGGGCAAGGGGTTCAGTCTCGCGATGCTCGCGTGGCAGCCGGGACGGCGGATCGCGGTCAAGGTGGTCAATGTCTTCGACGGCAACCTGCGCGTCGGGCTGCCTAACCATCTGTCGCTGATCACGCTGTACGAGCCGGACACCGGCGCGGCCTGCTGCGTGATGGAC